>JAKFEI010000423.1:0-5698 GCA_036675765.1 Nocardioides sp. | reverse complement strand
GGCGGCGGTGCCGCCTGGGGGGTGGCGGTCTGGCTCACGATTCCTCCTGGGTCTCGACAGGCTCGACCAACGGGGTCGGTTCAGGGGCCGGGCGGGCGGCCGTGGCGTCGTCGCCGAACGGGTCGACCGGCTCGGCCGGCGCTGCATCCTCGGGCGGTACGACGACGCCCTCCTCGGTCTCGGGCTCGCCCAGGTTGGGGTCGTTCGGGTCGACCACGAGGTCGTCCGGTTCGAGCGTGCGCAACTGCTCGAGGGTCGGCTCGGTGACCTCCCGCAGTCGCCAGGCGTGGTGCCCGATGGCCGCCTCCAGCAGGTTGCGGACGAAGCGCGCGTTGCCGAACGACGGGCCGCGGTGCGCCTCGGCCAGGATCTCGCGCAGCCGTGCGAGCACCGGCTCGGCGACGTCGTAGTCGGCACCCTTGGCCATCCCGGCGAAGATCTCGGCGAGCTCGTCGTCGGTGTAGTCGGCGAAGTCGATGGTGGTGCGGAACCGGCTCTCGAGGCCCGGGTTCTCCGAGATGAAGATGGCCATCGGGAGCGGGTACCCGGCGACGATGACGACGAGGTCGTCGCGCTTGTCCTCCATCTCCTTCACCAGGGTGTCGATGGCTTCCTTGCCGTACTGGTCCCCGGAGAGCGAGTACGCCTCGTCGATGAACAGCACCCCACCCTCGGCGGACTTCACCAGGTCGGCCGTCTTCTGGGCGGTCTGTCCGAGGTAGCCGGCGACCAGTTCCGACCGGTCGCACTCGACGAGCTGGCCCTTCGAGAGCAGCCCGAGCGCGCGGTAGATGCCGGCCACGAGGCGAGCGACCGTGGTCTTGCCCGTGCCGGGGTTGCCGTTGAAGACGAGGTGCCGGGTGATCGTCGGGGTGTCGAGCCCCGCCTTCTTCCGCAGCCCCTCCACCCGGAGTACGGCGGCCTGTCGGTGGATCTCGCCCTTCACGTTCTTCAGACCGGTGAGGCCGTCGAGCTCGGCGAGGAGCTCCTCGACCGACTTGGTCGGCTCCTCGGGCTCGGGCTCCTCGACGACCGGGGTCTCGGGTTCGGCGGCCTGGGTCTGTGTGCTTTCAGCCTCGCCAGGCTCGGCGGGTCTCGATACGCCGCCTCGTTCCTCGGCGGCTACTCGACCACCTTGGCCGTCGCCCGGGACGGCGCCGTCGAGCGCACCCAGCTGGCGTCGTACCTGCTCACCGACGCGACGGACCTGCTCGAGCATGTCGTCACCGAAGCCGGGGACCGGCTGGCGCTCGGGGAGGTCGAACGCTCCCCGGCCCGACGCGGGACCTTCGAGGTTGCGGGCGGTGAACCCACCGCCGAGCTGCGCGGTCGTCACGGTCGTGGCGGCACCGATCGCGTCCGGGCCGGGCTCCCCCAGGGCGCTGCCGGCCAGCGCGACGTCGGCCAGCGCGCCGGCGTAGTCCGCCGAGTGCGTCGACTTCTGCAGCAGCAACTGCGCCATGAGCGGCGTCGGGCCTGCACGGAACCGGTTGCCGCGCTTCGCGGCCTGAGCATGTTCCTCGGCCGAGACAGCGCGGCCGGTCTGCTCCGACCACACCACGAATGCGCCACGGGAGCGTTCGGAGACGGTCGCTGCGACCGCCTCGCCCTCGGCCCGCGCCGCTGCCTCGTCCACGCCTGCGGCCCGCGCCGCAGCGACGAGTGCGTCGAGTGCGGCGGCCAGGGTCGTCGTACCGGAGTTCTTCACGGTGCTCCCAGGGTGAGGTCGGGGCCACCGTCGGATGCATGGCCGAACTTCGCGGCGAGGAACTGCCCGTGGGCGACCAGCGCCTGGGCGTCCGCGCGGTTCGCCGCATCGAAGATCTTGTCCATCGTGGACCCGAGCAGCTCGAGCTGCTCGATCAGGATCAGTAGCGCGGTCTTGTGGCCGTCGATCGGCCGGGTGTCGGCCCAGTCACGCGGCAACCGGAGGTAGCCGCCGACCGCCTCGGGGAGGTAGTCGGTGGCCGTCGCGACGACCGAGTAGCTCTCCATGCTGCCGAGCCCGAGCTGCCGCAGCCGTGGCAGCGTCTGGTGGATCGTCTGCGCGATCCGGACCACCCGCGAGATCACCACCGGCGGCGCGTTGCCCTCGCGGAGCATGGCGTTGACCTGATTCAGGGCAGCAAGGATGTCCTGCTCGGTCGGGGGCGGCGGGACGACGTACCCCGACTCCACCAACTTCCCGGAACCCCGGGCCCGTTGCCACCACGACTTCATCCCCACGCGACGCTCGTCCTGCCTGCTCGTCGCCCGAATCAGGAGATGTTGAGCGTGCCGGCGGCGTTGCGGGAATCGTGCTGCTGCACCCGCTCGATGTAGGCCTTGGACTTCTGCACCTCGGTCTCGAGGACACCGATCGTGGTCGACATGTTGTCAAGGGCCTTGAGCTTGAACTCGTCGATCGAGTCCATGGTGGCGTAGATGTTCGCGAACGCCGCCTGCAGCTGCTCCATGCCGATGGTCGAGGACGCCGCCTGCTCCTGGATCGCCGCGGAGTTCTCCTTGAGCATCTCCGAGGTGCGCTGGATCATGTTCGACGTCGTCGTGTTGAGCGCGGTGATCTGGTCCAGCACGAGCTTCTGGTTGCCCAGCGCCTGGGCCACGATGACCGCGGTCCGCAGCGCCGACATCGTCGTGGTCGAGGCCCGGTCGACTCCCTTGATGAGCTCGATGTTGTTCTTGATGATGATGTCGATCGCCAGGTAGGCCTGGATCGACACGGCCAGCTGGGTCAGCAGGTCCTGGTGCTTCTGGCGGACGTAGAACAGCACGTCCTGCGACAGCGTCTTGGCCGTGTCCGGGTCGCTGAGCTCGAGCTCGGCGATCCGGGCCGACAACTTCGTGTCGAGCTTCTCGGCGACGTAGATGTACTGGTTGAGCCGACCCATGACCGACCACAGGTTCGTCTTCTCGAGGTTGAGCGCGACGTTGTCCCGGGTCAGCTCGTCCTGCCCGCTGCGCAGCGAGTGCAGGATGCCGTTGAGCTGGCTCTGCGAGGACTGGTACTTGCGGAAGTAGTCCTCGATCTTGTCGTTGAAGGGCAGCTTGTCCCAGAACTTCTTGACGCCCGTCGCCTGGCCGGGGTCGAGGTCCTCGACCGTGCGGCGCAGCTCGAGCAGCGTCTTGCCCACCTTGGAGCCCTGCGAGATGCCGCCCTCCTTGAGCGCGGTCACCGGCTTGTCGAGCATCCGGTTGGAGGTCTCGGCAGCCTTGCGGATGTCCGCATCGCCCATGGTGCGGACGTTCTCGGCCTGCGCCGCGAACTCGGGACTGCCGGCCTTGGTGCTGGTCAGCGCGGTCAGGAAGTTGTCGACCTTGGCATCGAGCTCGGGCACCATCTCGGCCGCAACCTGCGGGGCCATCTTCGGCGCGGCCGTCTCGACGACGGGCGCGGCCGCCTCGGGCGCGGTCAGCGTCAGGACAGGCTCCGGAGGAGCGAGCGGGCTGGGCTCGGGGGCACTTGCTGACGAGGAGGCCTGGGAACCGTCGGTGGTCATGAGGGGGAGCCTATCCAGCCACCCCCCGCTTCATGCAGGGTCAGCCGACGATTTCAGGGGCAGTATCGGGGGCATCCCCGGGCAGGTCGGTTCCCAGGTCGGCTCCCAGGTCGACCAGGTCGATGAGGAACAGCGGCATCAGCCACTGGGCGATCGGGCCGATGGTCAGCGCGAAGACCACGGTCCCCAGGCCCAGGGTGCCGCCGAGCAGCAGGCCGATCACGACCACGCCGACCTCGAGGACGGTGCGGACCAGCCGGATGGAGAGGCCGGTACGGCGGTGCAGGCCGGTCATCAGCCCGTCGCGCGGACCGCGGCCCAACTGGGCACCGATGTAGAGCGCCGTGGCCAGGCCGCACAGCAGCACGCCGCCGACCATCAGGCCGGTCCGGGCCGCCAGGTTGTCGGGCGCGTCGAACACGGCGAGCGTCGCGTCGGCGGACATGCCGACCACGAGCGCGTTCGCGATGGTGCCGACACCCGGCTTCTCCCGCAGCGGGATCCAGAACACCAGCACGACGAAGCTGAACAGCACGACCGCCTGGCCGAGGGTGATCCCCACGTGGCGGATGAAGCCCGAGTGGAGCACATCCCACGGAGCCAGGCCGATGTCACCCAACACCATCATCGCGAGGCTCACCCCGTAGAGCGCCAGTCCGAGGAACAGCTGCGCGAGGCGTCGTACGAGACGACCGGCGCGGAGCTGGGCGAGCGGGCCGAGGTCGAGGAGGGCGGGCGCGGGGACGGAGTGGACGGCCGTGGACATGGAATCACTGTCCACCCGATTGGACTGTTGCCAAATAGCCAATCCGGATACAGTGGCCTGCATGGAGCAGTCCACTTCCCTCTCCGCGTCCCGGCTCGCACTGCTGGTCGGCGCCTTCGACCGCTCCCCCGCGTACGTCGGCCTGGCCGATGCCCTGCGCGAGCTGATCGGTGACGGCCGGATCGCCTACGGCACGCGCCTGCCCAGCGAGCGCGACCTGACCGAGGCGCTCGGCGTCTCCCGCACCACCGTCACCCGCGCCTACGCCGTCCTGCGCGACACCTCCTACGCACAGGCCCAGCAGGGCAGCGGGACCTTCACCCGCCTGCCGGGCGGTCCGACCCGTGCCCTCGACCGCGCCCTGTGGCCGACCGACGTCAGCGAGGGCGTGATCGACCTCGTGTGCGCGGCCGCCACCGCACCGCCGGGGATTGCTGCCGCCTACGCCGATGCCGCGGCCGAGCTGCCCGCGCACCTCGGCGGCCACGGCTACTACCCCGCCGGCATGCCCGCCCTGCAGGCCGCCATCGCTGCGTCGTACGACGCCCGCGGACTGCCGACCGCACCGGAACAGATCATCGTCACACCGGGCGCGCTGGCCGCGACCGCAGTGATCGGCAGCGCCCTGGTCGGCCCCCGGGACCGGGTGCTGGTCGAGTCACCCACCTATCCGAACGCCGTGCAGGCGTTGCGGACCGGCGGCGGGCGACTCGCGTCGATCCCGCTCGATCCGTCCGGCTGGGACCTCGACGCCGTGGCCCACGTGCTGGGCAAGGCCCGTCCGCGCCTCGTGCACGTGATGCCCGACTTCCACAACCCGACCGGCTTGGTGATGACCGAGGCGGAGCGGGCGACGTACGCGAAGGCACTCGCCAGGCACGACGCCACGGCCGTGGTCGACGAGGCACACCACCTGCTCCGGCTGGATGACGCGCCGGCCCTGCGTCCGTTCGCGTGCTTCAGCAAGGACGCCGTCACCGTGGGCAGCGCGAGCAAGAGCGTGTGGGGTGGCCTGCGCCTGGGCTGGATCCGCGCACCGCATGCTCTCGTCGACCGGCTCACCCGCGCACGCGTCGGCCTCGACCTCGGCGCCCCGGTTCTGGAACAGCTCGTGCTGACCCGGCTTCTCAACGGGGAACACGACGCGATGGTGGCCCTGCAGCGCGACCGGCTCCGGGCGCAGCGCGACGCCCTTGCCGCGGCCCTCGCGTCGACCTTGCCGGAGTGGACCTTCCGGATGCCGACAGGCGGCATGGCGCTGTGGCTCGAGCTCCCGTCAGCGGGCGCGACAGCCCTTTCCGTCGAAGCTGAGCGGCACGGCGTACTCCTGGCGCCCGGCCCGTCGTTCGCCCCCGAAGGCGGCCTGGACCGGTACCTGCGGATCCCCTATGCCGTCGACGCACCCCAGCTCGTCGAAGCGGTCACCCGGATC
>JAKFEI010000188.1:0-5708 GCA_036675765.1 Nocardioides sp. | reverse complement strand
GGCTGGTCGCACTTCTGATTGGCCCCGCCGCGGGTTGGCATGGCGAAGGGCTGTAACACGCTGTCCACTCCACTACCCGACGGGTGACGTCGGGAAAGGGGCGCTGCAACGGTCGGCTACCACCGGCAACGGGTGCCTGGTCGGGCGAACAACGTGTTACAGCAGAGCCGGCCCCGGAGAGGCGTGTCGCCCACCGGTCACTCAGTTGGCGTCCGGAGAAACTCGCGGCCGGATGCGAAACCGAGCCGCTCGTAGAGGGGAACCGCCTCGGCGCTCGAATGGACCGTGACCCGGCTGGCTCCGAGGTGCAGGGCGTGGGCGCAGGCGGCATGAACCAGTGCGGAGCCGATCCCCTTCCCGCGCTCATCCGACGCGACGAAGACACCTTGCAGGTCCGCCGATTGACGATCGGCATTTCCCGGCCTCGGCACCCGTGGGACGAGGGCAAGCCACGCCATGCCGACGACCTGGGTCCCGTCGCTTCGAGCGACGAAGGCAACGTGCGAGTCGCCGCGGCTGGCCCACCACGTGGCGAGGTCAACGGCGAAGTCCTCGGTGGACTGGTTGGCCTGCTCGGCGGGTGCTGAGTGCAGCCAGAGCAATCGAGCGAGGTGCGCAATGTCGTGATGGTCCGCGATCCGAACGTCCATGCTCACCAGTGTTTCGCACGTGAGCCCGACAAATGACGAAGGCCGCCACCCCTCAGGGTGACGGCCTTCGACGAAAGCTGTGGATCAGGTCAGCGGGAGACCTTGCCGGCCTTGAGGCAGCCGGTGCACACGTTGAGGCGCTTGGGCGTGCCGTTGACCGTCGCGCGGACGCGCTGGATGTTCGGGTCGAAGCGGCGCTTGGTGATCTTGCGCGACCACGGCCGGTTGTTGCCGAAGGACGGCTTCTTGTCGCAGATGTCGCACACGGCGGCCATTGGTGAACTCCTGAGGATTGCGGTAAAAGTCTTGTGTCGACCGGGCGCGCAACGCACTCCAGACAACCGGAAGAGAATAGCCGACAGGAGCCCGTGGGCAGAAATCGTCAGGTGGTCCGCGCCAGCCACTAGTGTGACCCCCGATGGACGAGGGGACGGGGCAGGAGACGGCCGGCAAGCCCGGACAGAGCATCTCGCTCGACACCGTGGTGCGCTTCATCGACATCGCGGTCGACGCCCTGGCCCAGGCCCGCGAGGAGATCGACGCCCTCAACGTCTTCCCCGTGCCGGACGGTGACACCGGCACGAACATGTACCTCACGGTCGTGGCTTCACGCGACGCACTCAAGGCCGCGATCGCCGACACGTCCGATGACCCGCCCGATCCGCTCGTGGCGTTCGCTCGTGGTGCCTTGCTGGGAGCGCGCGGCAACTCCGGCGTGATCCTGAGCGAGATGCTCGGCGCGGTCGCCCGCCGGATCGGCGCTGCCGCGCCCGACGAGCCGAACGCCCGGGTGATCGCCGAGGCCCTGCAACAGGCCTGTGCGGCGAGCTACGCCGCCGTGGGGGAGCCGGTCGAGGGCACCATGCTCACCGTCCTCCGCGCCGCGTCCGAGGTGGCGGTGGAGTGTGCGGCGGACGCGGCGGCTCGCAGCAGCGACGTGCTCACGGCGGCCGCTGCGGCAGCGCGCGAGGCGCTCGGCCACACGCCCGAACAGCTCGAGGTGCTGGCCATGGCGGGTGTCGTCGATGCCGGTGGCCGCGGTCTGTCGGTCATCCTCGATGCCGCCGTGACCGTGCTGACGGGCCACCGGCCGATTCCGGTCACCGCGCCCCTCGGCAGCCACGTGATCCCGGTGCCGCTCCGGCCCGCCGCGGACCACGACCTCAGCGAGGACGGTCCGTCGTACGAGGTGATGTACCTCCTCGACGCGCCCGACCCGGCGGCCGGTGACCTGCGCGGTCGCCTCGGCGAGATCGGCGACTCCGTGGTGGTCGTCGGTGGAGACGGCCTCTGGAACGTGCACGTCCACACCGACGACGTCGGGGCTGCCATCGAGGTCGCCCTCGAGATCGGGCGCCCGTACCGGATCCGGGTGACCCACTTCGCCGAGCAGATCGCTGCCCAGAACGCGCAGCCGGGGGAGCCCAGCATTCCGCTCGCGGGTCGCTGCATCGTGGCCGTCGCCGCCGGTCCCGGGCTCGGCGAGCTGTTCGCCGAAGCAGGCGCCGTGGTGGTGCTCGGCAGCCCGACACGTCGCCCCTCGACCGGTGAGCTGCTCGCCGCGATCACGGGCAGCGGGGCCCGGGAGGTCGTCGTACTCCCGAACGACGAGCCGACGGTCCGCGCCGCCCTCGCCGCCGCCAGCACCGCCGAGGCCGACCATCGTGCGCAGGGCCTGCGGGTCTCGGTCATCCCCACCCACGCCCAGGTCCAGGGCCTCGCGGCCGTCGCCGTCCACGAACCCGGCCGGGCCTTCGACCAGGACGTCACCGAGATGACGGCCACCGCCCGCCACGTGCGCCACGGCGCCGTCACGATCGCGGCGAAGCAGGCCATCACCACCGGCGGTCCGTGTGAACCGGGCGACGCGCTCGGCGTGGTCGCCGGAGACTTCGCGGTGGTCGGCCAGGAGCTCGGCGCCGTGGCGATCCAGGTCCTCGAGCGGCTCCTGGCCGCCGGCGGCGAACTGGTGACGATCGTGAGCGGTGAGGACAGCGACGGTCTCGCCGAACGCACCGCCGCGTGGGTCGAGGAGGTCCACCCCGGTGTCGACGTCATGGTGTACGACGGTGGTCAGGAGCGATACCCGCTCCTGATGTCCGTCGAATGAGCTGAGGCGCAGGTGGCGATTACCTTCGATTCGTCCCTGACGACCGTGCTCGGCGCCGCAACGCCGGCCAAGCGCAAGAAGTTCAGCGACGGTCTGGGGCTGCACACGGTCGGCGACCTGATGCGGCACTTCCCGCGGCGTTACCTCGAGACCGGGTCGCTGACGAAGATCGACGACCTCCGGGTCGGCCAGATGCTCTGCGTGGTCGGCGAGATCACCGACTGCCGCACGGTCACCTACAACGACCGTCGCACGGGCCGTCCCGCTGCTCGTGTCGAGGCCGTGCTCCGCACCGGCGGACCCAGCCTGAAGATGACCTTCTTCGCCCGCAACGCCGGCACCGCCGCCTGGCACGCGAAGCGGGTGGCCGTCGGCAACCGGGGTGTCTTCCTGGGCAAGGCCGACCAGTTCCGCGACCAGTGGCAGCTGGTCAACCCGCAGATGACGATCTTCGGCCAGGGCGATGGTGCTGAGGGGGACGAGGGCGAGCTCTCCGACGACGTCCTCGACCTCGGCGACTACTACCCGATCTACCCCCTCACCAAGGGCCTGGAGTCGTGGGACGTCGCCCGCGCCGTGAAGTTCGCGCGATCCGTGGTCGACAGCCCCACCGAGGTCATCCCCGCGCCGATCCGTGAGCGGTACGACGTCGTCGGGATCGAGCGCGCCTACGAGTGGGTGCACCAACCCGAGGACGAGGAGCAGGTCGAGCAGGCGCACCACCGCTTCCGGTTCGAGGAGGCGCTGGTCACCCAGCTGGTGCTGGGCCGGCGGCGCAGGGCGACGCGGTCGCTGGGTGCGACGTCCCGTGACGGCGGCGACGGCGCGCTCCTCGCGGACTTCGACGGCCGGCTCCCCTTCACGCTCACGGCGGGCCAGGTCGAGGTGGGTGCGCAGATCGAGGCCGACCTCGCGGCGCCCCACCCGATGAACCGCCTGCTCCAGGGCGAGGTCGGCTCCGGCAAGACGCTCGTGGCGCTGCGGGCGATGCTGCGGGTGGTCGACTCCGGCGGCCAGGCGGCGCTGCTGGCGCCGACCGAGGTGCTCGCGCAGCAGCACTACCGCTCGATCGTCACGATGCTCGGTGACCTCGCCATGGGCGGCACCATCTTCGGGTCCGGCGCCGGGACCCATGTCGAACTGCTCACCGGCTCGATGAACAAGACCCAGCGCACCGCGCCGCTGTCGCGGATCGCCAGCGGCGAGGCCGGCATCGTCATCGGCACCCATGCCCTGCTCCAAGACAACGTCTTCTTCGCCGACCTCGGCCTGGTCGTGGTCGACGAGCAGCACCGGTTCGGTGTCGAGCAGCGCGCCGCACTCACCGACAAGGCCATCAACCCGCCCCACCTGCTGGTGATGACGGCGACCCCGATCCCGCGCACCGTCGCGATGACCGTGTTCGGTGACCTCGAGTCCTCCACGCTGACCGAGCTGCCCGCCGGGCGCGCACCGATCCAGACCAACGTCGTGCCGCTGGTCCAGCAGCCCACGTGGATCGACCGGGTCTGGGCCCGGGTCCGCGAGGAGGTCGAGAAGGGCCACCAGGTCTACGTCGTGTGCCCGCGGATCTCCGGCGACGAGGCGGAAGCCGGCCAGGTCGACGCCGTGGACGTGCAGTTCGACGAGGACGGCGAGCCCGTCGTCGTGACGGCCCCGCCCGCCGCCGCAGCGGTCGAGGACGTCGTGGAGCAACTTGCCGGGGGCCCGCTGGCCGGGTTGCGGATCGGCCGCCTGCACGGGCGCCTCGCCAGCGACGAGAAGGACGCCACCATGCGCGCCTTCGCCGCCGGTGATCTCGACGTGCTGGTGTCGACGACGGTGATCGAGGTCGGCGTCGACGTCGCCAACGCGACCGCGATGGTCATCCTGGACGCCGACCGGTTCGGCGTCTCGCAGCTCCACCAGCTGCGCGGCCGGGTCGGTCGTGGCGGCTTCCCCGGTCTCTGCCTGCTGGTCAGCCACACCGAGGTCGGCACGCCCGCGCGGGAACGCCTCGACGTGGTCGCGTCCACCACGGACGGCTTCCTGCTCAGCCGGTTCGACCTCGAACAACGTCGCGAGGGAGACGTGCTCGGCGCCTCGCAGGCCGGGCGTCGCTCCAGCCTGGAGAACCTCCGGGTCCTCCGCGACGAGGACACCATCGTGGCCGCTCGTGAAGCTGCAGAGGGGCTGCTCGACCAGGACGTCGATCTCGCGCACGCAGCGGAACTGGCGGCCGCCGTACTCGATCTGGAGCGGTCGCAGCAGGCCGGCTTCGTGGACAAGTCCTGAGAGGCCATCGATGACACGCATCATCTCGGGGGTGGCCGGTGGCCGCCGCCTGCAGACGCCCAGGGGCGACCAGACCAGGCCGACCAGCGACCGGGTCCGCGAAGCGCTGTTCTCCAGCTTCGAGGCCTGGGCGGGCTCCCTGCAGGGGCTGCGCGTCCTGGACCTCTACGCCGGTTCGGGCGCCATCGGGCTCGAAGCCTGGTCGCGCGGAGCCGCAGCGGTGACGCTGGTCGAGTCCGACAGGAGCACCGCTGAGCTGATTCGCGGCAACGCCCGCAGCATCGGCTGCGACGTGGCCGAGGTGGTGGCCCGCAACGTCGCGGCTGTCCTTGCCGAGCCGGCTCGAGCGCCGTTCGACCTGGTCTTCTCCGACCCGCCCTACCCGCTCGACGACGCCACCGTGGCCGACGACCTCGCCCTGCTCGCCGCGCAGGGCTGGCTCGCCGATGACGCCCTCGTCGTGGTGGAGCGCTCGCGGCGCAGTCCGCAGCCCGTGTGGCCCGCCGGCGTCGTGCCGCTGCCGGGCAAGCGAGGGCAGAAGAGGTACGGCGAAACGACCGTCTGGTTCGCGGAGCACCCGGCTACCACTAACCTCGCCCCATGACCCGTGCGGTGTGTCCCGGCTCCTTCGACCCCGTCACCAACGGGCACGTCGACATCTTCCGGCGGGCGGC
>JAKFEI010000405.1:0-5719 GCA_036675765.1 Nocardioides sp. | reverse complement strand
GCACGATCTCCTCGGCCGCTTCGAGGTTGTTCTTGGTGACCGTCTCCTCGAGGTTGCCCCCGGAGCCGGTGAACTTGCCGGTGTTGACGTCGACGACGGTCATCGCCTCGGTGCGGTCGATGACGAGCGAGCCACCCGAGGGCAGCCAGACCTTGCGGTCCAGGCCCTTGGCGATCTGCTCGTCGATGCGGTGCAGCGTGAACAGGTCGGGACCCGACGGGTCGTGGCGCTCGACCCGCTCGGCGAGGTCAGGAGCGATCTGGTCGACGTACTCCTTGACGGAGCGCCAGGCGTCCTCGCCCTGGATGACGAGCTTGGCGAAGTCCTCGGTGAAGAGGTCGCGGACGACCTTGAGGGTCAGGTCGGGCTCGCCGTGCAGGAGCTGCGGGGCGTTGCCCTTGGCGACCTTGGCCTCGATGTCGTCCCACTTGGCCTTGAGGCGCTCGACGTCGCGGGTGAGCTCGTCCTCGGACGCGCCCTCTGCGGCGGTGCGCACGATGACACCGGCCGACGCGGGGACGGCCTCCTTGAGCAGGGCCTTCAGGCGCGACCGCTCGGTGTCCGGCAGCTTGCGCGAGATGCCCGAGGTGGTGCCGTCGGGCACGTAGACGAGGAAGCGGCCGGCGAGGCTGACCTGGCTGGTGAGCCGGGCGCCCTTGTGACCGATCGGGTCCTTGCTGACCTGGACCAGGATGGTCTGCCCGGACTGCAGGACCGACTCGATCTTGCGGGGCTGGCCGTCCTTGTGGCCGAGCGCGGACCAGTTGACCTCGCCGGCGTACAGGACCGCGTTGCGCCCCTTGCCGATGTCGATGAACGCCGCCTCCATGGAGGGCAGGACGTTCTGCACGCGACCGAGGTAGACGTTGCCGATGAGCGAGGTCTGCGACTCACGGGCGACGTAGTGCTCGACGAGCACCTTGTCCTCGAGGACGGCGATCTGGGTGAGGTCCTTGCGCTGGCGCACGACCATGACCCGCTCGACCGACTCGCGGCGGGCCAGGAACTCGGCCTCGCTCACGATCGGTGCGCGGCGACGGCCGGCTTCGCGGCCCTCACGGCGGCGCTGCTTCTTGGCCTCCAGGCGCGTGGACCCGGCGATGCTCGTGATCTCGTCCTCGGCCGAGCGCGGCTTGCGGACACGGGTGACGGTGTTCTCGGGGTCGTCCCCGCCGTCGCCACCCTGGCCGCCGCCACCTTCACCGGTACGACGACGCCGACGGCGACGACGCGAGGAGGACGAACCGCCCTGTCCCCCGCCTTCACCGTTCTCGTCGTTCTCATCACTGTCGTCGGAGACGTCGTCGCCCTCGGCGGCCGCAGCAGCGTCGGCGTCGGCCTTCGCGCGGGCCTGGGCGTTGCCGCCACCCTGGCGCTGACGCTGGCGCTGGCCGTTGTTGCCACCGTTCGCGGCGCGGGCGGTCGTCTTCTCCTCGCCGCCTTCGCCGTTCTCGGCGTTCTCGGCGTTCTCGGCGTTCTCGTCAGCCTCGTCGGAGTCGCCCTCGGCGTCGTCGGAGTCGTCGTCACCCTCGCCACCGGCGTTGCCCGCACCGGCGGGCTTGCGGCGACGGCGGCCACCGCGACGACGGCGGCGGCGAGCGGCGTTGGCCGACGTCGAGCCACCCTCGGTGCCCTCGTCGTCGTCCTCGTCACCCTCATCGTCGTCCGACTCCTGGTCCTGCTCGGCGGCGGGCGCTTCGGCGTCCGCGGGAGCGATCGGGGCGTCGGTGGTCTCCTCGTCCTCCTCGAGCTCCTCGTCCGTCGCTGCCGGGGCAGCGGTCGTGTCGGGAGCCTGGAAGAGGACGGCGGTGTTGCGGGCCGGCCGCGAGGAGCGGGTCCGGGTCGTCACGGTGGTGGTGCGCGCCTCGGCGGCGGGAGCATCCGCAGCTGCCTCGACAGCCGTCGCGGCGACGGGCTCCGCGGAGGCGGGCTCATCGGTCAGGACCAGCTGCTCCGACGTGGGAGCAGCGGCCTTCTTCGCCGTGGTCTTCTTGGCAGCCGTCTTCTTGGCGGGAGTCTTCTTCGCGGCCGTCTTCTTCGCGGCCGTCTTCTTCGCGGGCTTCTCTCCTGCGGTCCCCTCGGCGTCGCCCTCGGGCTTCGCGGCCGCCTTCTTGGCCGGGGCCTTCTTCGCGGCCGTCTTGCGCGGGGCGGTCTTCTTCGCTGCCGTCCTGGCGGCGGGCTTCTCCGCCGAGGCCTCGACCGTGGCAGCCGCCTCGGCGGGGGCCTCAGCCGGCGTGTCGCTCGGCGTGTCGATCGGGGTGTTGGTGGGCGCGTCCGTCATTGCGGTACTCCTCACCCGGGCCCGCTTCCGCGTCCCGGGGTGTCATCGACACGCACCCGGGGGTCGTGTCGTAAGCCTTCGTGGGACGACACCCTCCGCACAGCGTCACTGGAATTCGGACCTTCACCTGCCGCGGTCGCCTTGTGCGTCGCGTCGGGCGGGGTCTGATCTCCACCGTGCCGTCCGGCAGTCACACCTACCGGGCGGCGAGAACGTCGTCAGATCTCCCTGCGCTCTCCTGTAGGACGCGCACGGGGTGGATCCTGTGGCGAGTATCGCACACAGGGGTCACCCGGGAGGTATCAGCGACTTGCGAGCGGGTCGCCGATCGTGCCGGTCTCCCGGTCGAGCAGTCCCTGGGCGACCCGCGTGAGCAGGACCGTCGGCGGGGTCTCGAAGCCGGCCACCTGGGCCAGTCCGGTCAGCAGGTCGTCCGGTCGTACGGCGGGCACGGAGTGCTCGAGAACCAGGTCGAGACCGCCCTCAGCGGTGACCTCCAGGCGGACCACGGCCGCCCGGCAGTCGAAGCTGCGCAGGCCCTTCTTGGTCATCCGCTCGACGAGCACGGACTCGGTGGCGAGGAAGGCAGCGACGGCGCCGGCAAGGTCCGCGGGCGCGTCCGGCAGGTCGATCTGCCAGTGGCTGGCGGTGAGCAGGTCCGACAGCGACCCCGGGAGGGTGTGCGCGCCGTCCACGGCCGTGACGACGTCCAGTCCGTCCGGCAGGACCGCGTCGAGTTCCCGCCCGATGTCCTGGGGGTCGCGGGCCATGGAGAGACCGAGCTCGACGTACTCCGACTCACTGGCCGAACCGGTCGGCGCGGCGCCCGCGTACGAGATGCGGGGATGCGGGTGGAACCCGGACGAGTAGGCCATCGGGATCGCCGCACGCACGACGGCGCGCTCGATCGCGCGGCTGACGTCGCGGTGGCTGGTGAAGCGCAACCGGCCGCGCTTGGCGTACCTGATCCGCACCTTCTGGACCGGGGGTGCCTGCTGCTCGGGTTGCTGACGACTCACGGGCTGAATCGTAGTGGTCAGGTCGGGAGGAGCGCCGGGGGCGGCCCGTGCTCCGGGTGCGTGCATCGCAAGGCGGAGGAGCGAAGGCGTGCCCGGAGGGCAGGTCGAGTCGACGACAACGCCGCGAGGCGCGTGCCCGGGGCGCGGGACGCACGGCGATTCTTCCGACCTGACCACTGGGGTCAGGGAAGGATCGCGCCGCGCATCTGCGGCGAGGCGTAGACGTTGGTGATCCGCACGCCGTCCAGCCAGCTGGTGAGCCGCGCGGCCTCGAGTTCCAGTGCCGTGCGCGCCTTCGCGCCGACGTCGTCTCGCAGCACCAGGTGCACCCGGGCGTCGTCGTCCTGCACCCAGCACCCCACGATCCGCCCGTCCCACCACGCGGTGTTGCCTGCGTTGCCGTTGCTGTCGAAGAGGTACGGCGTGTCGGCGGGGTCCAGGTAGAAGGCCCGCTCCTTCCACCCCATCACGGTCGGATCGAGTGTCGGGAGCAACGCGGCCCATGGTTCGACCGCTTCGACCGGCGCGATGTCGTCGGGCAGCACCCACCCGGTCGCTCCGCCGTCGAGCCCGACCTCGACGGCACCGACATCGGCGAGGGCGCGACGCACGATCGTCTTGGTCGCACCCAGCCACCACACGACGTCGGTCTCCGTGCCGGGTCCGAAGGTGGCCAGCCAGCGCCGCACCAGCACCGCATATCCCTCGCGATCCGGCAGCGCCTCGGCATCGGTGCCCAGCCAGGCCCGCGTCGTGGTCCAGGTCGGCTTGTTCAGCCGCCAGTGCCCGGCATTCGTCGCCCGCACGACGCGTCCTTCCGCGCCGAGCATCGTCATCACCCACGCACCGACAGGGAAGTCGCCGCCCCACTTCTTGTCCGACCTCCCGATCTTGATCCGGCCGTCGAGGACCGGCACCAGGTCGCGCACCTCCCGCGTCGTGCGCGGCCGCCCGTCGGCCAGGACAGCGAGTACGGCGGCCGCCGCGTCGTCGATCCAGCCCGCCACCCGGTCCGGCCCCTCGGCGAGCCCCGCCGCCGCGACGTTCTTGGCCAACTGGGCACGCTGCTGCCCGGCCACCCGGGCCGACGCGCTCCCCCACGTCGCCGGCAGCAGGTCGCGCGGGAAGACGAACAGGGTGCGCCGCATCGCCAGCTGCTTGACCAGCCTCCGGTCGTCGTACAGGGCGGCGTCGACGTCGGCCACCGTGACGTCGTCGACCCGCGCCCACAGGGCGAGGTGGACCGTGGCTGCCTCGGTCGCGTGCAGCACGGTCATCGCGTCGGTGGCGGCCTCCACCGAGGGAAGCACCGCGGCGAGGCCGTGGCGGACCGCGAGACGACGGCGTCGGTCGGAGTCGGCAATGTGAAGCACCCCACCATCGTTGCCCATTAGGGTGTGCGGGTGAGCGATCCCTACGGCAACAACCCGTACGGCCAGAACCCTGGCGGCCAGACCCCCGGCGGACAGCCGAACCCCTACGGCGCCCCGCAGGGCGGCGGCTACGGCGGCGGCTACGGCCCGCCGCAGGGCGGCTTCCCCGGCGGCTCGGACTCCCTTCCGCCGAAGACCGACGGCTTGTCGATCGCGGCGCTGATCCTGAGCCTCGCCTGCTGCCCACCGGTCGGCGTGATCCTCGGGTTCGTGGGCCTGTCCCGCACCAAGGGCGGCAAGCGGAAGGGCCGCGGCCTGGCGATCGCCGCCATCATCGTCGGCATCATCACGTCCCTCATCTCCGTTGCCGCGATCGTTGGCCTGGTGATCCTCGCTGACAAGGTCGTGACGCCCGCGAACGCCGAGGTCGGGCAGTGCGTGAACATCAAGGAGGAGGACGGCTCGATCTTCCTCTACAAGAAGGAATGCACCGAGTCGCACGACGCCGAGATCGTCGGAGTCGCGAAGGTCGACGACGACAACCTGGAAGCGATCGAGACCGGCATGACGACGTACTGCGTCGAAGCGATCGACCCGGAGGACCTGGCCAAGCTCACTCCGCACCTCGCTGACATCGACGCGGTGATCGAGGACCCGAACGACGTCTCCGTCGGCGACACCCTCGTCTGCTACGTCCACCCGGACGACAAGCTCGACAAGCCCCTGCTCTGATCAGGTGACCGACCCGTACGGCGGCTTCCCCCAGTACGAGCCGCCGGCGGGTGGTTCGCCGCCGACCTCCAGCAACCCCGGCGACAACCCGTACGGCAATCCCTACGGCAACCCGTACGGCAGCCCCTATCGTGCCTCGACGCCGTCAGACGGCATCTCGATCGCGGCCCTGATCTGCTCGCTGACCTGCTGTGCTGCCCCGGTCGGCATCGGCCTGGGGATCGCGGGCATCGTGCGCACCAAGGACGGGCAGCGATCGGGACGCTGGGCCGCGGTCACCGGGCTCGTCCTCGGCATCTTCATGATGGTGGCCG
>JAKFEI010000367.1:0-5730 GCA_036675765.1 Nocardioides sp. | reverse complement strand
GCCGGGGTGGGTACCGGACGTTGTGCTCACGTTTTCCAGCGCCCCGGGGTTCCGGGACGAGACAACGGTACGCCGGTTGCGCCACCCGCGGAACGGGGTGCCCCCGTGGCCCCTGTCACATCATCCGCGGGCCTTGCGCTGCCCGGCACGGGCGATCAGCCTCGCCGCCCGACGCGTGGGCGACGCGCCCTCGGCCGGCGACAGGCGATCCAGCAGTTCCTGGCTCAGCCGGCCCTGCTCCTGGCGCCGTGCTTCCCGGGCCTGCTCACGAAGCCACGCGACGTGCTCACGGGCGGCCTCCAGGTCGGAGAGCTGCGAGGGCTCGATCCCGGCCGGGAAGTCGATGCCCGCCATCCGTTCGTTGAAGGCAACGCCGCCGTCGCCATGGGCGAACGTGTTCGCCAGTCCGTGCTTGTCGAGGTACGCGGCGAACCGGTCGTACCGCTCGCGATGGCCCCGCGCCATCGGCGACCAGTCCGCCTCCTCCACGAGGGCGACCGGGTCGACGTCCTCGGGCAGCGAGCGCAGCAGCCGGTGGGGAATCTCGAAGTAGCGGCACAGCTCGAGCGTGCGGGCGTCGCCGCAGAGCACCATCGCAGGGGTTCCGGCGAGCAGGGCGGCGATGCTCCCGTGGATCCGGGCACCGATGGAGACGTCGAAGCCCCGCAGGTCGTCGATCCACGTCGCCGGGTCGACGTAGACCCGCGCCTTGCCCTCCTGGAACATTGCATGCTCCGGGTGGGTCGGCATCAGCTTCACTGCCCCGGAGGGGCTCGCGATGTCGCGCCAGCGCAGCTGCGCGGCCTCCGCGGTGTTCTGCCCGATGAACGTCGCCTGGGGGAACTGCTCGTGGATCCGCGCGATGATGCGGTCCAGGCCCAGGCTGCGTACGGCGGAGTGGGCGCCGTTGACGGCGATCCGCGACGTCTCGGTCAGCTCCCCGACGGGCCTCATCGTCGGTAGCACCGGGCCCTCGAAGAACATCGAGGGGCAGCCGATCACCTCGACGTCGCGGAATCCCAGACCCGTCAGGTAGTCGGCCGTGAACTCGCCGCGCACGCCGATCGTGGGGCCGTGGTCGAGGACGGCCGACACGAAGTCGCGCACCGAGTCCTCCAGGGGGCCGAGGGCGGCCAGATCGCCTTCGGCATTGGCCTGTGCACCGACGCCGAGGACGACGACGGGAACCTTCACCTGGCGGATCACGCGCGTCAGCCGCTGCAGCGCCGGCGCGAAGCTGGGCCGGAAGGCGTTGGCCAGGGGGACGACGAAGGCGTCGTACTCGCTGTTGATCTTCTCGACGAGCCCGCGATAGACGACGAGACCGTTGGAATCCACCTGGGTGTCCGGCGTCGAGAGGATCTTGTGGGCGGCGTTGCTGAAGATCAGGTTGCCTGCGTTGGTCCCGAGGACGTCGCGTTCGATCGACTCCTCGACGCTGACCACGTCGAACGGGTCCTTCCCCGACCGCAGGAGAATTCTCTTCACACCGTGAACGCTAGCGGGCATGCGTGGGTGGCTCAGTCGCCGAGGCCGAACGGGTCGTCCTTGCGGACGTCGTACACGTGGCCCGACTGGTCGGAGATCAGTACGTCGACCGAGGTGTGCGCGACGACCTGCGAATCCAGCAGGGTTCCGGGTGCCTCGTCGCCGAACGCCTTGGTGCGCATCGGGGTGCCGGTGCGCTCGGGGTTGATGCAGTTGACCCGCACGCCCGCGTCAGCCCATTCGTCGGCGAGCGCCTGGGTGAGGTTGACCGTCGCGGCCTTCGCCGAGGAGTAGAGGCTGTAGCCGCTGCGACCGCGGGTGTAGGAGCTGGAGGTGAAGAGCAGCAGCGCGCCGCGCGAGGCGGCCAGGTGCGGGAAGAACTCCTGGGCGATGAAGATCGGGCCGAGGTAGTTGATCTCGGTCGCGGCGTAGACCGTCTCCTCGCTGGTCTCGAGGAGTTCACCCCGGGGCAGGACGCCCGCGGTGTTGACGACGAAGTCGATCGAGCCGGTTGCGGCGATGGCCTGCTTCGCAGCAGCGGCCACGTCGGCGCGCCGACCCACGTCGGTGTTCGTGGTGGACCGGCTGAACGTCAGCACCGTGGCGCCGTACGACGACGCGAGGGCTGCGATGTCCGCGCCGATGCCGTAGCTGCCACCGAAGACCACCATCGTCTTGCCGGCGAGCGCGGCCCGGTAGCCGTCGTCCGTCCGGGCGCGCGGCAGGTCGATGCCGGTCAGCTGGAAGAGCTTGTCGGCGATGAACACGTCGATCGGCTCGGTCACCTTCATGTTCCGGTCGTCGCCGTGCACCACGATGATCGGCTCGTCCGGGAGGTAGCGCAGCACCACGCTGCAGTCGTCGGTGGCGGTGAAGTTCGGGTCGGCGGCGGCGATCTCGTAGGCCTTCGCCAGGACGTCGAGGCGGAAGGCCTGCGGCGTCTGCCCGCGGCGCAGCGACGCACGCGGCGGGATGCTGCGGATCGTGTCGTCCTCGGCGACCTCGATGATCGTGTCCGCCGACGGGATCGCGACGTCCACGGCGGGGTACGACTCGAGAGCGGCGAAGCACTCGCCGATGATCCGTGGCGTGACGAGCGGGCGCACCGCGTCGTGCAGCAGGATCCGCACGTCGGCCCCCGCAGCACTCGCCTGCAGGTGGTTGATCGCGAGCTGCGTCGTGGCGTTGCGGGTGTCGCCACCCTCGAGGATCGCGGTGACCTTCGGGTACGCGCCGCCGCGGGTGATCTCGCGGACCGCGTCGGTGTGACCGGGCGCCATCATCACGATGAGTTCGTCGACGTCCGGGTGGTCGTGCAGCGCGACCAGCGTGTGCTCGAGGAGGGTCTTGCCCGCGACCTTGATCAGTTGCTTCGGGATGTCGAGGCCCACGCGGCTTCCCACGCCGCCGGCGAGGAGGACGGCCACGTTCTTCGCGGGATTCGACATGGAGAACAGGTTAGTAGTGCCACCGCGGCGTCTCGATACGCCCCGCTCGTTCCTCGCGGGGCTACTCGACGACCTTGATGGGCTGCTCGACGACCGGAGCGAAGAACGCCTCGACCACCCGGCGGGCCGACTCGCCGTCCTGGAGGTGGTTGTACTTCTCGTGGAACCGGGCCAGCTCGGGCGCACACCTCCGCTCGAGGCCTGCGAAGCCGCGCAGCAGCTTCACGGCCTCGTCGGCAGTGTCGACCAGGGGACCGGGGGCGGAGTCGCGGTAGTCGTAGAGGAATCCGCGGACGCCGCCGACGTACGTGTCGAGGTCGGGGACCAGGAAGATCATCGGGCGCTGGGTCAGGGCGAAGTCGAAGCGCAGCGAGGAGTAGTCGAGCACGGCTGCGTCCGACGCCAGGATCAGGTGGTTGATCTCGGGATAGTCCGTCACGTCGAGGAAGCGCGCGGCGCCATCTCCGGTGGAGGTGGCCGTCGAGTGGAACCGGTGACCCCGCATCAGCAGGACGTAGTCGGGGCCGAGCGCGCGGCTGGCGGCTTCGAGGTCGAGGTGGTGCACCATCTCGGCGCTGCGCCAGTTGGTGGCCAGGTCGTCGCGCCAGGTCGGCGCGTAGAGCACGGCCTTCTGCTCGGGGCGGATCCCGAGCCGGAGCCGGGTCTCCTCCCGCAGCGCCGCGGCGTCGGCCGAGACCAGGACGTCGTCGCGGGGGTAGCCGTGGCTGAAGATCGGCCCGTCGTAGTCGTACTCGCGACGGTAGTGCTCGTCCATCGCCGGCTCGGGGGTGAGGATCAGGTCCCACTCCCCCGACGTGCGTGCGAGCTCGAGGTCGATCCGCTTCTGGGTGAAGTTCTTGCCCCGCCACATCCGCAGCCCCATCGACTTGGACGGGTAGCCGTGGAAGGTCTGCAGCATCTTCTGCCCCGGCTTGCGGGCGAACCACCGCTCCGGGTCGATGTTGAGGCAGAGGTACTCGACGCTGCCGAGGACGCGGTACCACTCACGCGTGTTCAGGGTGACCGGGATGCCGCCCTCGGGGACCCACGACGCAGCATCGGCAACGCCCCAGTAGATCTTCAGCTCGGGGTGCGTACGACGCAGTTCCTCGTGGATGGCCAGCTGGCTGTCGGTGGCCGACGCACCGACGTACGACTGGAGATAGACGGCGTCCTGCTCGAGCGGGAAGTCCGTGGCGGCGTACCAGTCCTGCAGGACCTGCTGGGCGTACGGCCCGCGCTCGTCGTCCGCCATCGAACGGTGCAGCTCGATGTTGCAGTCGCGACCGAAGCGCATCAGGCGCGACGTGTAGGACGGGCCCACGGTGAACTGGTGCAGCTTGTCGATGGCTGCCTCACCGAGCGGGGCGATCGACGACTGCCCACCGGTGACGACGGTGACGGGGTAGATGCCCAGCGGAACCGGTGCCTCGCGCAGTCCCCAGGGATCGCCGACGAGCCGGAAGTCGACGCGCACCCCACCGGGCGCGGCGTCAGGGTCGATCGTGCCGCGGACGGTGGCCTTCTGCCCCACCAGCTCGATGCGTACGTCGGCGGGCGATTCGGCCGCGAGCCAGCGGCCGGTCACGGTGACGTCGAGGTCATCGACCAGCACGTCGTCGACGACCAGGACGCCGGCGGCCTCGAGGAGCTCGGCGTGGCCGTGGGCGTTGCGGCTGGCGACGATCCCGCCACCTCCGACGCCCAGCCACTGCTCGTGGACAGCGGGCCACCCGATCGGGTGCTCCGTGCCGTCGGCGCCCAGCGCAACCAGCGACCAGTGCTTCTGACCGGTCCACGCGGGCGGCAGGTCGAGACGGAAGGTGGCGGACCCGTCGTCGCCCACGACGGTCACGGCGCGGGCCTGCAGCGCACCTGCGGCCGCGCGGACCGCGACGAGGGAGAGACCGGCGTCGTCCAGGGTGCCGCTGACAGTGCGGCCGGTGACCTCGACCGACCGCAACCGCGGGCCGGTGTCCGGGAGGACCCGCACGCCGGCGAGGGAGGCACGCGGGCTGAAGCCGATCAGGGCGCCGGCTGCGGGGCGGGGCGCCAGGTGGTCCTCGCCGACGAAGCCGGCTGAGCCCTGTGCATCGACGCGGGCGATCGGCCCGGACCGGGTCACGCCGTCGACGGTCAGGGTGACGTCGAGTCGCCACGTACGCCCTGCTGCCGACAGTCCGGCTGTTCGGGAGGCGGCGACCACGTCCGGCGCTGCGACGGTGGCGACGAAGGCGCCCCAGGAACGGTCCTGGCACCGGTGGGGCATCAACTCCCACCCCTCGTTGGCCCGGAGGTCGCGGACCTGGCGCAGCGCGAGCTCGATCCGCTCGCCCGAGTCCTGGTCGACCACGGCACAGGTCACGTCCGGGAACGCGGACATCGAGACGAAGTCGATGGCGGCGAAGACGCTCAGCTCGATGGCATCGGCCCCGACCCAGCGCACGTCGCGCAGCACCGCGGAGAGTCGCGTCTCGACGGCGGGCATCTCGAACAGCTCGGCCGGAATGGCGAGCTCTTCGTCGTCGTGGAACGGCAGCTCGGCGAAGACCCTGCCGTCGCGGACCACGGTCGTCCGGCTGCCACCGGTGAACAACCGCGCCGCGGCGTACGACGCCAACTGCTCGCGATGGTCGTGCTGCAGCAGCCAGATCTTGATGCGCGACTCCGCCGACAATCCCGCCCAGACCGTCTCGTCGGCCGATTCCAACAGCATGCTGACGTGGTCCCGCAAGGTTTGCCACTGCCGGTCATCGGCACGTTCGACGTCGGCCAGGAGCGGCTGCACGGCCGC
>JAKFEI010000285.1:0-5822 GCA_036675765.1 Nocardioides sp. | reverse complement strand
GCGTCGCTGCGGCCTGGACCGGGACCGCGTCGGTCCGGCGCTCGACGTGTTCGACCTGTGCCGCTCCGAAGTGATCGCCGGCCAGTTCCTCGACGTGTCCGTCCAGGCGCGTGGCCACGCCAGTGTCGAGCAGGCGATGACGGTGCTGCGCTACAAGTCCGCGAAGTACTCCATCGAACGCCCGCTGCACGTCGGTGCCGCGCTCGCCGGGGCCGACGCCGCGACCCTCGACCTGCTGACCGCGTTCGGCCTGCCGCTCGGCGAGGCGTTCCAGTTGCGCGACGACCTGCTCGGCGTCTTCGGTGACCCGGCCACCACGGGCAAGCCGGCGGGCGACGACCTGGTCGAGGGCAAGCGGACGGTACTGGTCGCGCTGGCGCTCGACGCTGCTCCTCCCGCCGACGCTGCTCGTCTGGATGCAGCGCTCGGCACGGCCCTGACCGAGGCCGAGGTCGCCGAACTGCGCACCGTCGTCGACGGGTGCGGGGCGCGCGAGCAGGTCGAGTCGATGATCGAGGACCTCACCACCCGGGCCGTGGCAGCGCTCGACGCCGGCCAGGCCACGGGCGGCTGGAACGCCGACGCCTGCGTGGTGCTGCGGCAACTGGCCGCTGCGGCGACCAGTCGCGCGCACTGACCCAGGTCTCGAGACGGTCGCTGAGCGACCTCCTCGACCAACGGGCTACTCGAGGAGCGGTACGACGTCATCCGGGCCGGGTCCACGCAACAGGACCTGCAGCACGGGGTCGTTCTCGTCCCGCCCGCCCAGCACCCGGGTCACCCGGGCGAAGTCGGCCGGCACGCCGCGGGCGAAACCGGACCACGCGTCCCACAGGAGGACCGTCGAGCCGGGCAGGTCGCGCAGGCAGTCGTTGAGGGCGTCGAGGTTCGTGCCGTAGTGCGGCGGGAACGCGAGGGCCTCCCCGATCGCACGCAGCACATCGGCGCGGCTCCCCAGGCCCGCGCCGTCGACGTACCCGAAGGTCCAGCCGGCGTGCTCCACTGCGTGCCGCACGTCAGCGACGTCGAGACCGGATTCCCAGCGGTGGACGCCGGGGGCGTGCCGACCGGCGAGGACGGCTGCCAGTCCGCTCATCTCGAGCTCATCTCCAGATCCTCTCGAAGGATTCGTAGTGGTCCTCGGTCCAGTAGAACTCTCCCCCGTCGCCGGCGACGATCCGCCGCGCGCCCCGGTGCGAGAGTCCGGGCGTCTCCACGGTGTACTCCGCGTAGTAGCCCCGCTGCCGGTCCGGGAGGACGCCCTCGAAGTTGCCGAAGGTCGAGCCGTCCTTGCCCGGATGGGGGTACGGGCCACCGTCGTCGATCAGTTCGAGCGTCTCAGCTGCCTCGGGCGGCAGTTGGTCGACCGCGACGTACCGGAAGCCGTCGCGGTCCTGGTCCGGCATCGACGCCGAACTGGACGCGTCATCCCGGCCCCGTGACCTCGTGTCGTCGTCCGCGCCGCGGTTCTGCAGCCACCAGACCGCCAGCAGCAGGGCGACGGTGACGACCGTCGAGACGACCTGCCGGGTCCGCCGGCTCATCTGCGGCATCTGCACCATCGGGTCAGAGCAGCAGTGCCTGGGCGCGGCGCTTGACCTCGGCGCCGCGGTTCTCCCGCAGGGCGTCGATCGGCCGCCCGGGCAGGTCGGCGTCCAGGAAGATCCACGCGATGCACTCACGGTCGTCGAAACCGTTGTCGTGCAGCACCGTGAGCAGCCCCGGAAGGCCCTTGACCGGCTCGCCGTCAACGATGAACAGCGACGGAATCCCCTGCTTCACACCGGTCGTCGGCACCAGGGCGGGGACAGCTGCGGCGAGCTGGTGGTCGCGGACCATCGTGCGCGCCTTGGCGGGCGTCACACCGAGCAGTTCGGCCGCCTCCTCCCACGTCAACCAGTCGGAGACGAGGGCGGCAAGGTCCTGTTCGGCCAGTCGCGGTTCACTCATGGACCCATCTTCCCCTACGGCGTGCCCGATCGGTCAGCGTGGCCTCGCGCCGTACGATGTCCCTCCCGGTCACCTTCCCCGGCCGGCCCAGCGGAACATGCACAGGAGGGTCGCTGTGCGAGACGATCAGCGTGCCCGCGGCGACGGCGCCGCGCGACCCGGCGACCCCCGCCGCACCCAGGATCACCAGAGCGGACGCCTGCTCGACAACCGGTACCGGATCGGCTCGCGGATCGCCCGCGGCGGCATGGCGAGCGTCTACGAGGCCGTCGACACCCGCCTGGATCGCACCGTCGCCGTCAAGATCATGCACCCGGGACTGGGCGACGCGACGTCGCACGACGACGACTCGTTCGCCCGGCGCTTCGTCCGTGAGGCCCGCTCGGCCGCACGGCTCTCGCACTCCAACGTGGTCGCGGTCTACGACCAGGGCCGGGACGAGACCGGCGACGGCACCATCTACCTGGTCATGGAGTACGTCCCCGGCCACACGCTGCGCGACACCATCACCAAGGAAGCACCGATGTCGCCCGAACGGGCGCTGGCGATCATCGACCCGGTGCTCTCGGCGCTCGCCGCGGCCCACAGGGCGGGCCTGATCCACCGTGACGTGAAGCCCGAGAACGTCCTCATCGCCGACGACGGCCGGATCAAGGTCGCCGACTTCGGCCTCGCCAAGGCGGTCAGTTCCGAGACCCAGCACACGGCGACCAACGGCGTGCTCATCGGAACGGTGTCGTACCTCGCGCCCGAACTGGTCATCGAACAGCGCGCCGACGCCCGTGCCGACGTGTACGCCGTCGGCGTGATCCTCTTCGAACTGCTCACCGGCACCAAGCCGCACACCGGCGAGAGCCCGATCGCCGTGGCCTACCGCCACGTCCACCACGACGTGCCGGCCCCGTCGAGCGTCGTCCCCGGCCTTCCCGCGTACGTCGACGCGCTGGTCGCGCGCGCAACGACACGCGACCCCAGCCTGCGCCCCTCCGACGCGACCGTGCTGCTGCACCACGTGCACCGGGTCAGCCACGCCCTGCACAGCGGGGTACGCGACGACCCCGAACTGGTCGACGACCTGCTGCCCAACGCCCGGGTGCCCGAGTCCGACGAACTCCAGGACGACGCCAACGACACGACGCCCGAGCCGGTGAGCTCGTTGTGGGAGAGCACGCCCGACCTGGTCCCCGCCCGATCCGACGGGCGGCCCGCCGCGAACGACCGCGAGGCGACGACGGTGATCCCGGCCCCGATGCCCGCCCCGCCGCGCTCGCTCCCCCCGGCCCGGCCGCAGCAGCAGGCGCCCCGGGAGCGCCGTGGCCGACGCGGCGTCGTACTCGCCCTGCTGGTGGCGCTGATCGTCGCCGCCCTCGGTGCAGGTGGCTACTGGCTCGGTTGGGGCCGCTACACGTCGACGCCCAGCGTGGTGAGCCTGGACCAGGCGGCGGCAGAAGCAAAGCTGGACGACGCCGGTCTCGAAGCGAGCGTCGAGCAGGAGGTCTACTCCGAGAGCGTCGCCGCGGGCGTCGTGATCGCGACGGATCCCAAGCCCGGCGAGCGGATCCTGCCCGGCGACACCGTCGAACTGACCGTGTCGCGCGGCAAGGAACGCTACGACGTCCCCGACCTGCGCGGAATGACCGTCGACGAGGCAGAAGCTGCGCTCGGCGAGGTCAAGATGGTTCTGGGCCGGACCACGGAGGCCTTCTCCGACACCGTGCCGAAGGGCCAGGTCGTCGCGACCAAGCCGGCGTTCGGCACGCCGGCCGCCAGGACCCAGCCGCCCAACACCACGGTCGACCTGGTGGTCAGCAAGGGCAAGACACCGATCAAGGTGCGCGACTGGACCGGTCGTGATGCCGACGAGATCGAGAAGGGCCTGGAGAGTCGCGGCGTGCAGGTCAAGGTGACCGACTCGGAGTTCAGCGACGAGATCGCCGAGGGCGCCATCATCAGCCAGAACCCGAAGACCGGTGTCGTCTACAAGGGCGACACCGTCGAACTGGTGGTCTCCAAGGGCCCTGAACTCGTGGCCGTGCCGCCGGTGCGCTACCTCTCGACCAAGGACGCCGTCGAGAAGCTCGAGGACCTCGGCTTCAAGGTGAAGAAGGAGCACGCCTCCATCTTCCTGAGCGGCCAGGTGGCGTGGGCCACGGATCCGGAAGCCGGCGAACGGGTCAAGAAGGGCAGCCGGATCATCCTCTATATCGTCTGAGGGTGACCCAGCCCGACGGCCGCCGCACCACGCTGCTGGCAACGCTCGCGTTGCTGGCGATGACGGCCTGCTGGGGCTCGACGTTCTTCCTGATCAAGGACCTGCTCGACCGGGTGCCGACGGTCGATTTCCTGGCCGTCCGCTTCCTCATCGCCGGTGCTGCGATGCTGCTGGTCGCCCCGCGCGCCATCGGCCGGCTCTCCCCCGAGGTCCGTCGCCGCGCGCTCGTCCTCGGCAGCCTGTACGGCGTCGCGCAGATACTGCAGACGGCGGGACTTGCCCACACTCCGGCCAGCGTGTCGGGCTTCATCACCGGCCTGTACGTCGTCGCGACCCCGCTGTTCGCCGCCGTCATCCTGCGCAGCCGGATCTCCGGAGCCACCTGGGCAGCCGTCGTGCTGGCCACCATCGGACTCGGCGTGCTCTCGCTCGAGGGCTTCTCGATCGGGTACGGCGAGGCGATCACCCTCGTGGCCGCGCTGCTCTACGCCGCCCACATCGTCGGACTCGGCGCCTGGTCGAAGCCGGCCGACGCCCTGGGCATGTCGATCCTGCAGGTGCTGGTCATCGCCGCCATCTGCACGGCGGCCGCACTCGTGACGGGCGAGCCGGGCGTCGTACTGCCGGACCGCGGAGCGGACTGGGCATCGGTCGTCTACATGGCCCTGATCGCGGGTGCCGCCGCGCTCCTGGCCCAGACGTGGGCGCAGGCGCACCTGCCGCCGACCCGCAGCGCGATCATCATGAGCATGGAGCCCGTGTTCGCCGCATTCTTCGCGGTCCTGCTCGGTGGCGAGTCGCTGACCGGCCGGATGGCGATCGGCGGCGCCATGGTGCTGACGGCGATGCTGGTCGTCGAGGCGATTCCCCGGCGCAAGATCGAGGCGGAAGTGCCCCACATCGCCGTGTGAACTCCGGTCGACTTTTGTCACGCGCTGGGGTGGCGCTCTGCGGCGACCGGGCGCACCATGGAGGTCTGGGGGAACCTTGAGGAGTGAGTCCATGGCTGGTCACGTCATTCATGTCCACGGCACGATCCCCGCTCCGCCCGAGCAGGTGTGGGACGTCATCACCGACATCGCCCATGCGAACGATGTCCTCCGCAGTGTCAGCGAGACCGAGGTGCTGACCGAAGGTGAGTACGACGTCGGCACGGCGTGGCGCGAACGGCGCACCCTCTTCGGCCATCACGGTCCCGAGGAGATCCAGGTCGTCGAGTCCCTGCCACCCCTGCGCACCGTCGTCGAGGCCGAGGTCGGCCACGACATCATCCGGACGGCGTACCGGCTCACGCCGACGGGCCAGGACCGCGACCAGACCCGACTTGCGATGACCACGACGGTGGAGATGAGCCATCGTTCGCCGATGTCGCGCGCGATCTGGGCGGCCTTCGGCGGCTTCAGCTACGACCGCACCCGCAAGGTCCTGGAGCACGACCTGGAGGACATCGAGGCCGAGGCCAGGCGTCGCGCGATGGCTGGTTAACAGGGCCAGCGCGCTGGCTCGCGGTAGCGTTGCTCCCGCGATGACCACCCCGACCTTTTGCACCGACTGCGGGCACGAACTCGGGATCGGCCGGTTCTGCACGAATTGTGGCAGGCCCGTCCCCGGCCGACACCCCGAGGCGACGCCCACTGTCAGCGCGCCCGCAGCCCCGTCG
>JAKFEI010000241.1:0-5843 GCA_036675765.1 Nocardioides sp. | reverse complement strand
ACGAACGACGGGTGGCCGGTCGCGTTGCCGAGGTTCAGCAGACGGCCCTCGGACAGCACGATGACCTTCTTGCCGTCGGGGAAGATCCACTGGTGGACCTGCGGCTTGATCTCGTCCTTGACGATGCCCTCGATCTTCGCGAGACCAGCCATGTTGATCTCGTTGTCGAAGTGGCCGATGTTGCCGACGATCGCCTGGTGCTTCATCTTCTCGAAGTGCTCGACCCGGATGATGTCGAAGTTGCCCGTCGTGGTGATGAAGATGTCGGCGTACTCGACGACCGACTCGAGGCGCTTGACCTCGTAGCCGTCCATCGCTGCCTGCAGCGCGCAGATCGGGTCGATCTCGGTGATGATCACGCGAGCGCCCTGTCCGCGGAGCGACTCGGCGGAACCCTTGCCCACGTCGCCGTAGCCACACACGACGGCAACCTTGCCGCCGATCATGACGTCGGTGCCGCGGTTGATGCCGTCGATCAGCGAGTGGCGGCAGCCGTACTTGTTGTCGAACTTCGACTTGGTGACCGAGTCGTTGACGTTGATCGCCGGGAAGAGGAGCGAGCCCTCCTTGAAGCGGTCGTACAGGCGCAGCACACCGGTGGTGGTCTCCTCGGAGACACCCTTGATGTTGTTGGCGATGTTGGTCCAGCGGGTGGGGTTGTTCTCGAGCGAACGAGCGAGGACCCGGAGGACCTCCTTGTACTCCTCGTTGTCGGTCGTGTCCTGGCCCGGAACCACACCGGCCTTCTCGAACTCGACACCCTTGTGGACGAGCAGCGTGATGTCGCCGCCGTCGTCGAGGAGCATGTTCGGGCCGATCACGTTGCCGGCCTCGTCCTTGAAGTCGAAGACCTTCTCGGCTTCGTCCCAGTACTCCGCCAGCGACTCGCCCTTCCAGGCGAAGACGGGCGTGCCCTTGGGGTCCTCGGCGGTGCCGCCCGTCTCGGGGCGGCCGACGACGACCGCAGCAGCGGCGTGGTCCTGCGTCGAGAAGATGTTGCAGGTGGCCCAGCGGACCTCGGCGCCGAGGGCGACGAGGGTCTCGATCAGCACACCGGTCTGGATGGTCATGTGGAGCGACCCGGCAATCCGGGCGCCCTTGAGGGGCTGGGCATCGCCGTACGTCGTGCGCAGCGAGACAAGGCCGGGCATCTCGTGCTCGGCGAGGGTGAGCTCCTTGCGGCCGAACTCGGCCAGGCTCAGGTCAGCAACCTTGTAGTCCATGAAAAGGGGTCCTCGAGGATCGAGTGTTTCGTTGTCCATGCGGCGCATCTGCGCTCTGCCGGGGTCTCCCGCGCATGACGTAGGACACCCTACAAGCGGGATTCGGCGCGCGGGGAATCTGCTCGGAACGGACAGTGTCCGATCCGAGTCACCTGATGACCCGGATCGGACAGCATCCACAAGCTACGCGGGGGCGTCACTCTCGTCGTACTGCTCGATCGGGTCCTTGTCACCGGGGAACGGCAGCACCCGCATGACCGCGACGACGACCGACCCGACCACCAGGCCGATGACTGCGGAGATGCCGGTGTTGGCGAGCCAGGCGAGGACGCCGCCGAAGAAGCCGTGCACGGCGTGCTTGATGTCGTGCTCGATGCCGTGGACCCACTCGTACGGCGCATCCCACCAGCCGACCTCGTGGATGTTGACGAGCAGGATGTGGCCACCGACCCAGAGCATGGCGACGGTGCCGACGATGGAGATGAACGAGAGCAGCTTCGGCATGGCGGCCACCAGGCCACGGCCGACCGCCTGGACGAAGGACGCCTTGCGCTGGGCGAGGTTGAGGCCGACGTCGTCCATCTTCACGATCAGCGCGACGACGCCGTAGACGGCGATCGTGATGACGAAGGCGACCACCACGAGGATCGCGAGGCGTGCCCAGAAGCTCGCGTCGTCGTCGATGTCGGCGAGCGCGATCACCATGATCTCGGCGGAGAGGATCAGGTCGGTGCGGACCGCGCCGGAGATCATCTCCTTCTCCGCCTCCGGGCCGATCTCCACGACCGGGGTGTCGTGGTGGTCGTCATGCGACAGCAGGTGCCAGACCTTGTGGGCGCCCTCGTAGGCCAGGAACGTGCCACCGGCCATCAGGATGATCGGGAGCAGGTCCGGGAGGAACTCGCTGAGCAGCAGTGCGGCCGGCAGGATGATCAGCAACTTGTTGCGGATCGAACCGATGGCGATCTGCTTGACGATCGGGAGCTCGCGGTCGGCGGCAAGGCCGTGGACGTACTGCGGCGTCACGGCCGTGTCGTCGATGACCACACCCGCAGCCTTCGTCGTGGCGCGACCGGCCGCAGCACCGACGTCATCGATCGACGCGGCCGCGAGCTTGGCGATGGCAGCAACGTCGTCGAGCAGGCCGAAGAGTCCGGCGCTCACGCGGCCTGTCCATCCACGGAGGTGGTCATGGTGATGGGCATGGCGGAAGGCTACCGGCCCACGGTGACCGGCTCCCCCACCAGTTCGAGCTCCCGCTCCTGCTCCTGTACGACGACCGCGAGCGCCACCGCGTCATCGACCCTGCGGTCGGCGGATGCGAACGGATCCACGACGTGTTGCAGCAACCGTCGTACCGGCGGAGCCGCCAGCCCGAGCGCGATGCCGAGCCCGGCAGCCGTCGCTGCGGCCAGGCCCAGCCACGGCCGTCCTTCGGCCCATTCGGGGAAGCCGGCGTACTCCAGGCCCTTCACGGCGAACCCGTGGAACAGGTAGATGACCATCGTGGCAGCGCCCATCCGGGCGAACCAGCCGCCGACGCGCGGGACGACCGCCAGCCAGGCGACGGCACCGGCCATCCCGACGCCGAGCACCAGCAACCGGGTCAGCACGGCGGTCTGGCCCGAGGCGTCGAGGAACGAGTACGGCTTGAAGTAGAGGTACTCGCCGCTGGCCCAGCGGTCGAGCGTCAGGGCGAGCAGGCCGATGACCGCGAAGGCTGCCGCGCCGAGGACAGTGGCCGAGCGCGAGCGCAGCCCCTCGAGTCGTTCGGGGGTCGCCTTCAGTCCGAGCACGAAGAACGGCAGCAGGCCGAGGATCCGCGCGAGGTCGAACAGCTGCGAGAGCTCACCGTCGATGAAGCCGCTCGCGAGGCTGACCGCCACCGCGACGACGACGCCGCCCCACAGCGGCCGGAACAGCGGCGTGAGGAGCCGCCACACGATCAGCGCCGGGAGGTACCAGAGCGGGAAGTGCGGGTCGGTGAACAGGTCGACGAGGTTCTCCCCGCCCACCTTGATCCGGAAGAGCGCGAGCGCCGCCTCGAACACGAGGTACGGAACAGCGAGCGTCGTGACCAGTTGCCACATCCGGCCCGGAGCCCACGTGAAGGCGCGCGACAGGTAGCCGGAGACGAAGACGAACGCCGGCATGTGCCACAGGTAGAGGAAGTCGTACAGACCACCGCCGAGGCCGCCCGGCGGGAGCAGTGCCCACGTGTGGCCGAGCACCACGAGGGCGACGAGCGCCATCTTCGCGTTGTCGAGCCAGGGGTCCCGAGAGGTGGAGGCCATCACTCCTTGGTACCCGAAGTCGCCGAATGAAGTCCAAGTGTCCGACAACCCGACAAACGGGGTCCGTGCCCCGTCAGCGAGCCCGTCAGCGAGCCCGTCAGTCCGGGACCAGGCCCAGCCGGAGGTACTCCGCGGCGTAGGTGCCGCTGAGCAGCAGCGAGGCGTAGCGACCGACCTCGCCGGCCGCCTCGGAGGCCACGTGCTCGATGCGAACGTCGTGAGCCAGGCACGCCTCCTCGAGCCGGATCCGCTGGTCCCGGACGACCGGGTCATCGACCCCGTCGTCGAGGATCACCAGCACCGGACGGCGGTCGCCCGCGTCATCGGCGAACGGGTCGGCGAAGACGTTGCGGGGACGCGCCGCCTCGATCACGGGCAGCAGGTGTTCGGCGTCACCGGCCAGCGCAGTGCGTCCCGAGGTACGACGAATCGACTCCGCGACTCGGCGCGCGGCCCGGGCAGCCAGGACCGACCCGCCCCAGACCAGCGGGCTGGCGTCGGCCAGCGAGATGGCCAGCATCTTCGCGGGGTTGATCGAGATGTCGCGGTTCGGCGAACACGCGATGGCCACCACGTCGAGCGCGTCGGCAACGGCGTCAGGGTCGGCGTTCGGGCCGATCTGGATCTGGTCCAGGAACGACAGCATCGCGACGGCGGTGGCCAGTTGGTCGCCGGTGTCCGTCGGAAGGATGGTGGTCCAGCGGCCGGTGGCGTGCTGGGCGACCAGCGACTCCGACGGGGTGGCGACCACGAGCTGGCAGCCACGTCTGGCCGCTTCGGCCACCGCGGAAGCGGTTCCGGGGTCGGAGCCCTCCGGTGCGAGCACCACGACCAGGTCGAGACTGCCGGTCCAGCCGGGAAGCGCGGGCGCGGGCCAGGCGACGAACGGCACCGGGCAGAACGGCTCGAGGACCGCCCGCAGCAGGCGGGAGTCCGGGCCGGCGGCGATCACCGCGCGAGGGCGGGTCTCGCTGGACCGGGAGACGGCTTCGGCAATCGCCTCCGCGGCGGCGCCCACCTCACGTCGTACGCGCGCACCGGACTCGGCCAGGGTGCGCAGCCGCAGGTCGGCGCTGCGCAGGGCGCTCTGGTCATCCAGGCGGGACTCGTCGAACCAGACCATGGCGAGGACCGGGCACTCAGGCCGGGGAACGAGCCTCGTCGACGAGCAGCACCGGGATGCCGTCGCGCACGGGGTAGGCCAGGCCGCAACCGCCGCACACCAGCTCGTCGGCGCCATCGGTCCCGGAAGGGGTCACGGTGAGGTCGCCCTTGCAGGCAGGGCAGACGATGATCGCCAGCAGCTCGGGCGAGATCCCCGACTGATCTGCGGTGCTCATTTGCCACCCCGGATGATCGCCAGGGCTTCGTCTCGGACTCGGGCCATGGTGGGCTCGTCCTTTCCTTCGGCGTTGAGCCGCAGCAGCGGCTCGGTGTTGGAGGCGCGTACGTTGAACGCCCAGTCGGCATGGCTGATGCTCAGCCCGTCGAGCTTGTCGATCGTGACGCCGTCCTGGGCGCCGTACTCCTTCTCGAGGGCAACCAGGACAGCGCCCTGGTCCTCGACGGTGCTGTTGATCTCGCCGCTGAGCGGGTAGCGCTCGTAGTCGTCGAGCAACTGCGACAGCGGGACATCGGTCTCGGCGAGCGCGGCCATCGCGTGCAGGGCCGCGAGCATGCCGGAGTCGGCGCGCCAGAAGTCACGGAAGTAGAAGTGGCCACTGTGCTCGCCACCGAAGATCGCGTCCGTCTCGGCCATCGTGGCCTTGATGTAGGAGTGGCCGACCCGGGTGCGCACCGGGGTGCCGCCGAGCTCGGTCACGATCTCCGGCACTGCACGCGAGGTGATCAGGTTGTAGATGATCGTCGAACCGGGCTCCTTGGCGAGCTCGCGGGCCGCGATGAGCGCCGTCAGCGTGGACGGGGAGACCAGTTCGCCGCGCTCGTCGACGAGGAAGCAGCGGTCGGCATCGCCGTCGAAGGCGAGACCGATGTCGGCGCGCTCGGCGAGCACCCGCTTCTGCAGGTCGACGAGGTTCGCGGCCTCGATCGGGTTGGCCTCGTGGTTCGGGAAGGTGCCGTCGAGCTCGAAGTACATCGACACCATGTCGACCTGGTCCGCGAGCCGCTCGAACACGGCCGGAGCGGTGTGGCCGGCCATGCCGTTGCCGGCGTCGACGACGACCTTCAGCTTGCGGCCCGTCACCGGGGCCAGCGACAGCAGGTGCGCGGCGTAGGCCTGGAGGACGTCGAGGTTGCCGACCCCACCCGTGCGCGTGCCGACGACGGGTGCGCCAGCGGCGACACGGTCGCGGATCTCGGCCAG
>JAKFEI010000312.1:0-5853 GCA_036675765.1 Nocardioides sp. | reverse complement strand
ACGCTGAGGCGGTCGTTGACGACCGGCGGGACGCCCTGCAGGTAGTCGACGGTCGCGGTGACGCCGTAGGGGCGCACGATGTCGATGACCGCTTCACGGACCACCGCCTCGCACGAGGCCCAGGCCTCCGCCTCGAGGATCCGGACGGTACCGCTGGCCATGCCGTGGTCGGGGATGACGTTGGGTGCCGAACCGGCCTGCAGCACGCCCCACACGACGCTGACGCCGGCGCGGGGATCCATCCGACGACTCAGGACCGCTGGGAGCTCGCTGGCGACCTTGGCCAGCGCAAAGGTCAGGTCCCCGGTCAGGTGGGGGCGCGAGGTGTGCCCACCGTTTCCTTCGAGGCGTACGTCGATCCGGTCGGCCGCGCTGGTGATCGGGCCCGTGCGCAGGCCGATGGCGCCGACGTCGACCGACGGATCGCAGTGCAGGGCGAAGATCCGGTCGACGTCCTCGAGGGCGCCGTGGTTGATCAGGTGCTTGGCCCCGCCGGGCATGACTTCCTCGGCGGGCTGGAACAGGAGTCGCACCTGACCGCGCAGCAGTCCCTGCTGGTGCACCTCGCCGAGCGCGTGCGCGGCACCGACGAGCGCTGCCGTGTGGACGTCGTGGCCGCACGCATGGGCCACGCCTTCGTTCTCGCTGCGCCAGCTCTCGGTGGTCAGGTCGCCGACCGGCAGGGCGTCGAGGTCCGCCCGCAACGCGACGCGGGGACCGCTGACGCCGATGTCGGCGAGGATCCCGCTGCGCGGCATCCGGGTGACCCGCCAGCCCGACCGGAGGAGGTGCTCCCCCACGACGTCCATCGTGCGTCCCTCGTGCCACGACAGCTCCGGGTGCTGGTGGAGATCGCGGCGCAACGCGACCAGCTCGCCGTCGTACTTCTCGACGACGGAGGCGGCAAGCGCCAGCAGGTCGGAGGTGTTGCGTGATTCCACGAAGCCAAACCTACGCCGTCTACTCGGTGTCGTAGGCCGCGAGGAGACGATCGGCCGCGAGCGGCGCGGTCAGGTCACCCGCGAGCACGGCCGTGCGGACCTCGTCCTGCACCGCCCGGACCGCCTTGCTGTGGCGCAGTCGCTGGGCGAGCTCGTCGCGCACCAGCGCCCAGGTGAACTCCAGCTGCTGCTCGGCCCGCTTGCGCGCGAGGCCCTCGACACCGAGGTGCTCGCGGTGCAGCTGGACCTGGTCCCACACCTCGTCGACGCGGGTTCCGGTCAGGCCCGAGCAGGTGACGACGGGCGGCGCCCACTCCCCGTGTCCGCGGACCAGGCGCAGCGCGCCGGCCAGCTCACGGGCGGCTCCGCGGGCCTCCATCTCGCGGTCACCGTCAGCCTTGTTGACCGCGATGACGTCCGCGAGCTCGAGGATGCCCTTCTTGATGCCCTGGAGCTGGTCGCCGGTGCGCGCGAGGGTGAGGAACAGGAACGTGTCGACCATCCCCGCGACGGTCACCTCGGACTGGCCGACGCCGACGGTCTCGACCAGCACGACGTCGTACCCGGCGGCCTCGAGGACCGCCATCGACTGCGTGGTCGCCCGGGCCACCCCGCCCAGCGTGCCGGCCGACGGCGACGGCCGGATGAAGGCGTTCGGGTCCGCCGAGAGCTGGGACATCCGGGTCTTGTCACCCAGCACCGAACCACCGGTGCGGACGCTCGACGGGTCGACCGCCAGTACGCCGACCTTGTGGCCGGCTGCCGTCAGCTGACTGCCGAGCGCCTCGATGAACGTGGACTTGCCGACGCCCGGGACCCCCGAGATCCCGACCCTGATCGCCGAGTTGGGGTTTGTCACCCCCGAGTTGGGGTTTGTCGCCAGTTCCGTCAGCAGTTCGCGCGCTGCCTCCCGGTGCCGTGGCGCCGTCGACTCGACGAGCGTGATGGCGCGGGCCATCTGCGCGCGGCTGCCCGAACGAATCCCCTGGAGCAGGGTCTCGACCAGTGCTGTCGTTCGTTCGTCCACGGGCGAGGGATCAGTGCCCGAGGCCGGCGCGGAGCTTGGCCAGCAGGTCCAGCGCCGACTCCGCGATCACCGTGCCGGGGAGGAAGACCGCCGCGGCGCCCATCTCCTTCAGGGTCGGTACGTCGTCGGGCGGGATCACGCCACCGATGACGACCATGATGTCGTCACGGCCCTGCTCGGCCAGCGCGGTCTTCAGCGCCGGGAGCAGGGTGAGGTGGCCGGCGGCCAGCGAGGAGACACCGACGATGTGGACGTCGGCGTCGATCGCCTGCTGCGCAACCTCCTCGGGCGTGGAGAACAGCGGACCCACGTCGACGTCGAAGCCCATGTCGGCGAACGCCGACACGACGACCTTCTGGCCGCGGTCGTGGCCGTCCTGGCCCATCTTCGCGACGAGGATGCGGGGGCGACGGCCTTCGGCCTCGGCGAACTCGTCGGTGGCGGCGCGCGTCTGCGCGACCAGCGAGTCGCCGGCGCCGTCGTTGGCCAGGTTGGCTTCGTCGCGGTACACGCCGCTGATCGTACGGATCACGGCCTGGTGGCGGCCGTAGATCTTCTCGAGGGCATCCGAGATCTCGCCGACCGTGGCCTTCGAACGGGCCGCTGCGACCGCGAGGTCGAGCAGGTTGCCGTCGCCGGACTCGGCGCTGCGGGTCAGTGCGTGCAGCGCGTCCTCGACATCGGCGCTGTTGCGTTCGGCGCGCAGGCGCTCGAGCTTGGCGACCTGCTGGCGGTAGACGTCGTCGTTGTCGACCTTGAGAACGTCGAGCTTGTCCTCGACGGCCAGGCGGAAGGTGTTGACGCCGATGACCTTCTGCGCGCCGGAGTCGATCCGCGCCTGGGTGCGGGCAGCGGCTTCCTCGATGCGCATCTTCGGGATGCCCTGCTCGATCGCCGCGGCCATGCCTCCCGCCGCCTCGGCCTCCTGGATGTGCGCCCAGGCGCGCTCGGCGAGGTCGTGGGTGAGCTTCTCGACGTAGTACGAGCCGGCCCACGGGTCGATCGTCTGGGTGGTGCCGCTCTCCTGCTGCAGCAGGAGCTGGGTGTTGCGCGCGATCCGGGCGGAGAAGTCCGTCGGCAGCGCGATCGCCTCGTCGAGGGCGTTGGTGTGCAGCGACTGGGTGTGACCCTGCGTGGCGGCCATCGCCTCGATCGCCGTACGACCGACGTTGTTGAACACGTCCTGCGCGGTGAGCGACCAGCCCGAGGTCTGCGAGTGGGTCCGCAGCGACAGCGACTTCGCGTTCTGCGGGTTGAACTCGCGGACCAGCCGGCTCCACAGGGCACGGGCCGCGCGCATCTTGGCGACCTCCATGTAGAAGTTCATGCCGATCGCCCAGAAGAACGACAGGCGCGGCGCGAACTGGTCGATGGTCAGGCCCGACTCGAGGCCGGCGCGGATGTACTCGACGCCGTCAGCCAGCGTGTAGGCGAGCTCGAGGTCAGCGGTCGCCCCGGCCTCCTGCATGTGGTAGCCGGAGATCGAGATCGAGTTGAAGCGCGGCATCCGCTGGCTGGTGAAGGCGAAGATGTCGGAGATGATCCGCATCGACGGAGCCGGCGGGTAGATGTAGGTGTTGCGGACCATGAACTCCTTGAGGATGTCGTTCTGGATGGTCCCCGAGAGCTGCTCCGGCTTCACCCCCTGCTCCTCGGCCGCGGCGATGTAGAGGGCGAGCACCGGGAGCACCGCGCCGTTCATCGTCATCGAGACGCTCATCTGGTCCAGCGGGATGCCTTCGAAGAGCGTGCGGGTGTCGTAGATCGAGTCGATCGCGACACCGGCCATGCCGACGTCGCCACGCACCCGCGGGTGGTCGGAGTCGTAGCCGCGGTGGGTCGCGAGGTCGAAGGCGACCGACAGGCCCTTCTGGCCGGCCGCGAGGTTGCGACGGTAGAAGGCGTTGGACTCCTCGGCGGTGGAGAAGCCGGCGTACTGCCGGACGGTCCACGGCTGCGTCGTGTACATCGTCGGGTACGGGCCACGCAGGAACGGGCTCAGGCCCGGCCAGGTGTCCAGCGCGTCGAGGCCAGCGAGGTCGTCCGGTCCGTAGAACGGCTTGATGTCGATGCCCTCGGGGCTGCGCCACGAGTCGATGTCGCCCAAGGTCGTCGAGTAGCCCGAGCCGCCAGGCGAGGGCGTATCGAGACGCAGCGGCTGGTCCCCAAAGCGATCCGGAATGCTCATGCCAACTTCTCCCTCGTGCGGTTCAGGAAGGCCAGGGCGTCGACGCCCATCGCTGCGCTGTCGTCAGCCCAGTCGGTCGCCTTCCCGGCGATGATCACGTGTACGGCGCCCGCCTCGCGCAGCGCGGCAGCGGCTGCGCCGCCCCACTCGGCGTAGGCGTCGTCGGTTCCGGCGAGGCACACCACCGCCTGCTTGTCGTACGACGCCAGGAGGTCCTCGGGGCTCGAGGTCGGTCCGGCGACGTCGACCGCGATGCCACCGGCGGCCAGCAGGTTGCTGACGAAGGTGGCACGGGCGGTGTGCTGCGCGACGGTGCCGAGCGTGGCCAGGAAGACCGGGCTCGCGGCGGGCGCGTCGCGCAGGGCCTCGAACGAGGCGCCGTACCGGCGGACCGAGGCACCGTCGTCGGACGGAGCGCGCTCCGGCAGGACCTCGGCGAGGTTCGGGAACTCCGTCAGGCCGGTGATCGGGCGCTTGCGGGTGACGATCTCGGCCTCGCGGCGGGCCACGACGTCGGCGATCCGGTCGCGGAAGGCGTCCATGCCGTCGGTCTCGAGCAGGGCGAGCTCGGCCCAGGCGGCGACGGCGAGGTCGTCGGTCAGCTTCTCGACGGCGTACGCACCACCGGCGGGGTCGGCGACCTTGGCGACGTGTGACTCGTCGATGAGCAGGTGCGACACGTTGCGGGCGATCCGGCGACCGAAGAGGTCGGGCTGGCCGACCGGGGTCTCGAACGGCAGGACCGTCACGGCGTCGGCGCCGCCGACACCGGCTGCGAAGGCGGCGACGGTGGTGCGCAGCATGTTCACGTACGGGTCGTACTTGGTGAGCATCGGCCGGCTGGTGACGGCGTGCTGGCGCTGCTCGGCGCTCACCCCGGACAGTTCGAGCACGCGCGCCCAGAGCCGGCGAGCGGCCCGCAGCTTGGCGATCGTGGGGAACTGCTCGTCAGTCGCGGCGTAACGGAACTCGATCAGGTCCGCGGCGACGGAGGGGTCGATGCCGGCCTCGGCCAGCACGCGCAGGTAGGTGGTGGCGACGAAGATGCTGTAGCCGAGCTCCTGCACGTCGCTGGCGCCGAGGTCGTGCGCTGCGGTGGCGTCGACGACGAGGCCGCGCACGCCGCGCTCGATCGCGAGCTTCGCGACAGCGACGATGTGGTCGACGTTCGCTTGCGTCTCGGCCTCGACCAGGCCCCGGAGCGAGGCTCCGATCGGGTCGACGCCGAGGTTCGTGTCGGGGTGGAGGTTCGTGTAGCTACCGGTCTCGAACGCGTCGAGGAAGGCCGTCGCGACGGCAACCGGGTCACCGATCGGGTCCAGCACGACGGGTGCGAGGTCGAGCAGCACCTCGTTGAGCAGCGTCTTGAGGTCGGTCTCGGGGCCGGCCTGCACCCACAGGGAGGTGACGCCGCCGTCGAGGTCCACCAGCGCCTGCTCGTTGAGCGACTTCACGTCGGGACCGGCGATCCGGGCCCGGATGTCCCAGGCACCTGCGCGGGTCGGACGGCCGCTGGTCTGCACGCCCTCGAGGTCTGCCGGCGTACCGATCGGAGTGATCCCGATGCCGTCCAGCGTCTTCCGGGTCAGCTTGTCCCACACCGCAGCGTCGGGATCGGTGTCGCTGAGCTTGCGGGTCTTGCGGAGAACGGCAGCGGTGGCAGCCTCCCAATCGGCGCGCGTGTGCACGTCCTCGGG
>JAKFEI010000510.1:0-32678 GCA_036675765.1 Nocardioides sp. | reverse complement strand
CGCGGGCGCACGGGTCTGGTTCGGCATGGGCATCGTGACCGCGGACATCACCACCACCGTCGACGGGTTCGGGGCGGCGGCCGACCAGAGCCTCGAGCACCCGTTCGGCAGCCTGGACCACCTTCGCCTGCATGCGTGGCAGTTCGATCACCGTGACGACAACGCTGACGAGGCCGCAGGGATCCTCGACGCCGGCGCGTTCATCATGGGGCGCAACATGTTCTCCCCGGGCCGCGGTGACTGGGACCTGGCCTGGCGGGGGTGGTGGGGTGACGAGCCGCCGTACCGGGCGCCCGTGTTCGTGCTCACCCACCACGAGCGGGAGCCGCTGGAGATGGCGGGCGGCACCACGTTCCACTTCGTGACCGGCGGGATCGAGGCGGCGCTGGACCGGGCTCGCGAGGCTGCCGGCGACGCGAACGTGGCGATCGCCGGTGGTGCGTCGACCGTCAACGCCTACCTGGCGGCTGGCCTGCTCGACGAGCTCCGCTGGCACGTCGCACCGCAGGTCTCCGGGCTCGCCGAGGGGTCCCGGCTCTTCGCCGGCGTACCGGCGAGCGACCTCGTGCCGGTGGCCTCGCGCGTGACGCCGTACGTCACGCACCTGACCTACCGGCGCGGCTGAGTGTGCCGCTGAGGGATCAGTCCTTCGGCGGGCAGAGGCAGAACGGGTGACCGTCGGGGTCGATCATCACCTGCCACGCACCGCCACCGGGCTGCTCACCGGCCACGGTCGCGCCCAGCGAGATGGCGTGCTCGGCGGCCGCGGCCACGTCGGTGACCCGCAGGTCGAGGTGGAACTGCTGGGGGTGCTCCTGGCCCGGCCACTGGGGGCGGGCGTAGTCGGCCACGGTCTGGAAGTTGAACGCCGAGCCGAGGATCGACGCAGCGGCGTAGCCGTACTCCGGGTAGTCGCCGGTCACCTCGCCTCCGGTGAGGTCGGCGTAGAACTTCGCGAGGCGTGCGGCATCGGACGCGTCGATGGTGAACGCGATCAGCTCGGTGATCGGGATGGTGGAAGTGGTCATGCAGCCAGCGTGCACCTCGCCACCGACAGTGCACTCCGAGGACCTCCACTAATTACTACACGGGTGTAGCAATTGAGTCCGGAATCACCTACGGTGGATTCCATGGCGACCTCGACCGAGACCGAGAAGACCCCCATCACCGTCAAGGACCTGTTCGTCGTGGCGATCTGGTTGGGCATCCCGTACGTCATCGTCGGGGTGTTCTGGGCGGACGCCCACCAGAAGCACCGTGAAGGACTGGTTGGCATGGACGCACTCATGTCGTACGTCGGAGAGATCGTCGCCTGGCCGCTGCTGATCTTCGGCGACATCACGCTCAAGTGACGTGGCGGGGCGCACGCCCGAGCAGCGCGACGACAGCATCGGTCAGTCGCTCGGCGGTGAAGCGTTCCGGATCCGCGATGACGAGCTGACCGAACCGCTCGAGTACAGCGATGACGGCATGTGAGAGCACTTCGGCGTCCACCCGGGGCCCCAGGGCCCCGGCGACCAGTCGCTCCACCACGAGCCGGACCTGCTCGCGGTAGTTCTCGATGCGCGCCCGGACCTCCTCCGGTGCGTGCGTCGCGCTCTGCAGGATCGCCCGCCAGGTCACCGGATCGTCGAGCAGCATCTGGTGCAGCGCAGGGCCGGCCTGGCGCACGAGCCCAGCGGGGTCGGCCTTGCTCTCGTCCTGGGGCATCGCTGCGAACAGCTGCAGGAGAGCGCGCTGCTGCTGGCGCTCGAGCAGGGCCATCAGCAACGGACCGAGGCTCTCGAAGGCGCCGTAGACAACCGGCCGGGTGACGCCGGCCTCCTTCGCGATCGCGTCGATCGAGACGCCGTCGTACCCGTCGCGATCGATGATCCGAAGGGCCGCGTCGAGCAGTTGTTCGCGGCGTTCGGCCATCGGAACGCGGGCTGCGTACGGCCGCCTCTTCCGGCCCAGATCGGACATGAACACACCTTAGGTGAGCGAAGGCCTTCCATTTACTACACAACTGTAGCATTCTGTCGGTATGGCACTTCGCAAGCAGCGCGAGATCACTCCCGCCGAGGACTACGGCTTCTTCGGTCCCGACTCGGTCGCCTGGAAGGTGTGGGGCTACCCCACCTCCCTGACCATCGGCTTCAGCCGGGCCGTCGTCGTCGAGGAGCTCGACCCGAACCTCGTCGCCTCCGTCGACCGGACCCAGGACATCTACAAGCGTCCGAAGACCCGCTACGACCGCACCATCCACTACTTCGCGCTGGTCGCGTTCGGCGACAGCCGCAGCACCAGCCGCGCCGCCGACGTCCTCGTCAAGGTGCACAGCAAGGCGATCGGCACCGAGCCGTACGGCGGCGGGAAGTACGACGCCAACGACCCCGACTCGCAGTTGTGGATCCTCGTCACGGGCTGGCACTCGGTCCTCAAGGCCTATGAGATGTACGGCCCCGGCAAGCTGTCGGAAGCCGACGAGCTCCGGTTCTGGGAGGAGTGCGCGATCGCCGCCGAGCTGCAGACCTGCAACCCCGACGACGTGCCCCGCAACCGCGCCGAGCTGCACGCCTACTACGAGCGGATGCGGCCCCTCATGTCCGGCTCGCCGATCGCGCAGAAGGCGATGCACCACCTGATGGACATCGACCAGCTGGTCCAGGTGCCGTGGGTGCTGCGCCCGGCGCAGTGGATCGTCGGCAAGTTCTTCACCGCTGGCGTGATCGCCACCCTGCCCGGCTGGATGCGCGAGATGGGCGACCTGCCCCAGCGTCGCGCTGTCGACATCGCGGTGCGTCCGGTCCTGCGGGCCACCTTCATGGCGCTGATGCTGAGCAAGAGCCTGCAGCTGCGGGTCCTCGCGCTGCTCTCGCCCAGCACCATCAAGGTCGTCACGCCGGTCTTCAAGGGCATCGCGCCGACGAACCCCGAGGTCCTCACGCCCGCCGAGGCCCGCGCCCGCTACGGCTTCGACAAGCCGGCCGAGGCACACCTGGCGTGGCGGCAGAAGCAGCACGAGAAGGTGTTCGGTCTCGGCGAAGCGCCGAGCGATGCCGGTCTGCTCGAGTCGGAGCCGGTCCTGGGACGCCTTGCCTGAGAAGGTGGGCACAACGACGTACGACAAGGAGAAACCGTGGGACTGAATCCTGTTGCCGACATCCTCAAGCGCACCGACAAGACGCTCAAGGCCGCCGAGACGGCGTTGAGCAACGTCGACCAGACGCTCGGCACTGTCGACGGCACGCTGACCGGGGTCGACGAGAAGCTGGCGACCGTCGACGCGACGCTGGCCGAGACCAAGGTGGTCCTGTCCGAGGTGCAGACGCTGCTCGGCGACCTGAACGACAAGCTGGTGCTGCTCGACGAGGTCCCCGACCTCAAGGCCAAGCTCGACAAGGTGCTGGCGGCCGTCGAGAAGGGCTGACCCCCCGATCCGCTCAGGAGCGGATGATCCGCCGGTCGATCGCCGCCGCCACCGCGCCGGCCCGGGTGTCGACGCCGAGCTTGGTGTAGATGTGCGAGAGGTGGGACTTCACGGTCGCCTCGGACACGAAGAGCTCGCGCGCCATCTCCTTGTTGCCCAGGCCGCGCGACAGCAGCTCGAGCACCTCGACCTCCCGTTCGGTGATCGTGGTGGCGCCCGGCGTCGTACGACGGACCAGCGTGGCGGCGACGGACGGCGCGAGCACCGTGTCGCCGCGGGCTGTCGCACGGATCCCGGCGAACAGCTCCTCGGGTGGCGCGTCCTTGAGCAGGTAGCCGCGCGCCCCGGCGTCGAGCGCCCGCAGGATGTCGGACTCGGTGTCGTAGGTGGTCAGCACCAGCACCTCGGGCGGTGTCGCGAGCGCCCGCAGTCGCGCGGTCACCTCGGCGCCGCCGGGCTGGCCGGGACCCAGGCTCAGGTCCATGAGTACGACGTCCGGCCGGTCCGCTGCGACCACGGCCAGCGCGCGGTCGAGTCCGTCGGCCTCACCGACCACGGAGAGGTCGGCCTGTCCGTCGATGAGTGCGCGCAGCCCGGCGCGCACGACGGGGTGGTCGTCGACGAGCACGATCCGGATCACGGCGTCTCCTCCCTCGTCACCGGGAAGCGCACCGAGACCGAGGTGCCCTCGCCCGGGGCGCTCTCGACGTCGACCTGCCCGCCGAGGGAGGCGGCGCGGTCGCGGATGCCCGCCAGCCCGCGCCCGCGGGAGCCGGCGGCCCGGACCTGGTCGGGTTCGAAGCCGCGACCGTCGTCGCGCACGTCCAGCACGACCTCGTCCTGCTGGTAGGTCAGGGTGAGCGCCACGCGGTCGGCGTCGGCGTGTTCGCGCACGTTGGCCAGCGCACCGCGGGCCGTGCGGACGAGGGCGGACGCGACGTCGGGCGCCACCACGACCGGTGTGCCGTGGACCCGTACCTCGGTGTCGATCGCGAGCGCGGCCTGGGCAGCGGTCCGGCGCAGCGCGTCGGGGAGGGCAGCGCCGGTGGAGTCCGCGGCGAGATCGGCCGGTGCAAGGTCGCGCACCACTCGTCGTACCTCGTCCAGGCCGTCGCGGGCGGTGGCCGCGGCGGTGTGGACGTGCTCGCGGGCGGCCGCCGGCTGGGCGTCCCAGTCCTGTTCGGCGGCCTGGAGCAGCAGGTTGATGCTGGACAGTCCCTGGCCCACAGAGTCGTGGATCTCGCGGGAGAGCCGGGTGCGCTCGGCGAGCGCGCCGGAGCGGTGCTGCTCCTCGGCGAGGTCGGCCTGCGCGTCGACCAGCTCGTCGAGCAGGTCCTGGCGGGCCTGCGTCTCGAGGTCGAGCGCGCGGTACGCGAGGACGGTGAGGAGGGCGACGCCGATCGGGCCGGCGACCTGCACCGGGTCGACGTCCTCGGTGATGCGCGACCACGCCGCGGTCAGCAGCGTCGTCATCAGCACCACCGTTCCGACCGCCCAGGCGAACGGCAACACCCGGAGCACGGCGAACGCCACCGGCACCGCGCACCACGCGAAGGACGGCGCCACCGCGGTCAGGGCACCCCACAGCACCACCATCGCGACCACCCAGACGGTTGGCCACCAGGAGCGCCCGGGCAGCAGCGCCCGGGTCGCGTAGGCCAGGGCGAGCAGCAGCGCACCCGCCAGCACGGCAGCGCCGGTCGCGCCGAGGCCGTGCCGGTCGACGTACCGAACGGCACAGGTGACGAGCAGGACCACCAGGACCACGAGCAGCCAGCGATCCAGGCTCGCGGCCGGGGCGAGGATGCCGTGCACCCCGGGGCGGCGGCGGTCGGTAGGCCCCGTGGATGTCGCGTTCATGGTCGATCCAGACTAGGGATCGCGGCCGCGGGCGGCATCATCCAATTGGCTATCGAGCGGTAGCCGCCCGCCCGACGTCCGGGACCCCGTTGCCGACGCAAGGTGGAGGCATGAAGCGAACCCACCTCATCACCACCGCGGTCACCAGCAGCCTGCTCACCCTCTCCGCCCTCGCCGTCGGCAGTACGACGACCGCGAGCGCCGACGCGACCGGCCGCCCGTCGTCGTACCAGCTCGAAGGCGACGCCGTCGGCCCGTCGAACCCCGCCGGCTCGAAGTTCGAGGGCATCGGCGCCGACGAGCGCCGCGGCCTCTTCTACGTCAGCGAGGTCACCGGCGGCGAGATCCACCGCGGCTCGGCGACCTCGGCGCAGCCCGGGGAGTGGATCGCCGGTCACGGCACCGACGGCCGCTACACCGCCCGCGGCATCACGGTCGACGCCACCGGACGGGTCTACGTCGCCGGTGGCCCGAACGGCATCGGCACCGGTCGCCCCGACCTGTGGGTCTACTCCCCGCAGGGCGAGCTGCTGACCGCGCTCCGCGTGCCCGGCACCACCGATGCCTTCCTCAACGACGTCGCGATCGGGCCCGACGGTGCGGCGTACTTCACCAACTCCAACGACCCGCAGGTCTTCCGGGTCGCCGAGGGTGCGAACGGCTGGGAGGCGACCCTGTGGGCGGACGCGACCGGCACGATCACCCGTTCGGCGGGCTTCAACCTCGGCGGCATCGTGCTCTCGGCGGACCGCAGCGGCTTCGTGGTCGCGCAGGGCAACGTGGGCAGGATGTGGCGCTTCGATGCCCGCACCGGCGAGGCCACCGCGATCGAGACCGACACCGACCTGGTCAACGCCGACGGCCTGGTCCGCCAGGGCAGCCGGCTCACCGTGGTCCGCAACTTCAGCAGGATGATCGCGACCCTGCGGGTCTCGGCCGACGGCACCCGCCTGGTCACCCTCGGCCAGGAGGCCTCCTCGGCCGACCGCGTGCTGACCACCGCGAAGACGCTGCGCGGTCGGGTCCTGTACGTCGACAGCAAGTTCGACGAGGCCGTTGCCTCCGGCCCGTACGAGGTCATCGCGGACCCGACGCGATGAAGCGCTCCGTCCTGGCCGCCCTCCCGCTCGCGCTCGTCCTGGGCGCGTGCGGGAGTGGCGGGTCGTCGACGCCGAAGGTCGAGGAGACCGCCGCGACCCCGGAGGTCGAGGAGGGCGCGAGGACCTCGGAGGTCGAGGAGGTCGCCCCGCGACCGTCTCGAGACCCCGAGCAGCAGGCCGCGCTCGACCAGCAGCTCCGCGACGCAGCCTGGGCGAATGACGTACCGGCCGCCCGCCGGCTGGTCCGCCAGGGCGCCGACGTCAACGCCAAGGACAGCACCGAGCAGTCGGCGTACCTCGTCGCGACGAGCGAGGGCCACCTCGAGCTGCTCCGGCTCACCCTCCGCAACGGCGCGAAGGTGAACGACAAGGACAGCTGGAACGGCACCGGCCTGATCCGCGCCGCCGAGCGCGGTCACGGGCTGGTCGTGGGGGAGCTGCTCCGGGCGGGTATTGCCCGCGACCACGTGAACCGGATCGGCTACCAGGCGATCCACGAGGCCGTGTGGCTCGGCAAGGACACGGCGTCGTACGCGACCACCGTGCGGGTGCTGGCCGCCGGCGGTGTGCGGCTCGAGGACCGTTCGAGCACCGCGGGGCTGACCCCGCTGCAGATGGCCCGCGAGCGCGGGTTCGACCGACTGGAGAGGATCCTGACCACTGTGACCACTGCCCAGCCCCCGGCCGACGCGGACGCGGCCCTGCTCCGTGCTGCCGAGCGCGGCGATGCCGATGCGGTCGCCGTGGCGCTGCGTGCCGGAGCCGACATCGAGGCCCGCGACGGACACGAGCGCACCGCACTCCTGCTCGCCAGCACCCACGACCGGGTCGCCGTCGCCGAACTGCTCGTGGCGATGGGTGCCGACCCGAATGCCCTCGACGACCGGCACGACACCCCCTGGCTGGTCACCGGTGTGACCGGCAGCGTCGCCATGCTCGAGGCGCTGCTCCCGGCACGGCCGGACCTGACGATCCGCAACCGGTTCGGCGGCCTGTCCGTGATCCCGGCCAGCGAGCGCGGCCACGCCGCCTACGTGCGCCGCGTCGTCCAGACCGGCGTCGACCTCGACCACGTCAACGACCTGGGCTGGACCGCCCTGCTGGAGGCGGTGATCCTCGGCGACGGAGGTCGTGACCACCAGGACGTCGTCCGCACCCTGCTCGCGGCCGGTGCCGACCGGACCATCGCCGATGCCGACGGGGTCAGCGCGTTGCAGCACGCCGAGCGTCGCGGGTACGACGAGATCGCGGCGCTGCTGCGGGACTGACCTCCCGGACGTTTGCCGACCTCGCGATCGGCGATGATGACGCCATGTGGGAGCAGTACCAACCGCCCGGCGAGGAGACCGAGCAGCCGCCGGCGCAGCGCGTGACCCGGCGGCCGCCGATCGTCGCGAGCGGCATGCGGTCGCGCGGTGCCGGTGCGGTCGTAGGTGTCGTCGCAACGGTGGTGATCGCCGGTGGCAGCATCGCCATCGGGTCGGCAGACAACGAACCGGACTACTCCGGCTTCTACGACTGCGTTGCCGAGCAGAAGGCCGGCGAACCCGGGCTCCTCTCGCCCGCCGACATCTGCGAGATCGGGAACGAGCGCCCGCCCGACTACTACGACGACCACGAGTACGACCCGTTCGAGGACAGCGGTCGCTGACGTGGAGTTCACCTTCACCGGCCCGGTCATCGAGTGGCGCGGCCCGGCCTCAAGGCAGCGGTACGACGCACCGCGGGCATCGAGCTCGACGCCGAGCTGACCGCTTCGCTGAGCCTGGCTTCGCGGCCCGGTTAGCCTCGGCGCATGCCTGTCACCCTCGCCCATCCGGCAGCGGTGCTGCCGTTGCGAGGACTCGGCCTTCCGCTCTCGGCGATGGTGATCGGGTCGATGGCGCCGGACCTGCCGGTGTTCTCGCAATCCTGGGGGATCTACGGCTTCACGCACAGCGTGGTCGGGATCCTCACCGTTGATCTCGCGTTGACCCTGCTCCTGCTGGGCTTCTGGGACTTCCTCGCGCGCGATGCGCTCGTCGACACGGCCCCCGCCCGGGTGCGTGACCGGTTGCCCGCCCGGCACCGGATCGGTCGTACGGCCTGGTTCCTCGCGCCGCTGGCGGCGGTCGTCGGATCGACCACCCACGTCGTCTGGGACGCCTTCACCCACGAAGGGCGGTGGGGGACGCGCCTGATTCCCTGGCTCACCGAGCAGCAGGGTCCGCTTCGCGGAGGTCAGTGGGCGCAGTACGGCAGCGGCGTCCTCGGCCTACTGGTCATTGGCCTCGCCCTACTCGCCGTCGGACGACGCCCGGTGCTCGCCATTGCCCCACGATCGCGCCGCCTGCCCGCAGCGACCCTCGGCGTCGCCTTCGCTGTTGCGTCGCTGATCTCCGTCTGCACCTTCGTTGCGCTGTTGGGAGGCGGGTTCCACTCCGCAGCCTTCTACGCCGCAGTCGCCGGGATCGTCGCCCTGGCCGTGGCCGTCGCGACAGTGGCTGCCGCGTGGGTGTTGGCGCAGCCCGTCAGTTCGCCGGTCAGCGACCCGGACGCTCCCGCAACGCCACCGGCTCCCTCGAGTACGACGCCAGCGTCTCCCTGACCGCATCGGAGAGCTGCCACGACGACTGGGCGGCCGGGTCCCAGAGCACGACCGTGCTCTCCGCGACGATCGCCGGCGCGCGATCGGGCGCGACGCGCAGCTCGCAGGAGAGCGCCAGCGAGGAACGCCCGACGTGGCCGACCCACATCCGCACCAGGAACGGCTGGTAGGCGACGAACCGCATCTCGGCGTTGTAGTTGACCTGTTGCGAACCCATCAGGTCGGTGATGCCGGCGGGCACGTCGCGGAACAGGCCGGGCAGGTCGGACCCCGGCAGCGGGGCGAAGCGGAAGAACAGGAGGCGTGCCTCGTCGAGCACGCGGAGCGCCTCGACGTTGTCGACGTGGCCGCCGAGGTTCACGTCGCGCAGTCGGGCCTGGATCTCGCACTCGAAGTAGTCACCCACCCCGTCATCCTGCCCGGCCGGTCACGAACCGGTGCTGCGGGCTGGCAATTGCGCGTCAAGCCGCGTCAAGTTCGCGTCAAGACGGCGGATTCGGGCCACCGGCGGCTCTTTGCTGGGTGCATGAGTACTGAAGCTGGCCTGTTGATCGCGGCAGCCATCGCCCTTGCGGTGTATCTGCTCGCGGCCTTGATCCTTCCGGAGCGTTTCTAGTGTCCGACACCGCTGGCGGTCTGTTGACGATCGCCGTCCTCATCGCCTTCCTCGCGCTCGCGTACGTGCCGCTGGGCGACTACATGGCACGGGTTTTCACCAACACCCGGCACCTGCGCGTCGAGCGCGGGATCTACCGCCTGACCGGTGTGAACCCGGACGCAGAGCAGAGCCCGAAGTCCTACGCGCTCAGTGTCGTCGGGTTCTCCGTCGTCAGCATCGTGGTCCTCATGGGCATCTTGCTGGTCCAGTCGCACCTGCCGCTGAGTCGTGACCTCGGGGGCGTGCCGTTCTGGATGTCGTTCAACACGGCGGTCTCGTTCGTGACGAACACCAACTGGCAGTCCTACGCGGGGGAGTCGACACTGGGATTCGCTGCCCAGATGGTCGGTCTGGCGGTGCAGAACTTCCTGTCGGCAGCGGTCGGCATCGCGGTGGCGGTGGCATTCATCCGTGGTTTCGTCCGCGTCCGGAGCGGATCGCTCGGCAACTTCTGGGTCGACATCACCCGCGGCACCTTGCGCATCCTGCTTCCGCTCGCCTTCGTCGGCGCCGTCGTCCTGCTCGTGGGGGGTGTCATCCAGAACTTCAGCGACACCACCATGCACACGCTGTCGGGCCAGACGCAGGTCCTCACCGGCGGTCCGGTCGCCAGCCAGGAGGCCATCAAGGAACTGGGCAACAACGGTGGCGGCTTCTTCAACGCCAACTCTGCCCACCCGTTCGAGAACCCGAGCGCCTTCACGAACCTGTTCGAGATCTTCCTGATCCTGGTGCTCCCGATCTCGTTGACCCGCACCCTCGGCACGATGCTGGGCAATCGCCGGCAGGGACTGGCCGTCCTGGCCGCCATGGGCGCGCTCATGACCGTGGCCGTGACGGTGACGACCTGGGCCGAGGTGAATGCACAGTCGCCGACTGCGCAGGCAGCCGGTGCCGCGATGGAGGGCAAGGAGACCCGCTTCGGGGAATGGGCCTCGGCGCTGTTCGCTGTGGTCACCACGGGTACGTCGACCGGTGCCGTGAACACGGCCCATGACTCACTGACGCCGGCCGGGGGCGCCACGGTGATGCTGAACATGATGCTCGGCGAGATCGCGCCCGGAGGGGTCGGCGCCGGCATCTACGGCATCCTGATCATGGCCATCCTCGCCGTGTTCATCTGTGGCCTGATGGTCGGCCGGACACCCGAGCTGCTGGGCAAGAAGATCAGCGCACGGCAGATGACCTACGTCGCCCTGTACACGCTCACGACCCCGGCCCTGGTGCTGATCGGCACCGGCGTGGCGATGTCTCGCGACTCGACGTCCGATGCGATGGGCAACGCGGGGGGACACGGGTTCAGCGAAGTGCTCTACGCCTTCACCTCGGCGGCCAACAACAACGGCAGTGCGTTCGGTGGCGTCACCGTGACCTCGGACTTCTTCCAGATCACTCTCGGTCTGGCGATGCTCCTGGGCCGGTTGATCCCGATCGTTCTCGTCCTGCTCCTGGCCGGTTCGCTGGCCGAACAGGGCAAGGTCCCGGTCACCGCCGGGACCCTCCCCACCCACAAGCCGCTCTTCGTCGGGATGCTGGTCGGCGTCATCGTGATCATGACTGCCCTCACCTACTTCCCGGCCCTGGCTCTCGGACCGATTGCAGAGGCACTCGCATGAACACCACCACCCCCGGCATGACGCTGCCGGTGCTGTTGCGCCAGGGATCGCACCAGATCCCTGAGGCACTGCGCAAGCTCGACCCGCGCCACCTGTGGCGCGCCCCCGTCATGTTCCTGGTCTGGCTGGGCTCGGTCGGCACGACGATCGCAGCGGTCCTCGACCCCAGCGTGTTCACCATCTCCATCGGTGTCTGGCTCTGGCTCACGGTGATCTTCGGCAACCTTGCCGAGGCGGTCGCCGAAGGGCGGGGCAAGGCGCAAGCGGCTTCGCTGCGGGCGGCCCGGACCGACACCGTCGCCCGTCGTCTCGATGCATCCGGCGCAGAGACCGAGGTGGCGGGCACGCTGCTCGAGGTCGGCGACCTGGTGGTCGTGGAGGCCGGCGAGGTGATCCCGGGCGATGGCGACATCGTCGAGGGCATCGCATCGGTGGACGAGTCGGCGATCACCGGCGAATCAGCACCCGTGATCCGCGAGGCGGGCGGTGACCGCAGCGCCGTCACCGGCGGCACCCGCGTGCTGTCGGACCGGATCGTCGTCAAGATCACCGCTGCCGCTGGCGAGACCTTCCTGGACAAGATGATCGCGCTGGTCGAGGGCACCTCGCGCCGCAAGACGCCCAACGAGATCGCGCTGTCGATCCTGCTGACCAGCCTCACCCTGGTCTTCCTCGCCGCTGTCGCGACCCTGCCCCCGATGGCGAACTACGCCGGCGCCCCGCAGGACCTCGTGGTCCTCGTCGCCCTCCTGGTGTGCCTGATCCCGACCACCATCGGCGCCCTGCTCTCAGCGATCGGCATCGCCGGCATGGACCGCCTCGTGCGGGTCAACGTGCTGGCGATGTCGGGACGCGCCGTCGAGGCCGCCGGTGACGTGAGCACGCTGCTGCTCGACAAGACCGGCACGATCACCTACGGCAACCGCCAGGCCGCCCGGTTCGTGGCCGCGCCCGGCGTCACCGAGGCGCAGTTGCGTGACGCCGCCCGGATCTCCAGCCTGGCCGACCAGACCCCCGAAGGCCGCTCGATCGTCGCGCTCGCGCTGACGCTGGGCGCCGACGACAGCGACCTCCCGAGCGGCGCGGAGTTCGTCGAGTTCACCGCTCAGACCCGGATGTCGGGGGTCGACCTCACGGACGGGACCCAGATCCGCAAGGGAGCCGGCTCCGCGGTCGCGGGCTGGCTGGGTGCGAACCCTGATGCAGCGGTCACCGAAGCGATCGACGCGATTGCGGGTGATGGCGGGACGCCGTTGGTCATCGCCCGCAAGAGCCCGCACGGCGAGGACCTCGTCCTCGGTGTGATCCACCTCAAGGACGTCGTCAAGCAGGGCATGGCCGAGCGCTTCGCCGAGCTGCGGTCGATGGGGATCCGCACGGTGATGATCACCGGTGACAACGCGCTCACCGCTCGTGCCATCGCCGAGGAGGCGGGTGTCGACGACTTCCTGGCCGAGGCAACGCCCGAGGACAAGATGGCCTACATCCGCAAGGAACAGGAGGGTGGGCGCCTGGTTGCCATGACCGGCGACGGCACCAATGACGCCCCGGCTCTCGCGGCGGCCGACGTCGGTGTCGCGATGAACAGCGGTACGGCGGCCGCGAAGGAAGCCGGGAACATGGTCGACCTCGACTCGGACCCGACGAAGCTCATCGACATCGTCGAGATCGGCAAGCAGCTCCTCATCACGCGAGGTGCGCTGACGACGTTCTCGATCGCCAACGACGTCGCCAAGTACTTCGCGATCATCCCGGCGATGTTCGCGGCGGCCTACCCGTCCCTCGACCGGCTCAACCTGATGGGTCTGGCGACACCGCAGTCGGCCATCCTGTCGGCCGTCATCTTCAACGCGCTCGTCATCGTCGCGCTGATCCCCCTCGCCCTGCGAGGGGTCAGGTTCAGGGCGGCCTCCGCCACCTCGATCCTGCGCCGCAACATCTTCGTCTTCGGACTCGGCGGCATCCTCGTGCCGTTCATCGGCATCAAGCTCATCGACCTGCTCGTCTCGACCATCCCCGGAATCGGCTGATCACCATGCTCACCTCGACGTTGTCCGACTTCGCTCGCCAGTCCCTGGCCGCACTGCGCCTGCTCATCGTGTTCACGGTGATCCTCGGCGTCGGCTACCCCGCCACCGTCTGGGCGGTCGGTCGCGCCGTCGGCGACCGCGCCGACGGCCAACCGGTCCGGGTGGACGGCCAGGTCGTCGGGTCCGCGCTGATCGGCCAGGACTTCACGGGCGAGCAGTGGTTCCACTCACGCCCGTCGACCAACGACTACGACACGCTCGCGTCGGGGCCGAGCAACCTGGGGCCGCTGAGCCCCGACCTCGCCGCGGCGATCGCGGAGCGTCGTGCAGCGGTGGCCGAGACAGAGGGCGTTCCCGAGGCCGACGTGCCGCCCGACGCCGTGACCGCCTCGGCGTCGGGGCTGGACCCGCACATCTCGCCGGCCTATGCCGACCTCCAGGCCGCCCGGGTTGCGCGGGTCAACGGGCTCACGCTGGCCCAGGTGGAGGACCTCATCGCGCGGAACACCGACGGTCGCTTCCTCGGGTTCCACGGCGAACCGGGCGTCAACGTGCTCACCTTGAACGTGGCGATCCAGCAGGCCACGCCGTGACGTCGCGGGCACGTGGTCCGAGGCACGGGTAGAGACTGACCCCATGGAGAGGGCCGAAGGCAGGGGCAGGCTCCGGGTGTATCTCGGTGCCGCACCCGGGGTCGGCAAGACCTACGCGATGCTCGACGAGGGACACCGGCGCCACGACCGGGGAACTGACGTCGTGGTCGGCTACGTCGAGACTCACGGACGCAAGAAGACCGTTGCGGCCCTCGGCACCCTCGAGGTGATTCCCAGGGCCAGGGTCACCTATCGGGGCACGGTGCTGGAGGAGATGGACCTCGAGGCCATCCTCGAGCGCCGTCCGGGCGTTGTGCTCGTCGACGAGCTGGCACACACCAACGTGCCGGGCGGCCGACACGAGAAGCGATGGCAGGACGTCGAGACCCTGCGGGACGCGGGCATCGAGGTCATCACCACGGTGAACATCCAGCACCTGGAGTCGCTCAACGACGTGACGGAGTCCATCACGGGAGTGCGCCAGCGCGAGACGGTTCCGGACGCAGTCGTCCGTTCCGCCGACCAGATCGAGCTGGTCGACATGAGCCCGCAATCGCTGCGACGGCGGATGGCGCACGGCAACATCTATGCACCGGAGAAGGTCGACGCGGCCCTCTCGAAGTACTTCCGCGAAGGCAATCTCACCGCCCTCCGGGAGCTGGCGCTGCTCTGGCTCGCGGACCGGGTCGACGAAGGGCTCGAGCGCTACCGGGAACAGCACGACATCAAGGGCACCTGGGCGACGCGGGAGCGGATCGTCGCCGCGATCACCGGCGGCCTCGAGTCCGTCACGCTGATGCGCCGGGCGGCGCGGATCGCGTCGCGCCGGGCGGGTGGTGAGTGGCAGGCCCTCTACGTGACGAGGCATGACGGTCTCAGCGGCGTTGCTCCTGATCGGCTCGCCGCGCTGCGGTCGAAGGCGCAGGACCTCGGAGGCAGCTTCCACACCATCGTCGGCGACGACGCCGCCGAGGCCATCCTGGAGTTCGCGCGGGCAGAGAACGCCAACCAGGTCATCATCGGTGCCAGCCGCCGCGGTCGGCTCTCGACCCTGGTCAGCCCCGGGATCGGGGAGCGGGTGATCGCCGCCTCGGGTGACATCGACGTGCACATCGTCACCCATGACTACGCCCGCAGGCGGGGCATCGGCGCCCCGCACCCCGATGGGGCGCTCGGCACCCGACGCAAGGTCGCCGGCTACGTGTTCGCGGTGGCCGCACCGCTGCTGGTCAGCACCGGGCTCAAGCTCACCGACGAGTTCCACGCCTTGCCGTCGGAGTCGATGGCGCTCATGGCGGTCGTGGTCGCGACCGCGATCGTCGGCGGACTCCTCCCGGCCGTCATCGCCGCGCTGGGCAGCGGACTTCTCCTCAACGTCCTGTTCACGCCACCGCTGTACGAGCTCACCATCGCCGAGCCCGGCAATGCGTGGGCCATCGTGCTGTTCGTCATCGTGGGCATCGCGGTGGCCACCGTCGTCGATCACGCCGCCCGCCGTACGGCGGAAGCACGCAAGGCCCGCGCAGAGGCCGACGCGCTCACCGTGCTGGCGCACAGCCTGTTGAACTCGAGCGACGACCTGTCCGGACTGCTGAGCTCTGCGTGCGAAGTCTTCAGTGCCACCGGCGGCGCCATCCTCCGTCGCGGCGATCGGGGGGCCCACGACCTCGTCGCGGGTGTCGGGGACGCGCCCGCCGCTGTGGAGACGAGGGACATCTCGACGGCGATCGACGACGACACGGTGCTGGTGCTGCGAGGCGGCAACCGCAGTGCCTCCGAGCGTGCGCTCCTCAACGCCTACGCCGCCTACGCGAAGGTGATGGCCGAGCGACAGCGAGCCAGGCGGGCCGACGTCGAACGACTGCGCCTCGCCGAGGCCGACCGGACGCGGACCGCCCTGCTGGCAGCCGTCTCCCACGACCTCCGCTCGCCGCTGGCCGCGGTCAAGGCTTCAGTCTCCAGCCTCCGCAGCGATGCCGTGACCTTCTCCGAGGACGACGAGGCCGCGCTGCTGGAGACCATCGAGGTCGCCGCGGACCAGCTCACCGCGCTGGTGACCAACCTGCTCGACATGAGCCGGATCCACACGGGTGCGGTCAAGGCCAACCTCACCGAGGTCAGCCTCGGCCGCACCGTGAGGTCCGCCATCGCTCCGCTCGTGGGCAACGAGCGGATCCAGGTCGACGTCGAGCCCACGCTCACCGCCCTGGCGGATGCGGGGCTGCTCGACCGGGTGGTGGCCAACATCGCCGAGAATGCGCTGAAGTACACCCCGCCCGGCGCCGCCATCCGCATCGACGGCACCGCCACCGACGACGACGCGACCGGCCCTCGGGCCATCGTGCGGATCAGCGACAACGGTCCCGGCGTGCCCGGTCACCACCACGAGCAGCTCTTCGCGCCCTTCCAGCGGTTCGGCGACGTACCCCTCAAGGACGGCGTCGGTCTGGGCCTGGCCGTCGCGCGTGGCCTCACCGAGGCGATGGGCGGCACCATCGTCAGCGAGGACACCCCTGCCGGCGGGCTCACGTTTGTGCTGGACTTTCCCCGCCCGACCCCACCCCGCGAGGAGCGCTGATGACGTTCGTCCTCGTCGTCGATGACGACCCGGCGATCCTGCGGACGCTCTCGATCAACCTTCGTGCGCGGGAGTACGACGTCGAGACCGCTGCTGACGGCAGGTCTGCCCTGCAGATCGTCGACGAGCGGATGCCCGACGTCATCCTCCTCGACCTCGGGCTGCCCGACATCGACGGCATCAGCGTCCTCAAGCAGCTCCGCTCGTTCGCCGAGGTGCCTGTCATCGTGGTCTCGGCGCGCAGCGACCCGGATGACAAGGTCGAGGCGCTCGACCTCGGTGCCGACGACTTCATCACCAAGCCGTTCTCGATCGAGGAGCTGCTGGCCCGTGTTCGGGTGACTACCCGTCGCACCGGGGCCGAGGAGCCTGCCTTCGTGACGGTGATCGGAGACGTCACGCTGGACGTCACCGAGTCCCGGGCGATCCGAGACGGTGAAGAGGTCCACCTGACCCCGATCGAGTGGAAGATCGTCGAGATCCTGGCGCGCAGGCGCGGCCGCCTGGTGCGCCAGTCCGAGTTGCTGCACGCGGTCTGGGGACCCGGCTACGAGCGGCAGACCAACTACCTCCGCGTCCACCTGGCCAGCATCCGGCGCAAGCTCGAGGACGACCCTTCCGCCCCCACGATCTTCGTCACCGAACCCGGCATCGGCTACCGCTTCCTGCCGGACCGCGCCTGAGCGAGCGGGCGGCCTGATCCCGAGCCCGTTACCGGCCAGTCACCCCTACCGGATGTCGGCGGAGCGTCATAGCGTCACAGCATGACCGCTTCCCCCACTCTCGAGATCAGCCTGGATTCCGACCGGCCCGAGCCGCCGCTCGCCGGGGACGAGACCACCACCCTGCTCGGCTCGCTCGAGCGGCAACGCTCGACGTTCGCCTGGAAGTGTGGTGAGCTCGATGACGAGGAGCTGGGCCTGAGTTTCGGTCGGTCCACGATGACGATCGGTGGCCTGCTCAAGCACCTGGCCCTGGTCGAGGACGAGGTCTTCACCAAGGCGTTGCTCGGCCGACCACTGCCGGCGCCCTGGGACGCAGTCGACTGGGAGCGTGACAGCGACTGGGAGTGGCGCACCGCTGCCGACGACGACGCGGCGTCGCTCTACGCCCTGTGGCAGTTGGCCGTCCGCCGATCCCGCGCTGCGGTGTCGTTGGCGATGCGTGACGAGGGCCTGGACCGGTCGGCCGACGTGATCTTCCAGGGCCGCCACCCGAGCCTGCGGCGCCTGGTCGTCGACATGATCGAGGAGTACGCCCGCCATGTCGGCCACGCCGACCTGTTGCGGGAGTCGATCGACGGGCTGACCGGCGAGGATCCGCCCGGTCCCGTCGCGGCCTACCCGGCGCTCGGTTCCTGAGGCCGGCCGTGGGACGCACGTACGAGCAGGTCAGCGCCGAGGAGTTCCGTGCCGCCGAGGGTGTCGAGGACTGGCGGGTGGACGGTCAGGAGGCGCAGATCGAGTTCGCCACCGGCAACTTCGCGACCGGCCTGCGGCTGGTCAACGAGATCGGACGGCTGGCCGAGGAGGCCGATCACCATCCCGACCTGATCCTCACCTACCCGAAGGTCGGCGTCAGCCTCTCGACGCACGACACGAACTCGTTGACGACCGCCGATCTCGACCTTGCCCGAGCGATCTCGGCAGCGGCACGTGACCTCGGCGTCGTCGGTGATCGCGGTCCGGCCGGAGGCTGAAGTCACATCTGGAATCGGTAGCCCAGTCCGGGCTCGGTGAGAAAGTGCCGCGGCCTCGACGGATCGACTTCGAGCTTGCGACGAAGCTGTGCCACGTAGAGCCGCAGGTTGCCGTGCGCGGTCTCATAGCCGGGACCCCAGACCGCGCTGAGGAGATGAGCCTGGCTGAGCAGGCGGCCGGGGGACTGCAGGAAGGCTTCCAGGAGGCGCCACTCGGTCGGCGTCAGGTGCTCCTTGTGCTCCTTGCCGTCGCGGGCGACGGTGATGCGTTTGGCGAGGAGGTCGATCTGGACGTGGCCGAAGCAGACGGGTTCGGTCTCCTCGGGTCCGGTTCGGCGTGACATGGCGCGCAGGCGTGCCAGGAGTTCGTCCATTCCGAAGGGCTTGGTGACGTAGTCGTCGGCGCCGGCGTCGAGGGCGTCGACCTTGTCGGCGCTGCCGGTGCGCCCGGAGAGGACGAGGATCGGCGCCTGAGCGGTGAGGCGCAGCCGTACGATCACCTCGACTCCGTCGAGGTCGGGCAGGCCGAGGTCGAGTACGACGATGTCGGGTGGCCGTGCGGCGGCCCGGATGAGCGCTTCCTCGCCGTCCGACGCGGTGTCGATGTCGTAGCCGCTGGCGCGCAGCGTGATGGCCAGTGTCTCCCGGATGCCCGGCTCGTCATCGACGATCAGGACCCGGGTCATGCGGGGGACTCCTCGCCCACGGCCTCGAGGTCGAGCGCCATCGTGAGGCCTCCCATCGGCGTGTCCTTCGGGACGAGGGCGCCGCCCATCGCTTCGGTGAGTCCGCGTGCAAGCGCGAGGCCCAGGCCGAGACCAGTGCCTGCGTCGGTGTCGCCGAGTCGTTGGAAGGGGGCGAACACTCGCTCGCGGTCGTCGGTCGGGATGCCGGGACCCCGGTCGACCACCTGGATCAGTACTCGTCCGCCAGCGAGCCGGGCGACGACCATCGGTGGGATGCCGGCGGGCGAGAACCTCTGTGCGTTGATGATGAGGTTCGCGAGCACCCGCTCCAGGAGCACGGGGTCGGCCAGGACGGACGGCAGGTTCTCGTCGATGTCCAGGATCACGCCGCGCGGCTCGACGCCGATGTCGTCGAGCGCCCGGGCCATGACGTCATCCACCGAGACGGCTTGGCGTCGCAGGGTGAGTGCGCCCGTCTGGAGGCGGCTCAGGTCGAGCAGGTCCTCCATCAGCCCGGCAAGCCGGTCCAGGGCGTGATCTGACCGGACGAGCAGCGCCTGTCGATCCTCGGCGGTGAGCTCGACGACGGTGCTGCGCAGTCCGGACACGCCGGCCTTGGCGACGGCGAGCGGGGTGCGGAGGTCGTGGCCGACGGCGGCGAGGATCGCGGTGCGCAGCTGCGCGGCCGCTGCGTTGGTCTCGGCGCGCGCCGCGGCCTCGGCCGCCTGCTGGGTGCGCCGCGCAGCCATGTCAACAGCCCAGCTGACCAGGACCGCCACGAGCATGAAGGTCACCACACTGACCACGTTCTCGGGGTCGGCGATCGACCAGTGGTGGTACGGCGGGACGAAGAAGAAGTTGATGGCCACCGATCCGGCGAGCCCGGCAAGGATCGCGGGGCCAAGTCCGCCGAGCAGCGCGATGAGGACGGAGAGCAGGAGGAAGGCGGGCATCGTGGTGGCAAGGGCCAACGATTCGCGCAAGGGAAGCAGCGCGAGCGTGAGCCCCGGGATGGCGACCGCAGCCAGAAGGTAGCCCTGCCGTCGGCGGGAAGCACTGAGACTGCTGGTTCCGAGCACGACCCCAGTGTGCCGTTCCGTCGTCTGGTCGTTCGTCACGGTGTTAGGAGTTCGTTAGGACCGGCCAAAAGTGCGATGGCGCCAACTTGAATGCAAAGCGCACTCCAGGTTCGTGTCGCTGGTGAGCAAGGCGGACACCAGAAGGGAGCTCCGATGACTGACGTCCTCATCGTCATCGGCGCACTCCTGGCCTTCTGTCTCCTCAGCTTCGGTGCCGCGTGGCTCGTGGCCGTCTGGATGGGTGGGGCACCTGTCGGGTGGCGACGCAAGAGACGAGACCGCAGGTGAAGGCGCGACGCGCCGTCCTTGCCGATGGCAGGGCCAAGCGTGCGTGGTTGCGCCATCCGGCGCAGCTCGTGGTTCTGGGGTTCGCCGTCGCGATCCTGGTCGGCACCCTGTTGCTCATGCTCCCGGCCGCCCGCAGCGGGCCCGGCGGAACGGGCTTCGTGACCGCCCTCTTCCACGCCACCAGCGCTGTGTGCGTCACCGGTCTCGTCACTGTGGACACGCCGGTCTACTGGTCGGCGTTCGGTGAGATCGTCATCCTGGCCCTGATCCAGGTCGGTGGCTTCGGGATCATGACGCTGGCCTCGCTCCTCGCCATGCTGGTGTGGCGCCGGCTGGGTCTGCGGTCCCGGCTGACCGCAGCGGCTGAGACGAAGACGGCCGGAATCGGCGAGGTCCGCACCGTGATCCGCGGGGTCCTGGTGATCACCGTTGCGATCGAACTCCTCACGGCCACGACACTCACGCTCCGGTTCGCCCTGGGCTATGACGAGAGCTGGGGACGGGCGGCATACCTGGGCCTGTTCCACGCGGTTTCGGCGTTCAACAACGCCGGCTTCGCGCTCTACAGCGACAACCTGATCGGCTTCGTCGATGACCCGTGGGTCTGCCTGCCGATCGCCTTCGCGGTGATCGCCGGGGGCCTCGGCTTCCCCGTGTGGCTCGAGCTCGTGCGACACCGGGCCCGGTGGCGGACCTGGAGCCTGCACACCACGATGACCGTGTCGACGACCGTCGTACTCCTTGTCATCGGCACGGTGTTCGTCAGCGCGAACGAGTGGACCAATCCCGGCACCCTCGGCTCGCTGGACACCCCAGGTCGAGTTCTCGCCGGCTTCTTCCACTCCGTGATGCCCCGTACAGCCGGCTTCAACGCAATCGACTATGCCCAGGCGCGCGACGGCACCCTGCTCGGCACCAGTGTCCTGATGTTCATCGGCGGCGGTTCGGCCGGCACGGCGGGGGGCATCAAGATCACCACCTTCGTGCTGCTGTTCTGGGTCATCTGGGCCGAGGCCCGCGGCGAGCGTGACGTCGAGGTTCACGGACGCCGGATCGACGACCGTGCCATTCGCCAGGCGCTCACCGTGGCACTCCTCGGTGTGGGTGCCGTCATGGTCGCGACCCTCGCTCTGGTGCAGATGACCGACCACGCACTGGACGTCGTCCTCTTCGAGGCCGTGTCCGCGTTCGCCACCGTGGGACTGTCCGCTGGTATCACCGCGGACCTTCCAGTCGCGGGCCAGCTCATCCTGATCGGCCTGATGTTCCTCGGCCGCCTCGGACCGATCACCCTGGTCTCCGCCCTCGCGCTCCGCGAGCGCGGGAAGCTCTACCGACTTCCGGAAGGACGGCCCCTCATTGGGTAAGCACCTGACGAACGGAGTTGTCGTGATCGGCCTCGGCCGATTCGGACGCTCGCTCGCGCTCGAGCTCGTCGCACACGGCGAGGAAGTCCTCGGCATTGACGGGGATCCCAAGATCGTCGCAGCGCTCGCTGGCAGGCTCACCCACGTGGTGGAGGCCGACTCCACCAACGAGGACGCGATGCGTCAGCTCTCGGTGGGGGAGTTCTCCCGAGCGGTGATCGGCATGGGCACCGATCTCGAGGCCAGCATCCTGTCGGCCTCGATCGCCCTCGAGCTGGGCGTGCAGAACGTCTGGGCCAAGGCGATCAGCGCCTCCCACGCCAAGATCCTCGAGAAGCTCGGCGTCCACCACGTCGTCAGGCCCGAACACGACATGGGCAAACGGGTGGCCCACCTCGTGCGCGGCGACGAGATCCTCGACTACATCGAGTTCGACGAGGGTTACGCCTTCGCCAAGGCGCCGGCACCGCGGGCCCTGCACGGCCGCAGCCTCGAGGGGTACGGCGTCCGCCAGGAGTTCGGCATCACCGTCGTCGCGGTGAAACGCCTCGGTGAGACGTTTGGGTACGCCACACCCGAGACCGTGATCCGGGAGGGCGACCAGGTTGTCGTTTCCGGGCCCGCGGACGCTGTCGAAGCCTTCAGCAACCTCCGCTGACGCGCTCGACCCGCCTCCGTGCGGCGCAGGACGTCGTCCGGAAGCCGCCCCCCAGCATCACGTCGTGTGGGACCGTGTACGAGAATCATCAACGCTGATGGGGATTTCTCCCTTGGCGGCAAGGGGGTGGTGCCGTGGTCGACGGACTGATGGGGATGGCCGACGTGCCCGCTCCCGTGCTGTACGACGACGCGCCGTCGTCGTACGAACGCTTCGGGGTGAACTGGGTCCATCGGGTGCTCCACCTCGATCGCATCCTGACGACGGTCGACCAGGTGCTGGGCGACCAGCTCGCGCTCGGCCCGATCGGTGCCGGGCCGGGGCGTGCCTTCGCGAGCATCAGCTTCGTCGGGACCTTCCACCCCACCACCGGCCACGAAGTTCCTGCCGAGCTGCTGACCTATGCGATCAACCTGCCGATCACCGTGGTCTTCGACCTCGACCTGCCGATGGACCGGTTGACCTTCAACGGCGAGGTCGTCATCCCGCTGGTCCTGGTGGTGCACACCGAGGAGCCGCTGCGGCTGCGCCTCGAGATCCGGACGCCGACCGAGGAGCAGATCCAGCTCCAGCTCCACACCGACACGCGTCGGGGAACCGTGATCCGCAAGATCGCCGGCATCGACGGTGAGCTCCGACGCTTCGTGCTGAAGGTCATCGACACCGAGCTCAACAAGTCCTACGTGCAGAAGGCGATGAACCTCGACATGGAGGAGCTGATCGCCGAGGCGTGGCCTGCGCTCACGCAGCAGTTCCTGCCGCGGGGACCCGAGGACCGGCGGAGCTGACCGTCCGGCCGAGCGGCTGGACCTTCGGCTGGCTCGCACGACGGGCCGGGGCGGCGATCATGTCGCGCAGGCCGCCGACCGTCATGGCGATCAGCGGGATCCACACCGGGATCAGCATGAACGCGTAGATCGGCAGTACCTGCAGCAGGTCCTTCATGGTCGCCTCCGTGGGATCGGGTGGGAGCTTCTCGACGTTCCTTCGACGTCCCTGAGTCTGGGCGAGCGCCCGCAGGGAGTCGTCGGCGTGCGCCGACGAAGTCGTGGGACTCCTTTGGACTCCGGGTACAACCCGTCGCGAGGCCCGGTCAGGTCGTCGGGGAGAGCACGGCGTCGCCCAGCCAGTGACAGGCCAGCAGCGCCAGGTGCAGCTCCAGCGGCGCCTCGTCCAGGCTCCGGCCGCGGAGTTCGACGGCCTTCTCCACGCGGTAGCGCACCGTGTTCTTGTGCAGGTGCAGCAGTTCAGCGGTGGTGAGGTAGCTGCCGCCCGAGTCGAGGAACACCAGCAGGGTGTCGCGCAGCCGGGTGGCGCCGTCGTCGGCCGAGGCGAGGCCACCGAGCACGTCGGTCACCAGTCGGCGGCTGCCACCGAGATCGGCGGCCAGCAGGGTCGCCGCGCGCAGCCCGTTGGCGGAGTACGACGTCACGCGCTGCCCGCGCTCACCGGCCAGCCGGGCGACGTACGCAGCGGCCATGGCCTGGTCGTGCGTGGCACGGAAGCCGGCCACCCCGGAGACCGGAGCGCCGAGGGAGACGCGGATCGGACCGGCCGCGCTGACCACGCTGTCGGGGAGTTCGGGTGGAGTCGGGGACGTGCCCATCGGGAACCACGCCCAGGCCGTCGACCGGTCGCGCGGAGCCACGAACGGGGTGCCGACGGCACCGATCTCCTGGGCGATGGTGCCCGCCAGTCGTTCGAGGTCGCCGAGCGCGTCCGTCCCCGCATCCACCGCCCAGAGCACGGCTCCGACGTGGTGCTGGCGCATCCGGTGCCCGAGCGTGGTCTCGGCGGTGATGGCGTCGATCGGCTCGCCCGCGAGCAGTTGCTCGAGCAGCTGCGTGCGCACGGTGTTCTGGTGGGCGAGCCACTTCTTGCGCTCGGTCTCGTAGGCCGCGATGACCTGTTCAGTGATCCGGTCGATGTAGCGGAAGGTGACGGTGATCATTTCCTGGATCGCCCGGTAGGCGACGTCGGGATCGGGCTCCTTGTCGCGGATCTCCTGGAACGCCCAGTCGGAGATCCACTGCTGGCCGAGCCGGTAGGCCCGGACCAGCGCGGTGAGGGGCACCCCGCGCTGGGCGAGGCGACGGGAGTACTCCCGCGCCGCCACTGGCACGGTCGCGTCCTCCACGTCGAGGTCGTGCTGGAGCAGGTGCGCGACCGTCTCGAGGTTGGCGTCGACGCTGCTGCGCAAGAGGTCCTCGAGGACCGGATCGCTCTTCAGCTCGGGGATGTTCGTCAGCAGACCCTCGTGCAGGTGGTCGGTCAGAGTCGGTAGTTGTCCGGCCATCGTCGAACCGAGGATCGCGACCCGGTCGCTCCATGCACGGTCGAAGGCGGTGGTGGCATCCTCCGCAGCGCTCATGCCGTGCCCGCTGAACCTGTCGACCTCACGACTGCATTGTGCTCCCGACCCAGTGACCGGCGCCACACGCCCATCGAGTCTCAGGGCGGTATCACCCTCATCGCCACCGCACCCCTGTGTGCGCGGACCGGCGTAGCGTCCCCGCAAACAACTTCTCGTGAGGGCTCGGTGCGGACATGAGGACACAACTACGCGGGAGTCTCGGCGCGGTCGTACTGGCCGGAGCCACGCTGGCCTTCGTCGGTACGGGGTCAGGACCGGCAACGGCGGATCACGGCGACGATCCGTCGAGCGGCACCTACCGGATCCCGTACGAGGACGGCGCTGACATCACCGTGACCGGCGACGCCCACAACCACGGCGGTCCGAACGGCAACCGGAACCGGATCGACATGGTCGGTGACAACTCGGTGGTCGTGGTCGCCGCGGCCGACGGCGTCGTGCGGTGGGTCGACGACCACAACGGGGACGACGACGACCGTGGCGACGGTGCCGACCGGGACGGCGTTCCCTACGCCGACGGCGACGAGGGCGATGCCCTCGAGCACACCTGCCAGGACGACGACCTGGTCCCCGGCCTCTGCCAGGAGTACAACAACTTCGTCTGGATCGAGCACCCCAACGGGGAGTGGACGAAGTACACCCATCTGCGCACCGGCAGCGCGAGCATCGACGCCGGCTGGGCCGCGGGCGATCCGATCAGTGCGGGCGAGACGATCGGCATCGAGGGCGACATCGGGTTCGCCACGGGCCCGCACCTGCACTGGGAGGTCGCGGTGCCGACCGACCCGACGGATCCGCAGCCGTTCAGCACCCTCGGTGGATTCATCGAGGGCACCAACCGCACCTCCGTCGTGTGCGACATCGAGGGCAACCGCTACGTCAGCGGCGAGTCCTACACGGCCGACCCGTGTGTCCACGAGCCTCCCGTCGCCGATGCCAGCGGCCCGTACTCCGTCGACGAGGGCTCGAACGTCGTCCTCGACGGGACGGGCAGCAACGACGGTGATGGAGGCACTGACCTGACCTACCTGTGGAGTCCCGCGTCGTTCGCCGACGGCTCCGGCCTCGACGACACCGGAGTCGCTGCCCCGACGTTCACGGCCGTCGAGGGACCGGCCGCCCACGACACCACGCTCACGGTGTACGACCAGGTGGAGCAACTGCCCGACAGCGACGACGCAACGATCACGGTGGAGAACGTCGCGCCCACGGTCACGGCGACCGGCGACAGCATCGAGGAGGCCGGCACCGCGACCGTCCTGGCGTCGTTCGCTGATCCCGGTGTCCTCGACACCCATGTGGCGTCGATCGACTGGGGCGACGGTGGGCCGGACAGCACGGGCATCACCCCCGCCAGCCTTGCCGCCGGTGTCGACCATGTCTACGGCGACAACGGGACGTACGCCGTGACGGTCTCCGTGGCTGACGACGACGGCGGTGTCGGGACCGATGAGGTCGACGTCGTGGTGGGCAACCTGGACCCGACCGTGACGATCGACGTCAGCGACGCCGTGTCCTTCCCGGGCGGCGACCACCTCGTCGTCGAGGCCGGGACCGCACTGCCCGTCACCGCTGACGGGGCCGACGCCGGCTCCGACGACCTCACCTTCACCTGGAACCTGCCCGCCGGGACGACGTACTTCAACGACGGCGTCGGGCCCGAGCCGGCCGAACCGCCGACGCCCACGCCGTTCGGGGTGTTCCCGTTCGCTGCGAGCGACGACGCCGATGCCCTGTTCGACTTCCCCGGCGTCGCGGACCTCGGACTCGTCGTCACCGATGACGACGACGGCACCGCGAGCGCGTCGACGGCGGTCATCGTCACCGGCACGGCCGACGAGACGAAGGGCAGCGGCTGGTGGAAGCACCAGTACGCCGGCACGGGATCGCCGCACATCGAGCCCGTCCTGGCCGACGCCTACCTGGACATCGTCGCCGCGGTGTCGAGCGTCTTCGCCGAGCAGACGGCACTCGCCACTGCGGCCGATGCTCACAGCGTGCTGTCGCCGTCGGGCGCGGGCCACCGGGCCCGCGCGGAGTCGGAGCTCCTGCAGGCCTGGCTGGAGTTCGCCAGCGGCGCGGTGCCCGTGGACGCGGTCGTGCCCCTCGTCGGCGGCGGCACGATCGGCTACCTCGACCTGATGTTCGCGGCGGAGGCGACGATCCTGGACGCAACGGCGACGGGCGCCGAGCTGCACGACGTCGAGCGCCAGCTCGCTGCGGTCCGGACGGCCGGCTGACCCCGCGCGACGCCAGAATCGGCGGCAGTTCGACGGCGGATCGGGGAGGGACGCTGTTGTGCTCCCGATCCAGTGACGGGCGTCTCAGCCGTCCCTAGAGTCGCAGCATGCCCCTGATCCGAGCGGTTCTCCCCGACGTCGACCCGGTCGTCCACGCCACGCTGCCGTTGCGCGAGCGGATCCGGATCGCGGCGACCTTCTGGGCCGACAACGGCTTCGGCACCCCCCGCTACGTCCACCTGATCTACATCCTCAAGGTCACCGTCTGGTACTCCCTGGGCGGCCTGCTGATCATCTCGGCCACCAGCGACCTCGGCGGGCTGGGCAACCTCGACCAGTGGTGGAAGGAACCGGTCGTCTACCAGAAGGCCGTCGCCTGGACGCTGCTGATGGAGGTGGTCGGGTTCGGCGGCGCGTGGGGCCCGTTGTGTGGCCACTTCAAGCCGTTCACCGGCGGCGCGCGCTACTGGCTGCGGCCCGGCACCATCCGGGTCGCCCCGTGGCGCTGGATCCCCGGGACCGCCGGCGACAGTCGCACCCTCCTCGACATCGCCCTGTACGCCGCCCTGCTGGTGTCGCTCGCCACCGCCGTCGTGTGGCAGGGCGATCGGGTCCCGGCCGCGCTGGCAGCCGGGGCCGCCGTACTCCTGGTCGTGAACGGACTGCGCGACTCGATCGTGTTCCTGGCCGCACGGGGCGAGCAGTACCTCCCGGCCCTGGTCTTCACCGCGATGCTCGACGGTGCCGACTTCATCATCGCCGCGAAGGTGCTGATCGTGACGGTGTGGATCGGCGCCGGCTTCTCGAAGTTCGGCCTGCACTTCGCCAACGTGATCCCGCCGATGGTGTCGAACGCCCCGTTCGTGCCGGGCAAGTTCATCCGACGCCTGCACTACAGGAACGCCCCCGACGACCTGCGTCCCTCGAAGCTCTCGTGGGGACTGGCGCACTTCGGCGGCACCTGCGTGGAGATCCTGACGCCGCTGGTCCTGTTGTTCTCCACGAACGAGACGGTCACCCTGCTCGCGGTGGGCGTGATGGTGAGCTTCCACCTCTTCATCACCATGACGTTCCCGCTGGCCGTGCCGCTCGAGTGGAACGTGCTCTTCGCCTTCCTGGCGCTGTTCCTGTTCTGGGGCCACCACGCCAGTGACGGCTACGCCGTCACCGACTTCAGCGAACCGTGGCTGCTCGTCCTGATCGCCGCGGCGCTGCTGGTCTCGCCGGTCATCGGGAACCTGCGACCGGACAAGGTCTCGTTCCTCGCGTCGCTGCGGCAGTACGCCGGCAACTGGGCCTCGGCGGTCTGGGCGTTCGCCCCGGGCGCCGAGGAGAAGATGAAGAAGCTCGACCTCCCGGCGCCGCCGATGACCGACCAGTTGATGAACCTGCTGAATTACGACCGACCGACGGCCGAGCAGTGCATGTCGCTGATCGCCGGCTGGCGGTCGCTGCACAGCCAGGGCCGCGGCCTGTTCAGCGTCCTGATCGACCGGTACGACGACATCGACCAGCGCACCATCCGTGAGGGCGAGTTCATGTCCAACTGGGTCCGCGGCTGGAACTTCGGTGACGGGCACCTGCACGATGACCGGATGATCGCGGCCATCCAGGCCCGCGTCGGGTTCGAGCCCGGCGAGCTGATCGTGGTGTTCGTCGAGTCGCAGCCGGTCCACAAGCGCGTCCAGGAGTACCGCGTCATCGACGCCGCGCTCGGCGTCATCGAGCGCGGGACCTGGCGGGTGGCCGACGCGGTCGCCCAGCAGCCGTGGCTGCCGAACGGCCCGATCCCGCTCGAGGTGACGTGGCGCGCCGAGGCGGCCAGCGAAGTGACCAGCGAAGTGACCACGTGACCACAGCCGTCGTCGTCGGCAGCGGCCCGAACGGACTGGCTGCTGCCCTGACCCTGGCGGCTGCCGGCGTCCGGGTGCGGATCATCGAGGCCGCCGACGTGCTCGGTGGCGGCGTCCGGTCGGCCGAGCTCACGCTGCCCGGCCTGGTCCACGACGAGTGCTCGGCGTTCCACCCCTTCGCCCTGGGTTCCTCCTTCGGCCGCGACTTCGACCTCGCGGGTGCGGGCCTCAACTGGCTCTGGGCCCCGGCGGAACTGGCGCACCCGCTCTCCGGATCGGAGGGGGCTGTCCTGCTGCGCTCCGTGGCCGAGACCGCCGCCGGCCTCGGCGCCGACGGCGACCGGTGGCAGCGCACGTTCGGTCCCCTCGCCGAGCGGTTCGGTGCCATCAGCGGCGAGTTCCTCCAGCCCATGCTGCACGTGCCGAAGCACCCGCTCCAGCTTGCCCGCTTCGGCGCCTTCTCCGCACCGCCGGCCACCCTCATCGGTCGCCGCTTCCGGGAGGACCCGGCCCGCGCACTCTTCGGCGGCGTCGCGGCCCACGCCTTCAACCGGCTGGACCGTCCGCTGTCATCGGCCATCGGCGTCGCGCTCACCACCGCCGCCCATGCGTTCGGCTGGCCCGTCGCCGAGGGTGGCTCGTCCGCGATCCGTGACGCCATCTTGCGCAGGTGCGAGGAGTACGACGTCACGACGGAGACCGGCCGCACCGTCACGGCCTACGACGAGATCGCCGACGCCGACCTCGTCCTGCTCGACACCACCCCGGGCGCCGCGCTGCAGATCCTCGGAGACCGGGTGCCCGGACGGGTGCGCCGCGGCTTCCGCCGGTTCCGCCACGGTCCCGGCGCCTTCAAGGTCGACTTCGCCGTCGCCGAAGGCGTGCCGTGGTCCTACGAGCCGGCCCGTCGCGCCGGCACCGTCCACCTCGGTGGCCGCTTCGAGGAGACCGTCGCCGCCGAACGGTCCGTCGCCCAGGGCGTGCTGCCCGAACGTCCCTTCGTCCTGGTCGGCCAGCAGTGGCTCGCCGATCCGTCCCGTTCCGTCGGTGACACCCACCCCCTCTACTCCTACGCCCACGTCCCCGCCGGCTACGACGGACCCGAGGAAGTGGTGACCGAGGCGATCATCGCCCGCATCGAGGAGCACGCCCCGGGCTTCCGTGACCGGATCCTGGCCACCCACGTCCGCTCGGCAGCGGGCATGGCGCAGCACAACGCCAACTACGTCGGCGGCGACATCACCACGGGCGCCAACGACGCGCGACAGCTCGTCTTCCGGCCGCGGGCCGGCCTGTCGCCGTACTCCACCGGGGTGGAGGGGGTCTATCTCTGCTCCGCCGCCACGCCTCCGGGCGCGGGCGCCCACGGCATGTGCGGGCACCTCGCCGCCCGCAAGGCGCTGGCCGACCTGGGGCGTTGAGACACAAATCACTCGCACGCACAGTTAAATCTGCGCAATCCCTACAAATTCAGGACATCGTCCCGGTCAGGGCCACCTAAGGTCTGACTCCGGGAGTGGTTGCGCGGTGGGGTGCAACCAGAAGACGGAGTTCCCGGACGGCCGCGCAGGGACGCGTGGGTCATCCGCTCCGCGTTGCGGTTCCTCCGGAACCGATTCCTGGCAGTTGTACGACGAGGTCGCGAACGAACGCGCCCGAAAACGTGGGGACACACGATGCTTGATTCTTCGCGCCCTTTGCGGCGCCCGCTCATGCGTGGAGGCCGGTTCGCACTGGTCGTGCCGACCGCGCTCCTGGCCATCACCGCGATGGTCTCGCCCAGCTTTGCTGACGACGTGACGCCCGAGGACGGTGGCGAGACGCCTGCCGTCACGGAGACGCCCGTTCCGTCGGCCGAGCCCGAACCGACCCCCGAGGTCGAGCCGGCTCCCGAGGCCGAGGTGCCGGAGCCGAAGTCGGAGCCTGCGTCCGACGCCAAGTCCGAGCCGAAGTCCGCTCCGGCCCCGACCGCGGGTGCTGCGTTCAGCGACGCTGCCCAGGCGAAGGTGTCGCTGCGGGTCGAGGCAGCCGCCAAGGACGACAAGCCGGACAACAAGAAGGTCGTCGTCTGCAAGTACGTCGGCACCCCTCCGGGCGTTCCGGACCACATCATCGTGGTCAGCAAGAACGCCGCGCTCGCTGCCGGTTGGACCGAAGGGCAGTTCCCGGGTCCGTTCGCCGACGCGCACGACTCGGTTGCCCTCCGCTGGGCGGTCGGCAACGAGCAGCCGGGCGACGAGGAGCTGGGCGACTGCCCGCTCGCGGAGCAAGCCCTCCCCGAGATCCCGGTCAACGACCCCTGCGGTCCCGACAACGCCGCGTACGGCGAGGTGCCGACCGGCAACTACACGATCGTGCGCAACCTGGACGGTTCGATCACGCTGAAGGCCGACCCCGGCTACGAGTTCCCGGGCGGCACGGACGAGAACGTCTACCCGGCCCCGATCGACGAGAACGTTCCCTGTGAGCCCGTCGTCATCGACGCACCCACGGTTCCCTCCAGTGACCCGTGCGGTCTCGACAACGTTGCCTACGGCGAGGTTCCGGCCGGCGACTACGACGTGGCCCTCAACGACGACGGCAGCATCACGCTGACCGCCCACGAGGGCTCGACGTTCGCCGACGGCCCGACCCACACGTACCCCGCCCTGGTCGACAACGGCGTGGTCTGCGCCGAGGGCGAGGACGAGGACAAGATCGTCGTCTGCAAGTACGTCGGCCCGCCCCCCGGCGTTCCGGACCACATCATCGTGGTGAGCAAGGCCTCCGCGCTCAACCAGGGTTGGGTCGAGGGCCAGTTCCCGGGCGTGTTCGCCGACGCCCAGGACTCGGTTGCCATCCGCTGGGCGGTCGGCAACGAGCAGCCCGGTGACGAAGAGCTGGTCAACTGCCCGACCGAGGACGAGCCGTCGGAGATCGACGTTCCCGAGGTGCCGGTCATCGACCCGTGCGACACCGGAAACGCGTCGTACGGCGAGGTGCCGCTCGGTGACTACGTGATCACCCACAACCAGGACGGCAGCATCACGCTGGAGGCCCACGAGGGCTTCCTCTTCCCGGGTGGCGCGACGATGCACACCTACCCGGTGCTGGTCGAGGAGAACACCGAGGCCTGCCCGGTGGTCGACGACACCCGTGTCGTGCTGTGCACCTACCCGGACGTCGCACGGGCTTCCGACGTGCTCGGCACGGTCGTGATCCTCGACCTGGCCGACCTGGTCGCCCACGGCTTCGCGGGTCTCTTCCCGTACGAGTACAGCGACGCCGGCGCCACGTGGACGGCGATCCGCTTCGCCTCGGAGGGCGAGGTGGCCGAGGACATCGAGGGCGTCCTCTGTGGCGTCGCCGGCGAGGTCGAGGAGCAGCCGGGGACCGAGGTTCCCGGTGAGGTCGGCGGCATCGTCGAAGCCGCCGAGCTCCCGAACACCGGTGGCCCGGCGGGCTTCCTGGTGCCGCTCGGCGCCGGACTGGTCCTGGCGGGTGCGGCCCTGGTGCTCGTACGTCGCCGCGAGACCGTCTGATCCGACACCACCGGTCTGACCGGTTGATCGCCCCGTCGCAGCCCTGCTGCGGCGGGGCGATCCCCGTTTGGCGACGGTTCTGCGGTCGTACGGCTCGACGGGACTATCGTTTCCGATGGTTTTGGGCAAAATCCGCCGAATATCGGGTCTATGGCGCTAACGACGCGCCTAACGTCTTCGGTGGGAGCTGAACCACGAGTGGGGTTGTGGTCAGCAAGAGGGAGTGTTCGACCGTGTCCGCGCAGGTTTGCGTCGGGCGGGTCCGGGCGCTCCTTTTTCGGTATCGGGCCGTCCCGCTGTGAGTAGTGACGGTCGCGGGGCTCCCGCGCCGACCAAGACATGGGGACACATCAAGATGACAAGTTCTTCGCGGCGCCTGCGCCGCCCACTTCCTCGCGGAGGACGGCTCGCGCTGGTCGTACCGACCGCGCTCCTGGCCATCACCGCGATGGTCTCGCCCAGCTTCGCTGACGACGTGA
>JAKFEI010000230.1:0-5922 GCA_036675765.1 Nocardioides sp. | reverse complement strand
TGCTTGAGCGCCGGCAGGTGCTGCACCACGACGTCATTGGTGGCGACGACGTTGGCCAGCAATTCGCTGAGCTCCACGCCGTTCTGTTCGAGGAAGGTGCGCAACTGGGTGGCGGCGAGCGAACCCGCGTCGATGACCTTGCGCACCGAACCGTCGGCCCCGGCGAGTGCGGTCGAGAACGCCGCGAGCTGGGTCGCGAACGTGCGCAGCGACGACTCCGAGGCCACCTGGCCGCGCAGCACGGTGTTGCTGTCGCGAATCAGTGCCGTCGTCACGTCGAAGTTGTCATTGGCCGTCTCGATGAACGAGTTGCCGGTGTCGATGATCTTCTGCAGGTCGGGGCCGGTGCCGCCGAACGCAGCACCCAGTTCCTGGACGGTGGTGCGCAGGGCGTCACGGTCGATGCTGCCGACGGTCGCCGAGAGGTTGTCCAGCAGCACCTCGGTGGCGATGGGCGTCGCGACGTCGTCGATCTCGGAGCCGTCGACGAGGTAGGGGCCGTCGTCGGTCTGCGGCTGCAGCTCGACGTACTGCTCACCGACAGCCGACTTGTTGCCGACCAGCGCGAGCGTGTCGCGGGGGATCTCGTCCCACTCCTTCTCGATCTCCAGCTCGACGTCGACTCCCTGGTCGGTGAGGACCAGGTCCCCGACCCGGCCGATGCCGACACCGCGGTAGGTGACCTCGGCGCCGGTGAAGATGCCGCCGGACTGCGGGTAGTGCGCCGTCACCGTGTAGGCACGGTCGATGACCAGGCGGTCGAGCTTGGCGTAGCGGGCACCCACGAAGGACACACCGACGAGGGTGATCACCGCGAAGATGATCAACTGGATCCGGGTACGACGGGTGATCACTGAGCAGCCCTCCGAGCCGTGCCGTTCGTGGTCATCGGGCCGGCGTACAAGCTCACCATGTCGGTGTCGTAGGCCTGGTCGAAGTCGTGCCACATGGCATTGGCGTCACTGGACGCGCCGGGCGCCGGACGACCCAGGCCACCGCCCTTGAGCACGCTGCCGAGCAGGTCCTCGATCGGGTTGCTGGCAGCGCCGCCGTTCGCACCCCCGCTGCTCGCGCCCCCGGTGAGGGCACACAACAGGTCGACGGCGTCGCAGACGTTGTCGAGGAGGTACTGGGGCAGCTTGGCGCAGGCCGCCGCGTCGGGCGGCGTCTTCAAGCAGCCCTGCAGCGCCTTGGTGGCCCCGCCACAGAGGTTCTTCAGGTCGATGAGGTCATCGAGGGGTGAGTCGGGCAGCTCGTTGATCGGGATGCAGACGAGATCGGGGAGCTCCAGCGCCCCGAGGTCGAGCTGCAGGTCCACCGACAGGTTGACGTAGTCACCCATGTGGAGGTTCTCGGCGACGACGGGGTCGCGACCGACCGCTTCGTCGATGAACGGGAAGGTCAGGAAGGTGCTGAACCCGTCGACGAAGTCGTCGCCCGCCTTGGAGATCTGGGTGAGGATCGGGTCGAGCGCCCGCAGCGAGTTCACCGTGGCGGTCTGCGTGGTCTGGATGACGCGGACACCGACGTCGCTGAGCCTGGTGAGGCCCTGCAACATCGCCACGAGGTCCTCACGCTGGCGGTCGAGCGAGTCGAGCGCGCTCGGCAGCTCCTCGAGAGCACTGTCGATGCTCTTCTGGTGGGTACGGGCGCTGACGGCGAGCCGGTTGATCGCCTCGATCGCGTTGACGATGTCGCCCTTGCGCTCGTCGAGCTGGCCGACGAGCGACGACACCTGGGTCAGGACCGACTTCGCCGAGTCCTCCCGACCCTCGAGGGCCAGGTTGAGCTCGGCAGCGATGGTCTTCAGCTGCGCGACACCGCCGCCGTTGAGGACCAGGCTCAGGGCACCGAGGACCTCTTCGACCTCGGGGTTGCGCCCGCCCTTCTCGATCACGTCGCCATCGGAGAGCTTGCCCGTGGCGCCCGTGCTCGGTGGCGCCAGCGAGACGAACTTCTCGCCCAGCAGGCTGGTCTGGCGGATCGAGGCAACCGGGTTGTCGGGGAGGTCGAGGTCGTCGCGCAGCTCGAGCGTGACGACGGCCCGATAGCCGTCGAGCTCGACGTCCTTCACCTGGCCGACCGCGACGTCGTTGACCTTCACCGACGACATCGGCACGAGGTCGAGGACGTCGTCGAACTTGACCGTCACCTGGATCGGGTTGTCGCCCGTGTCCGTGCCGCCGGGCAGCGGCAGCTGGTAGACGTCGAAGTCACAGCCGGACATCAGCACCATGCCGAGCGCAAGCGCAGCGGCGGTGCGCAGCCGGGACCGGATCCCGGTGTTCTGGCGGGTCATCGGTCGACCTCCACGAGTCCGCTGAGGGTCGGGTCGTACGGCTGGGTGTGCCAGGAGCCGGTCCCGAACGGGGCACCGCGGGGCAGGACCCCACTCACGAGGTCACACACCGTGCCGCCCGGGTCTGCTCCGGAGAGGATGGCGCACAGGACGTCCGCCGGGTTCGAGGTCAGCTCGTTCACCAGGTTGCCGATGTTGGCGTTGGTGTCGAGCGTGCCGTTGCCCGGGTTGTAGGTGTGGTACAGGTTCGTCAGCGCCAGCGGACCGGCCTGGAGGATCTCGTCGAGTGCGGCGCGCTGGCGGACCAGGACCTTCGCGACCCGGTTGACGTCCTTGATGTTGCGGCCCAGGACCTCGCGGTTGGTCTTGACGAAGTTCCCGACCTCGTCGAGCGCGACGCCCAGGTTGCTCAGTGCGGTCGTCAGTTCCTGGCGCTCGTCGGCGAGCAGGGACGACACGTCGCCGAGCGACTTGTTGAAGTCGCGCACCGTGGAGTCGTTGTCGGCGAGGGTCTTGATGAAGCCCTCGAGCTTCTCCGCCGACTCGAACAGGTCGTCCTTGTTGTTGTCGAGCGTCTCGCTGAACCGGCCGAAGTCCTTGATGGTCTGGTTGAACTGCTCACCCTGACCACCGAAGTTCTTCGCGGTCTGCTCCAGGAGGTCGGTCAGCGCACCGTCGCGGTTGGCCCCCTCGGGGCCGATGGCGACGGTGAGCCGGTCGATGCTGGAGAAGACCTGGTCGAGCTCGAGCGGGATCGCGGTCTTGTCGACCTTGATGACCGTGTTGTCGGCCATCACGGTGCCCGACTCGTAGGCAGGGGTCAGCTGGATGTAGCGGTCACCCACGACGGACGGCAGTACGACGACCGCCTCCGCGTCCTGCGGGAGCTTGAGGTCCTCGTCGTACGTCATGACGACCTTGACCTGGGTGCCCTCGGGCACCACCTCGGTGACCTGTCCGACCGTGACGCCGAGGACCCGGACGTCACTGCCTTCGTAGATCGACACGGCGCGCGGGAAGTAGGCGGTCACGGTCTTCGTGCCACCTCCGCTGCCGAACAGCCAGACCAGACCGGACACGATGAGGAGCCCGATGACGGCCAGCGGAAGCCAACGGCGAAGAGCGCTCACTTCGGTACTCATGCTCACTTCACCGTCCCGGGCGCGGGCGGCAGGTTGAAGATGTAGGTGTCGAACCAGGGCCCGTTGCCGAGCGTGCTGGCGAAGACCCGGTAGAAGGGCGCCATCGTCTTGATCGACAACTCGAGATTGTCCTCGTTCTTCCTGATCACCTTGAGGACGGAGTCGAGGTGGTCGAGCGCCGGCTTGAGGTCGGCCCTGGTCTCCCGGACCAGGCCCGTGAGCTTGGTGCTCAACGTCGTCGTCGACTCCAGCAGGCGGTGGATCTGGGCCTTGCGCAGGACCAGTGCCTTGAACAGGCTGTCCGAGTCGGCCATCAGGGCGATGATGTCCTCGTCGCGGGCGTCCAGCACCGTCGACACCCGGTTCAGGTTCTTCAACAACGAGTTGATCTCGTCGTCGCGCGAGGCCACGACCTCGGAGAGGGCGGAGACGCCGTCGAGCGCAGCCCGGAACTCCTCGGGGGTGTTGCGGGTCAGGTCGGCCAGGGTCGTCAGCGACGCCGCGAGCTGGTCGGTGTCGATGTCGGCCGACGTCTCGGCGAGACCCGAGAACGCCTCCACGATGTCGAACGGCGAGGTGGTGCGGTCCTTCGGGATCAGCGCGCCTTCGGCGAGCTGGCCCTGGCCAGCCGGGCTGAGCGCGATGAACATCGAGCCGAGGATCGTCTTGACCTTGATGTCGGCCCGGGTCTGGTCGCCGAACTCGGCATCGGTCTTGACCTGGAACCCGACCTTGACCGAGTTGCCGTCGAGCTCCATCGACGTCACCTGGCCGACGCGGACACCGGCGATGCGGACCTCGTCCTTGACCTTGAGCCCACCCGCTTCGGCGAAGGAGGCGTAGTAGGTGTCGCCGCCTCCGATGAGCGGGAGATCCTGGGCACGCAGCGCGGCCACGAGCAGCAGGACGAGCGTGGCGATACTGACGGCACCCACGACGACGGGGTTGCGTTCGCGGAACGGGATCACTGGCCCACCTCCTGCTTCAGCGAGCAGCGCTTGGCAGTGACTTCGTACGTCGCCTTGATCGGCTTCGCGACACCCGGCACCTTGACGGTCGCCTTGAAGTGGCACAGGTAGAAGTTGAACCACGAACCGTATGTCGCCGTACGCCCGATCTTGGTGAGCTTGATGGGCAGCACCTGCAGCGAGCGGTCGATCTCCTGGCGGTTGCGGTCGAGGTTGGCGGCAACCTTCCGCAGCTCCTTGATGTCCTTGACGAGCGGGTCCTTGATGTCCGTCACGAGGGCGGCCGTCTGCACCGAGAGCTCCGAGATCGAATCGAGCGAGGACAAGATCGCCTCGCGGTCGTCGTTGAGACCACCGATCAGGCCACGGAAGCTGTCGATCAGCTGGGTGAGCTGCTCGTCACGGTCCGCGACGTGGTCCAGGACGTAGTCGAGGTTGTCGAGCAGTTCACCGATCACCTGGTCGCGGTCGGCGAGCGTCTGGGTGATCGAGGCGGTGCTCCCGAGCAGGCCCTCGACCGTCCCGCCCTCACCCTGGAAGACCTGGACGATCTCGAACGACAGCTTGTTGATGTCGTCCGGCGACAGCGCCTGGAAGAGCGGCTTGAAGCCGTTGAAGAGCACGGTGAGGTCGAGTGCCGGCTTCGTGCGCGCCACCGGGAGGGCATCGCCCTCGTCCAGGCGCTCTCCCCCGCTGCCCTCCTGGGTCAGCGAGATGTAGCGCTGGCCGATCAGGTTCCGGTAGCGGATGCTGGCGTGGGTGGCCTGGTCCAGGACCGTGTCGGCGTCGACGTTGAAGGTGACCTTGGCGCGGTCGGCCCCGAGGACCTCGATCTTCTGCACCGTGCCGACCTTGACGCCCGCGATCCGGATGTCGTCGCCCTTGTTGACGCCGGTTGCGTCGACGAACTCGGCGGCGTACTCCTTGGTGGCGCCGAAGGACAGGTTGCCGATCGTGATGATCAGGACACCGGTTGCCAGCGCCGTGGTCACCATGAAGATGACGAGACGAACGAGGTCACCGCTCGTCCTGCGGTCGAGTCCACGGGTCGGCATCAGCGAGCACCTCCCTGCGCCACGATCGGTCCTGCGAGCAGGACGTTGAAGTCGGTACCGGCGTCGCCGTACTCCTGGGTGAGCAGGGAGCGCAGGGTCGAGACGTCATCGGGCGTGCCGTAGTAGCCGGAGGCCGAGGTGCCGGGCGCCGGGCGGAAGTTGCCCTTGCCCGTGTTGCCGTTCATGCCGTCGTTGAGCCCCGGCTGTCCCGGTGCGGGGTTGAACTGGTTGTACGGCGAGTTCGGGAGCCCTTGGCAGTTGGGGCCGGTGTCGGTGCCGAAGATCGGCCGGTCCGCCGGCGTGTAGGCGCGCGGCTGGTCCTTGAGGGTCTCCAGCACGATGTGCAGCTCGTAGCCACGGAAGGCCTCGGCCAACCGGCCCTGGGTGATCACGATCGCTCGGGACATGCAGGGAATGGTCGGTGCGTACCGGGCCACCGCACGCAGGATCGGCGTGCT
>JAKFEI010000272.1:0-5948 GCA_036675765.1 Nocardioides sp. | reverse complement strand
GGCCGTCCACCGCTGCACGGGCGTCGGCAAGTGTCGCGCCGACAACTCCGGCTCGGGCGGCGTGATGTGCCCGTCGTACCAGGCGACGAAGGAGGAGATCCACTCCACCCGTGGTCGCGCCCGCCTGCTGCAGGAGATCGTCAACGGCGAGAGCGCGATCTCGTGGTCATCGCCCGCCGTGCACGAGGCGCTCGACCTCTGCCTGTCGTGCAAGGGCTGCGCATCGGACTGCCCCACCGGCACCGACATGGCCAGCTACAAGGCCGAGGTGCTGCACCAGACCTACAAGCGCAAGCTGCGCCCGCGCACGCACTACTCCGTCGGCTGGCTCCCGCGCTGGGCGAAGGCCGGCTCGGCCACCCCGCGCGTGGCCAACAAGATGATGAGCTGGAAGGCCGTGCGCATTCCAGCGCTGAAGGCCGCAGGCGTGGACACGCGGCGGCAGATGCCGGCGTTCGCCCAGCACACGTTCAGGAAGACTTTCCGCCGTACTTTCGGGACTTCTGCGGCTTCCCTGTCCGGCGCGAAGCCGGTGGTCGTGTTCGTGGACTCCTTCACCAACCACTTCGCCCCGCAGGTCGCCGACGCGACCGTGGCGGTGCTGCGCTCGGCCGGTTTCGATCCGCGCATCACCCGGCACCAGGAGTGCTGCGGCCTGCCGTGGATCAGCACCGGCCAGCTCGACGGCGCCGCGAAGCGACTGCGCTCGATGGTCGACGCGCTGGCTTCGGACGCGCTCTCCGGTGTCCCGATCGTCGGCATCGAACCGTCCTGCACCGCGGTGCTGCGGCACGAGCTCACCGAACTCGTCCCCGGCGACGACGCCGCCGCGGTGTCCCGGGCAACCGTGACGCTGGCCGAGCTCCTCGCCACCGAGCCGACCTGGACGCCGCCCGACCTGAGCGGGGTGTCCGTGGTCGCCCAGCCGCACTGCCACCACCACGCGATCATGGGCTGGTCGACCGACAAGTCCCTGCTGGAGCGGGCCGGTGCCACCGTCGAGGCGGTCGCCGGATGCTGCGGCATGGCCGGCAACTTCGGTGTCGAGAAGGGCCACTACGAGGTGTCGGTCGCCATCGCAGAGGCCAACCTCCTGCCCGCCGTACGACGCTCCGTTGATGCAACGCGCGAGCGGGTCGTGCTCGCGGACGGCTTCTCGTGCCGCACCCAGCTGGACGAGCTGGCACCCGAGGCGGCCCCGATCCACCTGGCCGAACTGCTGGCGCGCTCGCTCGAGGCTTGACCTCAATCCTGACGGGGCACCAACGCGGGCCAGAGCAGGTCCAGACACTGTTCGAGCCAGTCAGGCCCCACCCGACCGCGGCGGACCAGTTCACCGAGGTAGGCACCGACGAACATCGTGGTGACGGACTCCGCGTCGAGGTCGTGACGTAGCAGGCCCGCAGCGACATCGGTGCGGATCAGGTCGACGAGCGCCTGCTCATAGGGCGTGACCACGTCGCGGAACAATTGGCTGAACGCAGGGTCCTGGTCGAGGACCAGTGCCGCGATGCCGCCACGCCCCAGCACCTGTTCGAACTGCTGCCAGGTCTGCTCGAGCGCGGCCCTGGTCTTCTCACGTGTCCCCCCGTCCGCGGGGATGCTCGGCTCGCCGAGCGCCCCCTTCAGAACATCGCGCAGCATCTCCTCTCGCCGGGCAAAGCGCCGGTACAGGGTGGTCTTCGCGACTCCGGACCGTACGGCGACGGCTTCCATGGTCGCGGCCGCAGGACCCGCCTCACGCAGGAGGTCGAGTACGGCGTCACGGATCCTGCCGTCAGCCGCCTGACTGCGCGGACGTCCTGCCGTGCCTGTTCCGCCTGGCATGTGCACCCCCTGGGAATAGATACGCTACGCATAGCGTTTCGTTATTGCAACCATCCTAGGAGGAGGAACCGAACATGTCACCCACCGCCCTGATGATCTGGTTCATCGCCATGGCCGTCTTCACCTTTGCCTTGCTCGCCTTGGGCATCTCCGCTGCCGCGGGAGCCCTGCCGGGCGTCAAGGATCCGAGCGACGCACCGAAGCCCCGGCCGTGACGGCATGCCGCCCCGGCCGGGTTCTGTTGGGTCCAGTTCGGACCCAAGTCAGGGAGTGGTGTTCGGCAGGACGGTGATCGACCCCGGGCTGACGACCGCGATGTCGGTGTCGCCGTCCTCGTCGTAGTCGGCCAGCACCGGGTTCTGCGGGAACGCAGCCGTGCTGAAGGCGCCGATCTTCTTCATTCCGGGGGTGCCGTTCCCGGCGAGCACCGTGAGGGTGCCGGACGCCGGGTTGGCCAGCGAGGAGACCACGAGGTCTTGGCGGCCGTCGCCGTCGAAGTCCGCGACGGCAGCGCTGGTCGGTCCGGGACCGCCGAACTGGAACGAGGCCGGAACGAAGGACCGGAACTTGCCGGTGCCGTCGGTGAGCCCGGTGGAGAGCGAGAAGCTGAAGGAGCCGACGACAGCACCGTCGTCGTACCCGTCGCCGTCGAGGTCGATGGCCGCGACGTCCTCGGGGATGAAGGAGGTGCCGTAGAGCGCGCCGGTCTGCCGGAAGGACCCGTTGCCGTTGCCAGTGAGCGCGAACAGGGTGCTCGAGCCGCCGTCGATCGCGAACAGGTCCGGCGTGTTGCCGGGGTCGAGGTGCGCGACGGCGATCGCGGAGAGGACGAACGCGCCGGACACCGTCGTCCTCGGTCCGACCGTGAAGCTGCCGGACCCGTTGTTGACCAGGGTCTGGATCGCCGTGAACGTCGGCGCCACGACGTCGAGGTCACCGTCGCCGTCGAGGTCGACGACCAGGGGCTGGACCTGGCCGCCCAGGGTGAGCGGGTTGCGACCGACCTCGGTGAAGCCACCCGAGCCGTTGCCCTCGAGGACCAGGGCCTCGGACACCGTCATCGCCACCAGGTCGACGACGCCATCGCCCGTGACGTCCCCGAGGTCGAGGCCCTGTGTCTGGGTCGTGCCCGCCACCTTCGTCGCGGCGTCGAACGTGCCGTCGCCGTTGCCGAGGGAGACCCGAATGTCCCCGAAGGTGAAGTCGCCGATGCTCACGAGGTCCGCGTGCCCGTCACCGTCGACGTCCGCCGTGGCGACCGGCCGAGGCGCCGGGCCGGGGCCGAGCGAGTTGTCGAGTGGGCTCGTGATCGGAGCACCAAACCATGCAGCAGCCATGGCCGGACTGGCTGCGGCGATCATGACGCCGGTGGTGAGGGACGCACCAAGTGAAAGGGAGACTTTTCTCATGTCGGCGACAGTAATGACCGGTCCTGAAGTTCGACTAGGTGCCTTTTCGGATCAGTTCGGGCGACCAGTTCTCTCGCCACCGGAATATTTGAAGTCTCAAGTGTCTTGGGGCCAACATTGCAATCCTTGAGACTTCACATACCTAGGAGCGCCGAATGGCTGCCGAACTCCTGCACCTCAGCACCACCCCGACACTGCCCGCCGCGACGGTCCGGACCCAGGTGATCGTGCCCCTGCGTTTTGCCGACGGCTACGCGACGACCGCTGCCGTCAGCACCTTCACCGGCCTGGTCGACGGGAAGGAGCACCTGCTGCTCGGCCTCGGCGACTGGCAAGGCTCCCTGCGCCGCGCAGCACTCGGCGGGCCCGCCCCCCTGGTCCGCCCGCACAGCGAGTGCCTGACAGGTGACGTGTTCGGCTCCGAGCGGTGCGACTGCGGCCCCCAGCTGCGCGAGTCGGTCGAGCGGATCACCGACGTGGGTGGGTTCCTGCTGTACCTGCGCCAGGAGGGCCGCGGCATCGGCCTCTACGCGAAGCTGGACGCGTACGCCCTGCAGGACTCCGGACTCGACACCTATGAGGCGAACACCGCGCTGGGCCGCGACGAGGACGAACGCGACTACACCGCCGCCGCCCAGATGCTCGTCGCAGTCGGGGCCGACCGGATCCGGTTGCTGAGCAACAATCCCGACAAGGCCACCCAGCTCGAGGACCTCGGCATCTCCGTCGCCGAGCGGGTCGCCACCGGGGTGCACCTGACCGACGCCAACGCGCGCTACCTCACGGCAAAGCGGGACCACACCGCACACACCCTGGCGCTGCCAGAACTCCTAGGCTGAGGGCGTGCCCGCCGACGACGTACCCGAGCAGCCCTGGCTCACGGACGCGCAGATGGCGGCGTGGCTGCCGTTCCTCCGCACGCTTCTCCAGCTGCCCCACGAGCTGGACAAACAGCTGAGGGAGACGGCGGGGATCAATCACGCCCACTACGGGATCCTCGCGATCCTGTCGGCCCAGGATGACGGCATGCTCTCGATGACGGCGCTGGCCCAGCAGTCGGCCACGTCGCCGTCGCGGCTCTCACACGCCGTGTCCAGCCTCGAGCAGCGCGGCTGGGTCGTCCGCAGCCAGTGCACCGACGACAAGCGGATGCAGTTCGCCGCACTGACCCCGGCTGGCCGGACCGTGCTCGACCAGATCGCCCCGGATCACGTCGCCACCGTGCGCCGCCTGGTCTTCGACCAGCTCAGCGACACCGACGTGGAGGCGTTACGCCGGATCACCACGAAGATCGTCGCGGCGATCAACGACTGAGGCGGGCCGGACCTCGGCGACGCACTCGTCACCGACTCGTTCAACCCGAGACTGATATCGTTTTACGATAAGGTTTTATTGAGCAACGAGAAGGGTACTGGGCCATGCCACGACAGAAGTCCTTCCGGATCGCGAGCGGTTTCGCCCTCGTTGCGTGGGTCGTCACGACCCTTGCCGCCCTGCTGGTGGCCAGCTTCGGGGTCATCGGGCTGGCCGGCTGGGGCGACTACCGGTACCACGTCGACGTACCCGTCCTGCCGCTGGAGCTGGACTTCCAGCCATCCTGGGAGGTGACGCAAGGGCCTCGCGCCGTGTGCGACGAGGTCAACCTGAACGACCCGGCGCCGGACTGCTACAACATCGTGCTCCGCCAGGGAGAACCGCAGATGGACGGCGACGTGATCCTGCAGGGCGACGTGCGGCCGGTCGATGTGTCCCTCTCCGGACGACTGCTCCTGGATGCCGAACCCGGCTGGAACTCGCTCATGGCATCCCTGTACGGCATGCAGGTGCTGGCCCTGCTGGTCCTGGCCTTCCTGCTCGCCCAGCTGTGGCTGCTGCTGCGAACGGCCTCGCGCGGCCAGACGTTCTCCGGCCCCATGGTCCGGCGCCTGCGCATCATCGGCTGGACGATCGTCGGCTGGGAGGTCCTCGAACCGTTCCTGTGGCTCTTCTTCAGCCCCAAGGCGAACGACTACACCGAGACCACCATCGGCCCCGGGCCGCACCTCTCCCTGGGCGCGATGGAGCCGGGCGGACCCAGCTGGACGGTCATCTCGTTCGGGCTGCTGCTGGTCCTGCTCGCCGAGCTCTTCCGCCACGGCGCCGACCTCGCCGAGGAACAGGAGCTGACGGTCTGATGGCGATCGAGATTCGCCTCGACCACATGCTGCTCGAGCGCAAGATGACCCTGACCGAGCTCGCCGAACGCGTCGGCATCACCGTCGCCAACCTGTCCATCCTCAAGACCGGCAAGGCAAGGGCCGTGCGCCTGTCCACGCTGGACGCCGTGTGTCGCGAGCTGCAGTGCCAGCCCGGCGACCTCATGGTCTGGGTGGACCGGACCAGGAACCCACGGATCAGACCGTGATCGACGGTTCCGTCTTCTCGCGGACCTCTTCCTCGGTGACACCGGGAGCGAGCTCGACCAGTTTCAGCCCCTCGGGCGTGATGTCGAGGACGCAGAGGTCGGTGATGATCCGCTCGACGACGCCGCGACCGGTGTAGGGCAGAGAGCACTCGTCGACGATCTTGTAGGAGCCGTCGCGGGCGACATGCTCCATCAGCACGATCACGCGCTTGGCGCCGTGGACCAGGTCCATCGCGCCACCCATGCCCTTGACCATCTTGCCGGGGATCATCCAGTTGGCGATGTCGCCCGCAGCCGAGACCTGCATG
>JAKFEI010000267.1:0-5970 GCA_036675765.1 Nocardioides sp. | reverse complement strand
TGATGGCCGACCCGCGGCTGCGGAAGGTGAGCTTCACCGGCTCGACCCCCGTCGGCAAGCGGCTGGTCGAACAGTCCGCCGGCCAGCTGCAGCGTGTGTCGATGGAGCTCGGCGGCAACGCGCCGTTCCTCGTCTTCGCCGACGCGGACCTCGACGCAGCGGTCGACGGCGCGATGCTCGCCAAGATGCGCAACATGGGGGAGGCCTGCACGTCGGCCAACCGGTTCCTCGTCGAGGCGTCCGTCGCGGACGAGTTCGCCGCCCGCCTCTCCGAGCGGATGGGTGCGCTCCGGGTCGGCCGCGGTCAGGACGTCGCCATCCAGGTCGGGCCGCTCATCGACGAGAAGGCCGTCACCTCGGTCGCGGCGGTCGTCGACGACGCCCTCGCGCGGGGAGCGCGGGCGCTCACGGGTGGGCAGCGGGTCGACGGCACCGGTTTCTTCTACCCGCCGACGGTCCTGGTCGACGTACCCGCGGACGCGGACGCGGTCACCACCGAGATCTTCGGCCCGGTCGCGCCGATCACGACCTTCACCACGGAGGACGAGGCGATCACGCTGGCCAACGCGACGGAGTACGGCCTGGCGGCGTACGCCTTCACCCGCGACCTCGCGCGCACCCTGCGGCTGGCCGAGCGCCTCGAGACCGGGATGCTCGGGATCAACACCGGCATCGTCTCCAACCCGGCCGCGCCGTTCGGCGGTGTGAAGGCCAGCGGGTTCGGCCGCGAGGGTGGATTCGAGGGCATCGAGGAGTACCTCGACACGACGTACGTCGCGTTGCCTGCGCCGTAGGGCGCTTGACCTCAAGGTTGCTTGAGGTTGTTTGATCGATGTCACCGCACCGGTGCTGACCGACGAAGGAGGTCAGGACCGGATCATGCGGGGAGATTGAGGAGCGTCGGCAGACGGCCGCGCGGAGCGCGGGCTGTTGCGACGCGTCCCGAAATCAGGTGGCCGATGTCGGTCCTCACGTGCACACTTCTAAGGACCGCCATGACTGATCAGATCACCCCCCTCGCACCGCCCCCCGAAGGACCCGGTCTTCCGGAGGCCTCCGGGCGGCGGTTGCCTCGCGCGCTCACGCCGTTCCGCCATGCCGCCTACCGGCGCCTCGGCACGGCCCTGGTCCTGCAGACGTTCGCGAGCGGGGTGTGGGTGGTCGCGCTGGTCTGGGAGGTCATCCGGATCGACGGGGGCCCGGGGCAGCTCTCCGTGGTGTCGACCGCCGGTGCCGTCGGCGTCCTGCTCCCCGCCCTGCTCGGCGGCGTCGTGGCCGACCGGATCCCGCAGAAGCTGATCCTGCTCGTCGTCGCGGCCGTCGAGCTGGCCGGCATGACCGTCGTCGCGCTGCTGTCGTGGGCCGACCTCACGCAGCTGTGGCACCTCGCGGCCGTGTCGTTCAGCACCGGTGTCGCGATGGCGTTCTACTACCCGGCCTACTCCGCCTGGCTGCCCGCGCTGGTTCCCGAAGAGGACCTGATGGCGGTCAACGGGTTCGAGGGGATGGTCCGCCCGACTGTCGGCCAGGCGATCGGCCCCGGTGTCGCGGGTGTCGTCGTCGGCGCCGCGTCCTCATCGGCCGCGCTCGGCGTCGCGGCGACGTTCAGCCTGATCGGACTGCTGGCGCTGACCACCGTTCCGCTCACCGCCGTACGACGCGAGATCGCCGCCGACCCGGAGACGGGCCCCGCGGGTGCGGTGGCGACGGCCTTCGCCGACATCCGCGAGGGCTTCGTCTACATGATGAAGACGCCGTGGCTGCTGGCCACGTTGCTGTTCGCGTCGATCATGATCCTGGTCCTGATGGGGCCGCTCGAGGTGCTGGTCCCGTTCCTCATCAAGGACAAGCTCGATGGCGGCCCGGGTGACCACGCGATCGTGCTGGCCTGCTTCGGCATCGGTGGTGCGGTGGGCTCCATGGCGATGGCCTCGATCCGGATGCCGCGGCGCTACCTCACCTGGATGAACCTGATGTGGGGCCTGGGCTGCCTGCCGTTCCTGCTGATCGGCTTCGCGCAGGACGTGTGGGTGATCGCGGCGTCCGCCTTCGTGATCGGTGCCTTCTTCTCCGCGCCGATGGTGATCTGGGGGACGCTGCTGCAGCGCCGCGTGCCGCCGCACCTGCTGGGTCGCGTCGCCTCGCTCGACTTCTTCGTCTCGGTCAGCCTGATGCCCGTCTCGATGGCGATCGCCGGCCCGGTGGCCGAGCTGATCGGCCTCGAGACGACGTTCGCGATCGCGGCGATCGTGCCGGGCATCGCGGCGATCGTCGCCGTCACGTGGGCGAAGCTGCCCGCCGACGAGCTGGCGAACCCGCTCAGCGACTGAGGCGGGCCATCGTCGCGGCCAGGTGGCGGTGGCCGACGGCCTCGTAGCCGACGACCGTGACCCACGGCGCCAGCGACAGGACCACCAGGCTCCACGTGAGGTCGACATGGTTCGCGGCCATCACCACCGAAGCGACGAGGGGGATGACGGTCAGGGCCAGCAGGAGCAGGTGGAAGCTGTCGGCGGAGCGGGTGATCACCGAGTAGAGCACGTAGTAGCTGACGATCACGATGGCGACCGGCACCACCACCGTCAGGATCGACGCGGTGATGCCGAGCTCGGTGTGGTGCTGCAGGTAGTACGCCGCGACGTGCAGACCGGCACCGATGGCAACGATGCCGCCGAACAGGACCATGTGCCCGTAGCCCCACACGAACGAGATCTCCCGTCGGGCGTGCAGGATCTCGCCGTGGGGTACGCCGAAGTACATCCACCAGATCCCGAAGGTCAACGCCGTGCCGGCGAACGCCAGCAGGGCCACGTCCAGGGTGAGCCCGTGTTCGGCGAGCGCGGTGAGCGTCACCATCGTGCCTATCATCCCCTCGCCGAGGGTGATGATGACCATCAGGCCGTAGCGCTCGGCCACGTGGTGCGCGTGCCAGGGAGTGCCTCCGCACCTGCGTTCGGCGTACGCCGGTCCACCGATCTCGATCAGGAACGGGATCACCAGCAGCGCGAACGTCGTACCGACGGGGAGGTCGGTCAGCGCCAGGGCGCACCAGAGCACCTGGGCAACGATGATGGAACCGAGGTAGGCGCGGTGTGCGCTGAGGCGGTCCGGGTCCTGGCGGCTGGCGCGCCACCACTGGAACGCCATCGCCACGCGCATCACGACGTAGCCCCACACCATCACGTCGTTGTCGAGGTGGTCGCCGCCGTGGATCGACTCGAACATCGGCGCCAGCCCGAGTGCGAAGATCAGCACCCCGACCATCTGCAGCATCGTCGTCATCCGGTAGACCCAGTCGTCGGTGTCGTACGCCGACGCGAACCACGTGAAGTTGATCCACGCCCACGAGATGCCGAAGGTCGCGAAGGCGAAGCCGACGAGCCCGGCGGCGACGTGGTCCTCGGCGAACGCGTGGGCCAGTGCGTTCGCCGCCGTACCGAAGGCCACGACGAACGTGAGGTCGAACAGCAGCTCCAGTGGCGTCGCCGCCCGATGGGACTCGTTCGGGTCGCGCCCGGACATGCGTCGCGACCGGTGCTTCACCACGGACTCAGACATGGCGGCGAGTCTAGGATGCGCGGCGTCCCAGCAGGCCGAGCAGGCGCTGCCCCGGCCCCGCGTCGGCACTGACGGGCACGGGCGGCCCGAACTCGCCATGGTGTTCCAGTGCCACCGCGAGGGCCGTCGGCAACAGGCCCTCGGCGAGTTCTTCGGGGAGCGCGGCGTCGTACCCGGTCGTGCGGCCGACGTCCCAGCCGTGCGTCGCGATCTCGAGCGCCGCGAGGCGGGAGATCGTGCCGACGGGCACGGGGCGTCCACCGACCTCGACCAGGGGGGTGCGGGCCGATGCCCACGCGCCGAGCAGGTCGCACGCCTTGGTCTGCAGGGCCGCGATCTGGTCACCGACCGGGGCCGGCGCCGCGCTGTGCAGGCTGATCGCCCCCGTCGCACCTTCGGCGAAGGCGTCGAGGGAGTCCTCCATGTGCGCGAGCAGGTCGACCAGTCGCCACTGCGCGCACGGCGTCTGGAGGTCCAGATGTGCAGGAGTGATGGTGACCAGCGCGCCCTGGGTGTAGGCGAGCGCGCGCTCGAGCAACTCCACCCCCGGGTCCGTCGGCACCGGCGGGAGTCCGGGAACTGCGGACATCGCTCAGCCGGCCGGAGCGAGGTCCGGCACGTAGTCGGCCGGCAGCCGTTCGGGGAGGCCGAACCGGGCGAACAGCGCCGTGTCGAAGAAGGCCGTCACGTGCTCGACGCGGAGGTCGTCGCCGCTGCCCACCATCTGCAGCACCTGCAGGTGGAACGGCTCGAAGTGCCCGTCGGGCTGGCGCATGTAGAGCCCGAACGCGGGCTGGCCGTTGGCCGTCGTGGCCACCATCGGCATGTCGGCGACTCCGCCCGGGCACTTGGAGCCGATCAGCTCGCCGATGGTCTCGGGGCCGCGGTAGTGGTTGAGGAACGGCGGCATGTCCCAGGTGGCGTCGTACGTCAGGAGCTGGACGATGCGGTCGATGTCCTTGCGCCAGAACGCCTCGAGGTAGGCGTCGAGCAGGCCCTTCTGGGCCGCGTCGAGATCGGCCTCGACCGTCTCGGGCGTGAGGCCGCGTTCGGCGAGCTGGGCGTGCGCGCGCTGCAGGGCGGAGTTCACCGCCGCGGTCGTGGTGTCGAGGGCGGTCGCCGTCTCGGCAGCCGACCAGCGCAGCACGTCGCGCAGGATCAGGACGGCGCGCTGCCGCGCCGGCAGGTGCTGCAGCGCCGCGATGAAGGCGAGGCGGATGGTGTCGCGCTCGGCCACTTCCACCGCAGCGTCCGGGATCGGCTCCAGCCACGGGACCTCGTGGTCCTCGAGCAGCTCGTCGGAAGGAGCGGAGTCCGCCGTACCGAGGCCCGTCGGGAGGGGGCGCCGGGGCTTGCTCTCCAGGTTCGTCAGGCAGACGTTCGTGGCGATCTTGTAGAGCCACGTCCGCACCGACGAGCGGCCCTGGAAGTTCGCCGACGCCTTCCACGCGCGCAGGAACGTCTCCTGGACGAGGTCCTCGGCCTCGTGCACCGACCCACTCATCCGGTAGCAGTGCGCCATCAACTCACGCTGATAACGCCCGGTCAGGGTGTCGAAGTCAGCGAGTTCCTCGCTGCCGACCACTGCCGTCTCGATCTCGGTCACCGTCGCGCTTCCCATCGCTACCCCTGTGTGTCGCCAGTGTGCCTGACGAGTTGACCGGGGTCGACCGGGAAAATCATCGGTCCCGGATCAACGAGCTGCGAAGGACCAGATCAGCATCTCCGTCGGCACCGCCGCCGTGACGTCGTACGACGGTTGGCCGGTCAGGCTGAACGCGTCGCCCGCCGACAGCGGCTCGGCCAGCGAGAACCGCAGCAGCGCACCGGTGGTGAGGTAGCCGTGCACCTGGTGGGCAGCCGGGAGCGCGAGGACCTCGCCCGCCTCGAGCCGGACCACGTCGAGGGTCGCCCCGGCGACGCCGATGCCCAGCGGGCCGCCGTCGCCGACGACGCGCACGAGCCCGGCACCGGGCTCGGCCGCCACGGGGGCGTGGGCGTGGGCCGGGGCCGCATCGGGGTCGTCCGCGGTCAGCCAGACCTGCACGAAGCGGACCGGTCCGTCGGGGCCGGCGAACTCCGAGTGCCGCACGCCCGCACCCGCGCTCAGTACCCCGCACTCACCGGCTCCCAGCGTCACCGATGCGCCGGTCCCGTCGGTGTGCACCACGGACCCGGAAACGACCCACGTGACGATCTCGAGCGCCTGGTGGGTGTGTTCCTCGAAACCGAGGCCGGGACCCAGCACGTGGTCGTCGTGGCAGACCATCGGCCCGAACGACAGCCGTTCGGGGTCGAAGTGCGGCCCGAACGAGAAACCGTGCCTGCTCAGGCGCCCGCGCTCGCGCTCGACGAACCTGACCGAACCCCTGCGGATCTCCACGTTCACATGTCAGATTGTGCCGGTGCCCG
>JAKFEI010000044.1:0-5987 GCA_036675765.1 Nocardioides sp. | reverse complement strand
GCGAAGGTGCTGCGCGAGGTTCAGGAGCTCACTCGGCGGCCTGGTCGGCGCATTCCTTCTGGGCGTACACGAAGAACTTCTCCACCAACTTGTTGTCATCGTCGGAAACGCCGGGCAGGTTGTCCTCGCCGCCCTTGTCGCCGAACTCCTTCTCGGCCTCGTCGTAGTCGAGGTCGGTCACGACGTCGACCACGATCTCGAAGCCCTCACGCTCGTCGTCGCTGATCTTCTCGGGCGTGCCGATGTCACCCAGGTCCTCGTAGGCGGCCTGGATGTCCTTCCACTCGTCCTCCGTCGGCTCCTCGCCGGCCAGGTCGCTGGACTTCGCCACGACGTCGGTGATGCCGCCACAGAAGTCCTTCGAGGAGGCGTCGGTCGGGTAGCCCCCGCCACAGGCCGTGAGGGAGAGGGCGAGGAGGACACCGGCACCGAGGGTGCCCAGCGGGCGCTTGATGGAAGTCATGGCGCGAACATGTCAGGCCACGCCACGTTGAGCAACCCCTCGAGCCTTCCGACGTACGACGCCCGGGAGATCTCGCGCACGCCGAGGCTCTGAAGGTGCGGAGTGGCCCACTGGACGTCGATCAGGCGTTCGCCCGCCGCACCGGCCGGGTCGGCCCCCAGTCCCTCGACCAGCCCCATCAGCGCCACCTTCGACGCATCGGTCTCATGGTGGAACATCGACTCGCCGGCGAACAGGCCGTTGACCGCGACGCCGTACAGGCCCCCGACGAGGCGGCCGTCGCGCCACGTCTCGACGGAGTGCGCCCAACCGAGCCGGTGCAGGGCGCCGTAGGCCCGGGCGATGCGGTGGTTGATCCAGCCGTGGGGTCGACGTGGGTCGGCGCAGGCCGCGACGACGTCGTCGAAGGCGGTGTCGACGCGGATCTCGAAACCGCGCGCGGAGCGGCGCATCGACCGTGAGACGCGCAGGCCGTCGAGCGGGAGGACACCGCGCCGGGCCGGGCTCCACCAGCCGACGCTGCGGCCCTCGGGCATCGGGAACAGGCCGGTCCGATAGGCGGCGAGCAGGGTGCCGGGCTCCAGGTCGGCCCCCATGCCGACGAGGTCGCTGGCGTCGGCGGACCCGTCGTCGTCGTACCCGTCGACCGGGCCTTGGGCGGGGAGCGCCGCCAGGTCCGCACGACTCGGGAACTCCCACGGAGTCGGGGGTGGTTCAACGGGCACGCGGCCACCCTACGAGGCGGGGCGGGCTGGCCGTGGACACTAGGATCGAACCATGGCATCCGGTCTCAAGAAGGGCCTCGCTGTCGAGGCAGCGCGGAGGGTCGCGCCCAAGATCACCCACATGGCACCGGGGCTGACGCAGTCGTTCGTCCGCGAGGCGCTGAACCGGGCGATCGCCGGCGCCGGACCGCTGCCTCCCGCGGCCCAGGCGGCCGAGACCCAGCTGCGCGAGCAGGACGGGAACGTCGACAAGGCCATCCGCGAGCTCATCCAGAACCACGTCGCCTACGCCGGCGTGGAGGGCCTGACCACAAATCTGGGTGGACTCATCACGGCCACGATCGTGGCACCGGCCAGCATCGCCGGACTCGCCCTCATCCAGTGCCGGATGGTGGCGGGCATCGCCCACCTGCGGGGCTACGACCTCGCCGACCCGCGCGTGCGCAACGCGATCCTGGTGGCGATCCTCGGTGACGACACCGTGGTCAAAATGGTCAAGGCGAAGAAGCTGCCGGCCCCGCCGATGGCGATCGCGACCGCCCCCCACCACGACCCGGAGCTCGACCGCACGGTGTCCTCCGCGCTGGCCACCGAGATGATCACGCGCGTGATCGGCAAGCGGATGGCGACCACGATCGGCAAGCGCGTGCCGGTCGTCGGCGGCGCCGTCGGTGCCGCCACCGATGGCTGGAGCACCTGGAAGGTCGGGCGTTACGCCGGCCGGGAGTTCCTGCCCCGCACCGTCCGGTAGGCCCCGAGCACCTTGCTGCCGCTGCGGCTGGTCTCGAGCCGCTGCACGGTGCGCTCCATCGAGCGCCGCGTCCTGGAGACCCGCGCCTCGGCCAGCTCGCGCTGCAGGTCGTCGATCTCCCCGCGGAGCCGGTCGAGCTCGTTCTCCCGCTGGACCGACTCGACCAGCAGCGTGCGCAGCGCGTCCACCGCTGCGCTGGCGACCTGGCGCTCGGAGGGCCGGTCCGGGTCGGACCACTTCTCGGCCTTCGGTCGGGTGCCCCGCAGGTCGGCGAGGTCCCCCACGACGTCGTACTTCTTGTCGGCGAGCTCGGCGATCCATTCCTCGGTGAGTTCAGCGATCCAGTCGAACTGGTCCGGGGGCAGGGCCAGTCGCGGCGAGTCGGTGCGCGCCGACAGGGTCCGGTGGGCGAGCAGCTCGCGGACCAGGAAGCGGTAGTGATGGGCCCGCAGGTCGCCGGCCGCCGCCCGGTTGATGCGTCGTACCAGCGCCGTTTCCGGCACGCCGAGGCTGACGTTGGCGCGGTCCGCACCGAGGTCGATGTCCAGGTCGTCGAGGCCGAAGGTGGCGCTGAAGCGCTGCCACAGCACCTCCGGCGCCCCACCCGGACGCGGCACGGTGACGATGTGGATCCGCTCGGGCGGAATCGTCGCGCCCCACCGGGCGAGGATGTCGGGGATCTCCTGGACGCCCCAGAACCACGACCCGACGCGGTCGCTGCGCTCGGGATCGCGGATCAGTTCGAGGAAGCGGGCGAACCGGAACTTCGCCCGGTGCTTGATGTTCTCCTGCCACTCGGCGGGGATCTGGCGCACCAGGTCGCGGGCCGAGACGATCAGGTGCACCTCGGCGCCGCTGCCGTCGGGCTCGTGGCCGAGCGAGGACAACGCCCGCTCGACCTGGGTACGCGAAGCGGTGGCGAGGATCTCGTGGCTGATGATCGAGATGCCGTCGTGCTCGCGCACGTTCTCCGCCAGCCGGTCCCAGGCACCGACGGCTTCCTGCTCGAGCCCGCCCCAGGGCAGCCGCATCAGGTCCAGTGCGGCCAGGAAGTGGGCGTCGAAGCGGTCGGCCGGGTAGTTCACGCCCTGCTCGAGGAGGCGTTCGCGGTTCTGGAACAGCACCTCCTGGAGGTACGACGTCCCGGTCTTGGGCGTCCCGACATGGAGGAGGACCCGGCGACTCATTTCGGGGTCCCTGCGACGTTGTCGTTCGGAGGAGCCGCTTGGGGTCCCCGCGCGGCTTTGCATCGGAGGAGCGAAGCGGGGGAGAGCAAAGGCGCGTGGGGTGAAGCGAAGCGGAGGAGGACGAGAACGTCGTGGGGTGAAGTCACGATGCCTCCTTCACGGGCGGGCGCACAGGATCGATCAGCAGGTCCAGCGCGAGCGCCAGGACCTCGGCGGCGACCGGCTCGACGAAGTCCTCCAGGAGGGGACCGGGCAGCAGTCGATCGAGATCGCCGAGCACAGGGTAGCCAGCAGCGGCCATCTCGTGATGGGTGCGTTCGGCCTGTGTCGCGAGCCAGGTCTCCCACACGGCCGGCACCGTCAACGCCGGTCCGCCACGGCCGTTGAGCCGGTCGGACAGGGCCGCGCGGAGCAGGCGTGGGCGTGCTTCGGACGGGACCATTCCGCCAAGGGGCTGACCGACACGGCGGACCAGGTCGACGCCGTTCGCACCGAGCCGGGGCGGCTCGGGAACGGACGGGACGCCGAGCTCGGCAGCCAGCGCGGAAGGGTCGAGGACGATCCGGACCTGCTCGGCGCCGTACCGCTGCGTGGCGGCATTGGCCATCCGCGGCAGGTCGGCGCGCGGGGGCAACCGGCCGGCGGTCGCGAAGATCTCCACGAACTCCGGCCAGGTCGGCCCACCCTGGTCGAAGGCGCGGGCCGTCCAGGCGTCGGCGACGACCGTGCCGAGGTCGTCGGCGAGGAGGTACGCCGTGGCGCCGCGCCCGCCGGGGCGCCGGCCCTGCGCGGCCAGGGCGGCACTCATCGCGCGGGCCCGCCACGGGACCCCGACGATCACGAAGGGCGTGTCCTGCGGGCGACGCGCATCACGAACCCGGTCGACGAGACCGCGTCGCGGCGGCGGCGCCTCCTCGATGGCGGCGATGTCGTCGGCGATCAGTCCGGCTGCGACGCGGAGGAACTCGTGCTCGGGCAGCGTGTCCGGGTCGACCGGTCGCGGCCCGAACCGCTGCGGCTCACCGTCGCCGGCGACGGGCAGGTCGCCGCGGCCGCGGCCGGTGACGCCCGCGGCCAGGATCCGGTCGGCAGTGGCGCGCGGGAGCTTCCGGCCGGCCGCTTCGGCAGCGAGGTTCGCGCGGCGCAACAGGCCGAGCTGCTGGGCTCCCGGCAGGTACGCCGCGAACGGGTCGGCCTCGCCCGGGTCCGTCGTGTTCAGCCAGTCCTGCCACGGCGTGGTGCTCCCGCTGCGCAGCGCAGCGGCCCACCCCCAGGCGCGCCGTTGACCACTCATGGTCCAACCGTAGCGCTGGCTCAAGCGGTGCCAACAAGCCGGCAGCGCGGCGAGAAGCGTCGGCGGCAGCTTGCTGCCTCCACTGCGCTGGAGACGCGCTCGGCCAATTCAGAGGAGCGCCCGGACCACGGCCGAGGGGCTCGGACGCCCCAATTGCTGGGCCATCCAGCCGCTGGCCTGCACGACGGCGTCGAGATCGACGCCGTGCTCGATGCCGAGACCGGTGAGGAACCAGACCAGGTCCTCGGTGGCGAGGTTGCCCGTCGCGCTCTTGGCGTACGGGCACCCGCCGAGGCCACCGGCGCTGGCGTCGTACGTCGTCACGCCGGCCTGGAGGCCCGCGTGCACGTTGGTCAGCGCCTGGCCGTAGGTGTCGTGGAAGTGCAGCGCGAGCCGGTCGGGGCTGACCCCCGCGTCGGTGAACGCGTTGACGAGCGTGCGGACGTGGCCGGCCGTGGCGACACCGATCGTGTCCCCGAGGCTGAGCTGGCCGACTCCGAGGTCCAGCAGGCGCTGGCCCACGGCGACGACCTGTTCGACCGGCACCGCGCCTTCCCACGGGTCGCCGAAGCACATCGAGACGTAGCCGCGGACGTCCATCCCGGACGCGAGGGCGCGGCCGATCGTGGGGTCGAACATCTCGAACTGGGTCTCGAGCGTGCGATTGAGGTTCTTCTGCGCGAACGTCTCGGTGGCCGAGGCGAACACGGCGACATGGCGGAGCCCGAGCTCGACGGCGCGGTCGAGGCCGCGCTCGTTGGGGACCAGGACGGGGAGCTGCAGCGCAGCGTCACCGAGCTCGGCCTTCAGGCCGGTCATCAGATCGGCTGCGTCAGCGAGCTGGGGCACCCACTTCGGGTGGACGAAGCTGGTCGCCTCGACGATCGGCAGGCCGGCTGCGAGCAGGCGCTGCACGAAGGCGGCCTTCACCTCCGTCGGCACGATCGCCTTCTCGTTCTGCAGGCCGTCGCGCGGGCCGACCTCGTAGATGGTGACCTTCGGCGGGAGTCCGGGCTCGTGGACCACCATCGGCAAGGGGCCCGTTGGTCGAGGAGGTTGCGCAGCAACCGTCTCGAGGCCCGTCACGAGACCACCTCCGGGTCGACCACGAACAGGACCGCACCCAGGGCCACCTGCTGACCGGTCGCCGCAGCGACGCTGGCCACCGTGCCGTCGTACGGCGCCTTGAGCGCGAGCTCCATCTTCATCGCCTCGATGACTCCGAGCACGGTGCCCTCGGTGACCCGCTCCCCCGCGGCGACCCGGACGTCGAGGACGGTGCCGGGCATCGGGGCAAGGATGGTGCCGTCGCTGGCCGCGGCACCGTGGTCGGTCGTCGCGTCGGGACGGACGAACACGTAGCGCTGGCCGTGGTGCGCGAGCTCCACGCCGTGCCCGGTGACCCGGGACGTCATACGAATCGTGGGCGAGAGGCCACCGTTCGTATGACGTCCTGCGGGGCTCACCGTGACCGGCTCGTCGAACTCGACGACGACCGGAGCGGGAGCGGCGCCCATGCGGAAGCCGTCGCCGGCGAAGGGGCCGTCGGACGCACTGTGCGCGTCGA
>JAKFEI010000266.1:0-6017 GCA_036675765.1 Nocardioides sp. | reverse complement strand
GAGGAGGGCTTCATCCACGCCAGCCGGGCCGATCAGTGGACGGCCGTGCGAGACCGGTTCTACGGCGACGTGACCGAGCCGCTGGTGCTGCTGCAGATCGACACCGACCTGCTCGACGTGCCCGTGGTCGAGGAGCCGGCCGTTCCCGGGGGCGCTGAGACGTTCCCGCACATCTACGGGCGGCTCCCAGCGACGGCCGTCGTCAAGGCGATTCCGCTGACCTCGGGCGACGCGCCCGCTGCGATGCCCGGCCCGGCAGCCGAGCCCGTCCGCGCGGCGGCAGCGACCGCCGTAGCGACGACGTCGGCGGCACCGGCGGCACCGGCGCAGCCAGAGAGCTTCTCCCGGATCTACTTCCGCGAGATGTTCTTCAACATCGCGCTGCTCTGCATCGTCCTGGCACTCGGAACGATCGGAGGTCTCCTCGGAGACGGGATCGGCGGGGTCGCCGGTGTGGCCGTGGGTGGCGTCATCGCCGTCCTGCTCTACCGCCGCCGCCACGCCGGGCCAGCGGCGGCCTGATCACCAGGGCCAGCCAGGGTCAGGCGGCGGGGCCGCCGGCTGCGGGCGGCGCGGTCGGGTCCGCGGCGCCGCCACCCTGCTCACGGGCAACCCACTGCTCGATCGCGTTGATGTCGTCCTTGCTGCGGCTCACCACGGCGAGCAGGTCGTTCATGGTGGCGACCTCCTCGACCTGCTCCTTGATGAACCACTGCATGAACTGCTCAGAGGCGTAGTCGCTCTCCTCGCGGGCGATCCGGAGCAGGCCGTAGATCTGCTCGGTCACCTTCTTCTCCTGCTCGAGGGCGAGCTGGATCGGAGCCGTGATGTCGGCGAACTCGGACACCGGGGCCTCGACGCCGGGGATGGCGACGGCCGCGTCGGTGTCGAGGAGGTACTGCACCATCATCATCGCGTGCTCGCGCTCCTCGAGCGCCTGGGCGTAGAAGAACGCCGCGAGCTGGGGCATCGTGAGCGAGTCGTAGTACACGGCGCACGAGAGGTACTGGTTGTGCGCGGCGAACTCGTTGCCGATCTGCGTGTTGAGCTGGTCGGTGAATCGGGGGGCAGCCATGGCCCCAACCCTAGCGAAGGGTCACGCGGCCTTCTGCAGGCCCTTCTTGGTGACCTTCTTGCCGTCGGCGCGCACCAGGACGCGCTTCTTGACGGTGTAGCCGGAGGGCAGCGTGCCCTCCTTGAGCATGCGCAGGGGGCAGCGACCGCACTTCGACTTCGAGACGCAGCACTTCGTCTTGGGGAGCTTCCCCTTCGACTTCTTGTCCTTGCCCATGATCCGAGGGTAAGTGATGAGGCTAGGCAGACCTAACCAACGTGGCGGGCGTCACATGTGGCCCCCGTCGCTAGGGTGCGGCCGTGATCGAGATCTGGCTCAACCCGTCCTGCTCGAAGTGCCGCACCGCCGAGAGCGAACTGCAGTCGTCCGGCGTGGACTACGTCGTGCGCCGCTATCTCGACGACCCGCCGACGGTCGCCGAGCTCGAGGACGTGCTCGCTCGCCTTGGCCTCGAGCCGTGGGACATCGCCCGGACCGCCGACGCGTCCCGACTCGGGGTGAGCCTGCCGGCCCGGGACGCCGCCCACCGCGCAGAGTGGCTGACCCTGATGAACGCCGAACCGAAGCTGCTGCAACGTCCGATCATCACCGCCACCGACGGTACGACGGTCGTGGGCCGCGACCCCGCGTCCGTCGCGAGGGTGATCGACGCGGGCTGAGGCCCGCCGACGCCGGAGGGCGTGCCCGGTCGGGCGGCCAGTTCTGCCCCATGGGCCGTTCCGCGAGTGGGACGATGCGGGAAGGATCTGTAGGACAGATCTGCAGGACGGATCTGCAGGACAAAGGGCCTGACCGACGGGATGACGTGGTGGCCGAACGGGTTTGCCGGACATGTGGCACGCCGGAGAACGGCGAGGCTGCCTTCTGCCATGTCTGCGACACCTATCTGGGCTGGAGCATCACGAGCACGTCCGTGCCGTCGTCGGGTGGTGGCGCCGTCGCCCCGCCTACCCCGCCGCCTCCCCCGCCGCCTCCCCCGCCGGGAATCCGACCGGACACACCGGTGCGGCCGCCGGTCGATGCGCCGCGTCGCGATCGCGTCCTGCCCCCGGCGGCGTCACTGACGCAGACCGAGGTGATCGTGTCGCCGGAAGCCCCGGCGACGTTCGAGGTGTCGATCAAGAACGATTCGACGATCGTCGACTCCTACGAGATCCACCTGGCCGATCCGCCGAGCTGGCTCACCCTGGTCCACAGCGAGAGCAACCTGCTTCCGGCCACCGTGCGCACCGTGCTGGTCACGCTGGCCGTCCGACCGGGCGCCACGGCCATCGCGCAGCGGGTGAAGGTGCCGATCGTGATCCGGTCCTCGGTCGACCCGGTCCAGGCAACGCCGCTCGAGATCGAGGTCGTCGTACCGCGGGCGGGGCCGCAGGCCCTGGCCAGCGCCCACCCCCAGGTGGTCCGCCTGGCCGACGTCGCCGAGGGCACGTTCACGGTGCACCTCGACAACCGGGCGGCCAACTTCGCCCGTCGCTACCACCTGAGCGCCAGTGACCCCGAGGACGTCGTCCGCGTCGGGTTCGTCCCGCCGGCCGTCGACGTCCCGGCAGGCGGGAGCGCAGAGGCGACCGTGCGGTTCACGGCTCCTGCGCCGGCACCGGGCAAGGAGCTCTCCCGGCAGCTGACCGTGACCGCCACCGACCCCGAGGGCGCGGTCTCGGTCGCCGTCACCGTCGCCCAGAGCACCGCAGCCCCACCGGACAGCCTGCCGGTCCGGGTCCGCCTCGAGCCGGCCGCACCCGCCCTGGTCGACACGGGTACGACGGCAGTCAACGTCGTCCTGGACAACCGGGGCGGCCACGCACTGGTCAAGTTCAACCTCAGCGGCCGCGATCCGGGCGGCAAGGTCCGGTTCCAGTTCGACCACACCCGGGTCGCCGTCCAGGCCGGGACGATGGGCTACGTCCGGGTGGTGCTCGAGACCTCGCTGCCACCGCGTGGGGCGACGGAGTCCCGGCCGTTCTCGGTGACTGCTGTCACCGACGACGGCCACGAGGCCGAAGCCACCGGCACGCTCGAGTTGTCCTCGCGCCCCGACCCCATCACGTCCGCGGCGCTCCACATCCATCCCGAGCACCTGGCCACGAAGGGACGCAAGGGCAACTACGCGGTCGACGTGGACAACCGGCGCGGTGCCGAGCCCCTCCACGTCCGGCTGAGCGCCGCCGACGAGTACGGCACGGCCCGGTTGGTCTTCCAGCCGGACGTCCTGCTCGTCCCGCCCGGCCAGACGGCCCGTGCCGGCCTGGTGATCGAGCACGCTCGCCCTGCCGGCGGCGCCACCGCGTCTCGCCGGCTGCAGGTCCGCGCGACGTCGGTCACCGGCAGCATCGAGGCCGAGGCCACCTTCACCCAGCACACGGAGAACAACCGCCGCCTGTTGGCGGTCCTCACCGTGCTCCTCGGGGTCTGCCTGCTCCTGCCCGGCATCATCCTGTGGGCGGTGGCGCCCGACCTCGACAGCGCCACGATCGAGTCCGCCGTGCGTCAGGTCGCCGACGAGGCGAACGCCGGCCAGATGCCCAGTTCCGACGCAGTGAGGACCACCGCCGCGGGCGGCCTGCTGTGCCTGCTCGTCCTCTGCGCCGGCCTGATGCTCCTCGGCCTGACCGGAGGCGGACGCCTGGTCCGCGCCGCCGCCATCGTGGCAGCAGTCTGCGGCGTCGGCGTCCTGGTCGCCAGCAGCGTCCCGATCGGCTTGCCGTTCGTGGTCGCCGGGTCCGTGGTCGCGTTCGCCGGCGGTGTCATGCTGCGCCGCTGACGGTCTCGAGACGGTTGCAGGGCAACCTCCTCGACCAACGTCGAGGTTGCAAGGCAACCCCTCGACCTCCGTTACAGGCCGTTGGCCTTCCGGATCACGTTGACGATGCCGCCCATGATCTCGGTCAGGCCGAAGTCCTTGGGGGTGTAGACCGCCGCGACCCCCAGTTCCTCGAGGCGCTTGCCGTCGGACTCGGGGATGATGCCGCCGACGATCACCGGTACGTCGCCCATGCCCGCGGCCTTGAGGCCGTCGAGTACGGCGGGCACCAGCTCCATGTGCGAGCCGGACAGGATCGACAGGCCGACGCAGTGGACGTCCTCGGAGACCGCGGCTGCCACGATCTGCTCGGGCGTCAGGCGAATGCCCTGGTAGATGACCTCGAAGCCGGCGTCGCGGGCCCGGACGGCGACCTGCTCGGCGCCGTTCGAGTGCCCGTCCAGACCGGGCTTGCCGACCAGCAGCCGCAGGCGGCCACCGAGCTCGTCGCCGGTCGCCTTGACGGCCTCGCGGACGGTGGTCAGCTCGGCACCGGCCTCGGCGACACCGACGGCCCCGGCAACACCGGTCGGCGCACGGAACTCACCGAACACCTCGCGCAGGGTCCCGGCCCACTCCCCCGTGGTCGCACCGGCGCGGACCGCGCGCAGCGTCACCGCCATCAGGTTCTCGTCGGTCTTGGCGGCCTCGGCCAGGGCCTGCAGGGCAGCGCTGACCTCCGCCTCGTCGCGCTGTTCCTTCCATGCCTTCATCGACGCGAGGGCCGATGCCTCGGCCTGGGGGTCCGCGGCCATGATCGCGTCGTCGAGATTGGCGGTCAGCGGCGACGCCTCCGTGGTCTCGTACCGGTTGACGCCGACGATGATCTCGTCGCCGGCCTCGATCCGGCCACGCCGTGCGGCGTGCGCGGACACGAGCTCGGACTTCATGTAACCCGACTCGACGGCAGCGATCGCACCGCCCATCGCCTGGACCCGGTCCATCTCTGCCTTGGCGCCGGCCACCAGCTCGGCGACCTTGGCCTCGATGACGTGGCTGCCGTCGAAGATGTCCTCGTACTCCAGCAGGTCGGACTCGAAGGCCAGCACCTGCTGCAGCCGCAGGGACCACTGCTGGTCCCACGGCCGCGGCAGGCCGAGCGCCTCGTTCCAGGCGGGCAGCTGGAGCGCGCGGGCGCGGGCGTTCTTGCTGAGCGTGACGCCGAGCATCTCGAGCACGATCCGCTGGACGTTGTTCTCGGGCTGCGCCTCGGTCAGGCCGAGGCTGTTGACCTGCACGCCGTAGCGGAACCGGCGCATCTTCGGGTCCTGGACGCCGTACCGCTCACGCGTGATCTCGTCCCACAGCTCGTTGAAGGCGCGCATCTTGCACGTCTCCTCGATGAAGCGGACACCGGCGTTGACGAAGAAGGAGATCCGGCCGACGACCTTCTCGAAGTCCTCGTCGGACACCTGGCCGGAAGCCTTCACCTGGTCGAGTACGGCGATCGCCGTACACATGGCGTAGGCGATCTCCTGCACGGGCGTGGCGCCGGCTTCCTGGAGGTGGTAGCTGCAGACGTTGATCGGGTTCCAGTTCGGGATCTGGTGCACCGTGTAGGCGATCATGTCGGCGATCAGCCGCAGGGAGTGCTCGGGCGGGAACACGTACGTCCCGCGGGAGAGGTATTCCTTGATGATGTCGTTCTGGGTCGTGCCCGCGAGCTGCTTGGCCACCTCGGCGGGGTCCACGCCGGGGTTCTGCTCCTCGGCGGCCACCTGGTACATCGCGAGCATCCACATCGCGACCGCGTTGATCGTCATCGATGTGTTCATCCCCGTGAGCGGGATGTCCTTGAAGAGCTTGCGCATCTCACCGAGGTGCGGGACCGGTACGCCGACCTTGCCGACCTCGCCGCGCGACATGATCGAGTCGGGGTCGTACCCGGTCTGGGTCGGGAGGTCGAACGCGACCGACAGGCCGGTCTGGCCCTTGGCCAGGTTGCCGCGGTACAGCGCGTTCGACGCCTCCGCCGTCGAGTGGCCGGCGTAGGTCCGCATCACCCACGGGCGATCCTTGGCGTGCGAGGCCTTCTCGGGCGTGGCAGCAGCGTCAGGCATGGAGCTCATGAGCGAAGCGTAAGGCGATTGCTACCGCTAGGTAACGCCTGACCAGTGTGGGGTTGTGCACAACGCCACA
>JAKFEI010000492.1:0-6033 GCA_036675765.1 Nocardioides sp. | reverse complement strand
GGGCGCGGGCCTTGTCTGCCTCAAAGAGGGCTGTGGAGCTGCGGGGAATCGAACCCCGGTCCTCGAGCGTCGAGCCAGGTCTTCTCCGGGTGCAGTCTGTGCTGGCGTTTTCTCGGTCCCGGCGCTCGCACAGACACGTCGCCGACAGACCCAGTCCGGTTTGAGTCCCGCGTCACCCTCCGGACTGGAGTGACGCAGCAAGTCTTCTAGATGACGTCTGGGTCCGGGACGAAGACGGGTGCCCGGTCAGACGCTTCGATCACTGCTCAGGCAGCGAGAGCGAAGGAACTGCGGTTTGAGTTGGCAGTTATAGGTTTCCAGCGATCGTTTACGAGATGACGCTGGCTTCTCGACCCGCTTCCCCTGGAACAAACGTCCCAAGTCGAAACCGATCAGCCCCTCTTGAGTTGTACTACGGAGCCAGTCTAGCCCGCGGGCATGACGCGGGCCCACCGGATGACCGGTGGGCCCGCCCCGTGGGAGCAACCGGGTTCTAGATGCCGAACTCGGCCAGCCAGTTGGCGACGACCGGGATGTCGACGCGCTGGTAACCGTCGATGTAGCGGCAGTTCGCGGTGTAGCCGTACGACGTCACGCCGACGACCTTGTCGTTGAGCCACAACGAACCACCGGAGTCACCGAAGCAGGTACCGCCGGTGCCGAAGATGTCCTTGTCGTTGCCGTTGGTCTGGATGATCTGCGGCGTGATCTTCTGGCCGGGCATCTCGACGTAACGACGGATGAGCGGGTAGCTCTGCGGCGTCGGCTTCTGCGGGCCGGTCGGTGCCTGACGGACCTCGGTGCCGTATCCGACCGCCGTGAAGAGGGTCTTGCGCGGCTGCTTGATCGCATCGGCGGCGCCGAGGTTGGCTAGCGGGGCCGGGGCGATGTCGGTGACGGGCTCGTCGAGCACGATGACGCCCACGTCGTTCCAGTTGTCCATGTCGGTGAAGTCGCTGTAGTCCGGGTGCGTGTTCGCCGTACCGGAGAGGTAACCGGCGGCGGCGAGCTCCTCCGGCGTGTAGCCGGCGGCAGTGTCAGCGGCGACCGGGAGCGGCGACGGCGGGGCTTCGGCGATGACGCTGTCGAAGGTGACCAGCGTGCTGCCGACGGTGCCGTCGGTGCAGTGGGCGGCCGTCAGCAGGACGGTCGGGCTGATCAGCGTGGCCGAGCAGCGGAACCGGCCGGTTCCGTCGTAGAACGCGATCATGGCGACATTGGGGTGGAGCTCGCCGTCAGCGGTGCCGCCGGTGCTGGCGGTCGCGGGAGCGAGGAAACCGAGGCCGACAATGGTGGCGGCGGCCAGGGTCAGAAGACGTGCACGCATGGTTCTCCTCCGAGCGGGGTCAGGAGGGGACAGTCCAGCACCTGCAACCCTCCCGAGGGAAGGGCGTGAAGGTCAAGATTCTTCGGCAGTTCGACCCAACAGCCGCAAGGCGTTGTGCCAACAGACGTCCCGGAGCCAGTCGTCGCCCAGTTCGAGATCGGCCAGCCAGTCGAGTTGCCGGGCATACGGGAAGGGCAGGGTCGGGAAGTCCGATCCCCACACCACCCGCTCCTGGAGGTCGCGCAGTCGCGGCACGAGGGCCGCGGGGAACCGGGCGCCGTGCGATCCCTCGGCGAAGAAGTCGGTGAAGGCCATCGACGTGTCGAGGTGGACGCCGTCGTACTCCTCGGCGAGGGCCAGGAAGTCCGAGCACTCCGGCGACCCCATGTGCGCGATGACCAGGCGCAGTCGTGGGAATCGGGCCAGCACGCGGGCCGTCGAGGCCGGACCCGTGTACGACGTCCCGACCGGTCCGGAGCCGGCGTGCACCATGACCGGGGTACCGGCATCGGCCAGTGTCGCCCACACGGGATCGAGCAACGGGTCGTCGAGGTGGAAGGAGCCGACCTGCAGGTGCAGCTTGAAGATCTCCACCCCGTCGGCGACGAGCGCCGGGACGTAGTCGGTCGCTTCGGGCTCGGGGTAGAACGTCGCCGACCGCAGCACCTCCGGCACCTCCGCCGCGAAGTCACGGGACCAGTCGTTGAGGAAGCCCGCAATGCCGGGCTTGTGGGCGTACGGCAGCGTCGAGAAGCCGCGGACGCCGGACTCCTGCAGGAAGGCGACGCGCTCGGCCGCCGTACCGCGGTAGCGGATCGGCCACTCGCGACCGATCAGCTCGCCGCCCTCGTCGAACTCCCGCCACACCGCACGCTCGATGGAGGGCGGCAGGAAGTGGACGTGGAGGTCCATCAGGCCGGGCAGGCCAAGACGCTCCCAGAACGCGCGGACGTCCTGCGTCTCGATATGCCGGTCCTCGCTGGCGCTCGGCCCGGCTACTCGACGACCTTCAGTCACGCATGCCCTTGGCGCGGCGTCCGATCTCGGCGACCTTCTCGCGGTCGGCCTCGCGCTCGGCGATCGCCTGCCGCTTGTCCCACGACTTCTTGCCCTTGGCGAGCCCGATCTCGACCTTGGCCCGGCCCTTGACGAAGTAGATCGACAGCGGGATGACCGTCTGGCCCTTCTCGCTGACCTTGCGCTCGATCTTGTCGATCTCGATGCGGTTCAGGAGGAGCTTGCGCTTGCGCTTGGCGGCGTGGTTGGTCCACGTGCCCTGGGCGTACTCGGGGATGTGCACGTTGTGCAGCCAGGCCTCGCCACCGTCGATGTCGACGAAGCCGTCGACCAGGCTCGCGCGCCCCAGTCGCAGCGACTTCACCTCCGTGCCGACGAGCACCAGCCCGGCCTCGAAGGTCGACTCGATGTGGTAGTCGTGGCGCGCCTTCTTGTTGGACGCCACGATCTTGTGATCGACAGCGCCTTCCTTCTTCGCACCCTGCTTGGCCATGGATTGATTCTCTCAGGAGCACGCAACGGGTTTGGGGCCGGCGTCTCGATACGCCGCTCGTTCCTCGCGGCTACTCGACGACCCTGACTCACAGGTAGCGCGCGGGGTCCACGGTTTCGCCGTTGCGGAGCACCGTGAAGTGCAGGTGGCAACCCGTCGACCAGCCGGTGGAGCCGGAGTAGCCCACGACCTGACCACGACGGACCTTCGCGCCCTTGCCGACGGAATAGCTGCTCAGGTGGTTGTAGATCAGGGTCATGGCGGCGCCGTTGACGCGACCGATCGCGACGTAGAGGCGGTTGCCGTAGACCTCGTCGTAGTAACGGTTGATCACCGTGCCGGACTCGCCCGCAACGAGCGGTGCGCCGCACCCGGTGCCGAAGTCGATGCCGTTGTGCAGGCCGTAGTACCCATAGATCGGGTGGATCCGGTACCCGTACGGCGAGGTCACCGGTCCGGGGCCCGGCTTCGCGAGGAAGCCGCCGGTGTCACCGTTGTAGCTGCCGCCCTGCTGCCGGGACAGCCGGATGATCTCCGCCTTGATCCGCGCCTCGCGCTTCTGCAGGCGGGCCAGCGCGGCCCGGTCCGCGGCCCGGGCCCGGACCACCGCCAGGCGCGCACCATTGGTCTTGACGACCAGGGAGCGGACCTGCAACGCCGTGGTCGCGGCCTGGTCGACCAGCACCGCGATGGTGGCGACGTTCTCGTCAGCCGACTTCTTGGCGCGAGCCACCTCGTTGCGCGCAGCGGCCACCTCGATCTTGCGCTGCTCCATCGCGGCCTCGGCCGCTTCGAGGGCGACCAGTGCCTGGTTCTGTCGACCGGTGACCAGGTCGTACGCCGTCTGGCTGACCAGCACGTCCTCGATGGAACCGCTGTTCATGTAGGAGTTCAGCAAGGCCATCCGGGCGTCGTCACCGGTGCCCATCACGATGATGGCGTCGCGGCTCGCGAGCCGCTGCACCGCGACCTCCGCGCGCGCCTGCTCGAGGTCGATCTTGGCGAGCCGGAGCTTCTCCTCGGCGAGGACGAGCTTGTTGGCCAGCTCGGCCGCCGCGGCACGCGCCCTGCCGAGGTCGGTCTGGACGGCACTCAACCGCGACTGCGCGGCCGTGAGCTGCTTCTGGGCCGCCTTCAGCTCGCGTGCGATCTTCGCGACCTTCTGGCTGGCCTCGTGGATGTCGCCCTTGACGTCGGAGATCTGGCCCCGGACCTGGTCCTGCTTGTCCTCGAGGTCGTCCCGGTCGTCGGCATGGGCGATCGGTACGGCGAGGCCGGCGACGGCCACGATGACGGCGATCGCGGTCACCAACCACTGGGGATGGGCCCACGTGGGAAGCCGATCGGTCACACGGCGAAACCCTGGGGCGCTGGGGAAGGAGCGCACAGGTAAACCATTTTCGTTCGGGGAAGTGAACTCACCGACCGTAACCGGCCTGGATCAGACTTTTACGTATTTCCGGGTCAGCAGGAGTGTCGGGATCAGCGTGAGCGCCGGACCGAGGTAGACGATGCCGAGCGGGAAGAAGCCGCCGATCAGCGTCTGGGTGTAGTCGCCCCAGTCGACCCACGGCAGGAACTGGACGTGTTCGGCCAGGCCCTTCTCGATGCCCCAGTACTGGAAGGACGCCAACGCACCGGCCGCGAGCCCGACACCGATGATGGCGGTGACCAGTGACTCGAGCAGGAACGGCAACGCGATGTAGAGGGTCGAGGCACCCACCAGGCGCATGATCCCGATCTCACGCCGGCGCGCGAGCGCAGCCAGGCGGATCGTGTTGGTGACCTGGAGCAGAGCGGCGAGCAACAGGAAGCCCGATCCGATCCACGATCCGTACTTGAGGACCTTCATGATCCCGAAGATCTGTCCGAGCGCCTCACGCTCGTCCTTGATCACCGAGACGCCGTCGAGGCCCTCCAGTGCGCTGATGATGCCGTCGGCCTTCTCCGGGTTCTTCAGGGTCACCCAGTATCCGGCCGGCCAGCTCTCGACGGTCACGACCGGGTTCGGCCCGCTGTAGGCGGTCTCGGGGATCGCGCCGGACGCCTTGGCGTTCTCGAAGCCCTCCTCCTTGGAGACGAACCGGAACGACCTGACCTCGTCGTTGCCCTTGACCTCGGTCTCGATCCGCTGCTGCTGCTCGGCGGTGAACTCACCACCGGCGCAGTTCGGGTTGTTCGAGGGGTCGTCGTCGATGCAGAGGTTGACGAGGATCTTCAGTTCGTTGCCCAGCGACTTGTTCGCCAGGTCGGCCTCACGCTGGATGAGGATGCCGACGCCGGCGAGGGACAGCGAGACGAAGAGGGTCAGGATGACGGCCAGGTGCATCGAGAGGTTGCGCCGCAGGCCGGTGCGGAGCTCGGTGAAGACATAGCGAAGCTGCATGTTGGGGAGTGCTCCTTGACTCAGTGCTGGAAGCCGTAGCTACCGGCCGCCTCGTCGCGGATGACCTTTCCGTGCTCGAGCTCGATGACTCGCTTGGTGAACTGGTCGACGATGCCGTGGTCGTGGGTGGCCATGACCACCGTCGTACCGGTCTGGTTGATGTCGCCGAGCAGGTTCATGATGCCGACCGAGGTCTGCGGGTCCAGGTTGCCGGTGGGCTCGTCGGCGATGAGGATCATCGGCCGGTTCACGAACGCGCGGGCGATGGCCACCCGCTGCTGCTCACCACCGGAGAGCTCGTCGGGCATCCGGTCGCCCTTGTCCTTGAGGCCGACCAGCTCGAGGGTCTCAGGCACGACCTTGTTGATCTCGCGCTGGGACTTGCCGATCACCTGCTGGGCGAAGGCGACGTTCTCGGAGACGGTCTTGTTCGGGAGCAACCGGAAGTCCTGGAAGACGGTGCCGATCTGGCGGCGCAGGCGGGGCACCTTCCAGCCCGCCATCCGGTTGATCTCCTTGCCGGCGACGTGGACGCGCCCGGTGGTCGGCCGCAGTTCGCGCAGGACGAGCCGCAGCGCGGTCGACTTGCCCGAACCGGAGGTGCCGACGAGGTAGACGAACTCGCCCTTGTCGATGTCAATACTGACCTGGTCCAGCGCAGGCTTGCCGGGACCGGCGTAGCGCTTGGTGACCTTTTCGAAGCGAATCACTGACCTGACGGTACGCGACGGGCAAGGCGAGGTCGCGCCCACTAGTCTGGCGGGCGTGTCGACGGTCCTGCGCGCGCTGCTTCTCTCCGCGCTCCTCACC
>JAKFEI010000146.1:0-6102 GCA_036675765.1 Nocardioides sp. | reverse complement strand
GACAAGAACTTCTACAACCAGCTCGCCTGCCGCTACGGCTACGAGACCGAGGCCAAGGACATCCAGGACCTCTACCTGTCGGGCAAGAAGGCCGAGGCCGCGGCCGTCGTACCGGACGAGCTGGTCGAGGCCGTGACGCTGATGGGCGACGAGGACTCGATCCGCCGCCAGCTCGCCGAGTTCGACGCCGCCGGCATCCGGACCCTGCTGCTCAACTCGCTCGCCGACACCGCCGAGGAGCGCGTCAGCCAGCTGAGCCGGCTGTCCGAGCTCACCGCCGAGGTGGGTGCCTGATGAGCGAGCCCCGCTTCACCATTGCGTACGACGGCCCGGTCGCCACCGTCGTCCTGGCGGGTCCTGACGGCAAGGCGGTGATGGACGACCAGTTCTTCATCGAGCTGGCCGACACCGTCGCGACGCTGGACGTCAACCCCGACGTCCGTGCGATCGTCTTCACCGGGAGCGGCAAGCACTTCTCGTTCGGCCTCGACCTCGGCCAGGCCTTCGCGACCTTCGCGCCGCTCTTCGAGCAGACCCATGCCGGTGGCCGATCCGAGCTGTTGGGCCTCATCCGGCGCTGGCAGGGCTGCATCGACGCCGTCGCGAACAGCCGCACCCCGACCGTCGCGGCGATCACCGGCTGGTGCGTCGGTGGAGGCGTCGACCTCGCCGCGGCGTGCGACGTCCGGGTGGCCTCGGCCGACGCGGTGTTCAGCGTTCGCGAGGCCAAGATGGCGATCGTCGCCGACCTCGGCAGCCTCCAGCGCCTGGTCGGCGTGATCGGCGACGGCCACCTGCGCGAGCTCGCCCTCACCGGCGACGACATCGACGCGGCCCGGGCGCTCTCCATCGGCCTGGTCAACAACGTGTACGACGACGCGGCCGCCGCCCGTACGGCCGCCGTCGAGCTGGCAGGCCGGATCGCCGCCAACTCGCCGCTGGTCTCCCGCGGGATCAAGGACGTCCTCGACGCCGAGCGCGGCCCGAGGGTGGAGGCCGGCCTGCGCTACACCGCGGCGTGGAACGCGGCGTTCCTCGTCAGTGACGACCTGAAGGAGGCGCTGACGTCCTTCGCCGAGCGCCGCCCGCCGGAGTTCACCGGCCGCTGACCTCCCGCTTGGCCATCGTGATTGCGGCGACGGCCCGGCCGTACCGGATCGGCGTGGCACCGAGCGCGAGCGCTCGTTGCCGGGTCGGTTCGCGGACGTCGAAGTGCTCGGTCGCCGTACCCGCGTTCTGGATCCAGCGGGCATCGATCCCGAGGCGTTCGGCGAAGGCGAGCAGCTCGGCGGTGCCGGCCTCGCCGGGCAGGTCCGACAGCAGGTGGGACCAGACGCCCTCGACGGGGCCGACGCGTGCCGGCCGCTGCATGTCATCGATGTAGATCATCAGGCCCGTCCCCACTTGCCACGGACGTAGTCGATGAAGGTCTCGTGAGCGGGTTCCAGCAGGATCCGCGGCTGCTTGCGCGTGACGATCAGCATCGTGGTGGCGCCTGCCAGCTTGGCGGCGCGCAGTCGCCTCAGTGACGCCTTGGCGCCGCCGAGCGCGTAGAGCGTCTTGACCTCGATCGTGATGCCCAGCTTGCGGGCCACCCGCAACACCTCGCGGTAGGTCTCGACCTTCTCGAAGCCGCGGCCGGCCTTGACCTCCCACTCGATGCCCTCGAGCCCGACCCGCGCGGCGTACCTGACCATGTCCACCATCGTGACGAGCCGGTACGGCGGGTTGTCGGCCGAGCGGAGCTCGCGCACCTGGCTCAGGGTGAGGTCGGACCACCGGGTGTCGGGCGGGTAGCGGCCGCCCGGGTCGAAGCCCTCCGTGTCGAGCTTGCGCCAGTGCGTCGCGATCGGGACCTGGCGGGTGCGGGTGTCGTCCAGGCAGTAGTTCGTGTCGATGTCGATCCACAGGTAGCCGTGCGCTGCGGCGTAGTCCAGGCCGCGCAGGGAGTTCTCGAAGCGGTAGGACTGTCCGGCGAGCCGGTGGTAGCGCTTGCGGTTCGACGCCTTCTGGGTCAGTGGGTCATCGACCGGCGCGGTCGGCGCGGGCGGATCCGTGACGGGCGGATCCGTGGGCGTCACCGTCGGCAGGGTGGGCGCCGTGGTCTGCGGCCCGGTCGGTGCCGCGTCACCCGGATCCCGGGCACCGCATCCGGTGGCGAGCAGCGCCACGAGAACGGTGCCGGCGAGAAGTCGCCGCCGGTCGCGCTGCTCCATGGGAGGACCGTAATCGACCGAGGAGCCCACAGAACCGCCGGTGCCTCCCCATACGGGGCACCGACGGTTCCGTGGTTGCTGCGGGTGGTGCTGGATCAGCGCACGCGGCCGTAGAAGACCGAGTTCGTCCAGATGCGTTCCTTCTTGACCGGGGCACCGGGGCGCGAGGCGTGCCACACGGTGTGGTTCCCGGCGTAGATGCCGACGTGGTAGACGCGGCCGCCGTTGGAGAAGAACACGAGGTCGCCGCGACGGGGGTGCTTGACGCGGCGCGTCGCGCCGGCCTGGGCGCCCGACGTACGGGGGAGCTTCTTGCCGACCTTGCGGAAGGACCACTGCACCAGGCCGGAGCAGTCGAACGCGTGCGGGCCGTTGGCGCCGTACACGTAGGGCTTGCCGGCGCGGGTCTTGGCGGCCTTCAGGGCGCGCCGGCCGACGGAGAGCTTCTTCTTCTTGACCTTCTTGACCACGACGACGGGAGCCGTCCTGGGCTCGGTCGCGGTGGCCGTGCTGACCACGGGGGCCGGAGCGACGGCATCCTCGGCGCGCGCGGAATCGCCCGGCGCGAAGACGAGGAGCGAGGTGGCGAGCGGAACGACGAGCAGGCGTGCGCCGGCGCGCGAAAGGGTGGTGGACATCGGAGTGTCTCCAACAGCGACGCTTGCGAAAGGTGACCTGTCGGGCTTGGACTGCTGATGTCCAGGAACTCCTGTTCCTTCGCCCCGAGCCGGTTCGCCCCGTGGGGCGGTCCGGCGGTGTTGATTGGTTCTCCCGTGCCCGCGACTACTTCATCGTTGTCCGATGTCGCTCCACGTCGTCGCGGGCCTCAGCGCGGCGTGGGCGGCCTCCCCAGGTCGGGGAGGTCTGACCCACCAAATTTCGCATGCTTGCAATAGTTAGCGCAGTGGCGCCGGTCACGATTCCCACGTGGTGACCGTCACCCGCAATTGGGCGTAACCCAGCGCTCAATCGCGCGCAGGATCAGTCTGCGCGGTGCCGCTTGCCGCTGCTAGCGGGGCCGTCGTCGCATGCGGATCGGCCAGCAGGAACTGCGTCATCCGGCCATCGCGCGAGCGGTGCGGCCGCACCGGTTCCGGAACCATCCGGCCCTCGGCCGTGTCCCAGAAGCGGTCCACCCGGACCGCGACCCGCCGCGCCATCCGGCCGCGCAGGCCCAGGTGGGGCAGGTACGGATGGGGGCGGGTCGGCACCCGCTGCTCGGCCCGGTAGAGGCGTTCGGCGAGGTCGTCGGTGTCCGGCCCGGCCTCGGTTGCGATCAGGTCGTCGGCCAGCTGCTCCTCGAGCGCCCGGAACTGGCCGAGCGCGTCCTCGACCTCCTCCCAGATCGACGACCACGGACGTCGTACGACGAAGGTGGAGCCGTAGAGCTTGGCCTTGACCTGAGCCAGGGCGACCTCCAGTCGCCGGCTCTCGTGGGCGAACTCCTGGGCCCGGTGGCGCCCCTCGGCGAGGTGGCGCCGCGCGCAGGGTGCCAGCACGGCGTTGGCTGCGGAGACGTGGCGACTGGCGCTCGCGAGGAACGGGTCGGTGGCGGCGAGCCGGTCGCGTGGCCGCTCCCGGGTGGGCCTGCAGGCGACCGCCCGCGCGAGTCGCTCGGCGAGCACGTCGTGGGTCTGGGTGATGGTGTCGGCGAGGATGTCGACGCTGTTGTCGGTCATGGTTGCGCCCCTTCGGGAACCCCCGATTGGTCCCCCAATTGCAGTGTGCGCCGGTCCCGGGCGCGCCGCAAGGGCTGCCCGGATCCGGCGCACACTGCCGCTCGGTGAGATCAGGCGCGGGGAAGCGTCGGGTACTCGACGCCCGACACGTACTGCACGGTGCGCAGCACCTGGCAGGAGTAGCCGAACTCGTTGTCGTACCAGACGTAGAGGATCGCGGAGTCGCCGTCGACGATGGCGGCGTTGCCGTCGATCACCGAGGAGGCGCGCGAGCCGATGAAGTCGGTGGACACCGCGTCGCTGGCGGTCGTGTAGTCGAGCTGGCGGCTCAACGGCCCGGTGAGGGACGTCTTGCGCAGGTGCTCGAGCACCTCTTCGCGGGTGGTCTCGCGCTTCAGCTGCAGCGAGAGGATCGCGATCGACACGTCGGGGGTGGGGACCCGGATCGAGTTGCCGGTGATCTTGGCGTTGAGGTCCGGCAGGACCTTCGCGACGGCCGACGCGGCGCCGGTCTCGGTGATCACCAGGTTGAGCGGTGCGGAGCGACCGCGGCGGTCGGCCGGGTGGTAGTTGTCCAGCAGGTTCTGGTCGTTGGTGAACGAGTGCACCGTCTCCACGTGGCCGCGGCTGATGCCGAACTCGTCCTCCATCGCCTTGAGCGGGGGAACGATCGCGTTCGTCGTACACGACGCGCAGGAGAGGATCTTCTCGTCGAGGTCGGTCTCGAGGTGGTTGACGCCGTGCACGATGTTCGGGACGTCACCCTTGCCCGGCGCGGTCAGCAGCACCTTCGCGATACCGGGGCGCAGGTGGTTGGACAGGCCCGCGCGGTCGCGCCACTTGCCGGTGTTGTCGATCAGGATCGCGTCGCTGATGCCGTGGTCGGTGTAGTCGATCGTCGTGGGGTCGTTGCTGTAGATGACCTTGATGACGTTGCCGTTGGCGATGATGAGGTCGTTCTCCTCATCGACGGTGATCGTGCCGTTGAACTGGCCGTGCACCGAGTCGCGACGCAGCAGCGAGGCGCGCTTGGCGAGGTCGCCCTCGCCACCCCTGCGCACCACGATGGCGCGCAGGCGCAGGCCGTTGCCGGAGCCGGACTTCTCGACGAGGAGGCGGGCGACCAGGCGGCCGATGCGGCCGAAGCCGTAGAGGACGATGTCCTGCGGGCCGGGGGCGGCGGTCTTGTTGTCGCCGGTCGCGTCGGACAGGGCCAGGGCGGTGAACTCAGCCGGGCTCAGGTTGGTGTCGGAGGCCTTGTAGCTGCCGAGCAGGAGCGCGAGGTCGATCTTCGCGGCGCCGAGGTCGAGCGCGGCGATGGCCTCGAGGAACGGGAACGTCTCGGAGATCGACAGCTCCTCGCCCTCGATCATCCGGGCGAAGCGGTGGGTCTTGAGAATGCTGACTGCTGACTTGTTCACCAGGGAGCGGCTGTGCAGAAGGATCGTGACGTCCTTCTCGCGGTGCAGCTTTCCGATGATCGGGATCGCCGCCTCGGCGAGCTCCTCGTGGTGCTTCCAGCGGTCGAACTTGTCCTCGGTGACGCTCACGGCTTCCCCTTCGGTCCATCAACAAAATCGCTCGATCGTAGGCCGGGAAACGGGGGCCGGGGGTAATCGAGCCGCCCGGTGGGACGGCGAAGGTGACCAATCCCACCCGCAGTTCCGCGCCTCGAAAGTCGTGGATGTGTCAACATTCGTGGCTACCATCGAAGGATGAGTACGACGACGCGCTGGCTCGACGCCGAGGAGCAGCAGGCGTGGCGGGCCTGGGTGGACCTCAACTCCCAGCTCAGTGCGCGGCTCAATCGTGAACTGCAGGCCGCGAGCGGCCTCTCCATCGCCGACTACGAGATCCTCGTGGCGCTGACCGACCAGCGGACCGATGAGGGCGTCGACGACTGCTCGCTCCGGATGTTCGAGCTCGGCGAGCGCCTGCAGTGGGAGAAGAGCAGGGTCTCGAAGCAGATCACCCGGATGGAGGCCCGCGGCCTCGTCGTACGACGACACTGCGCCGACGACCGTCGCGGTGCCTTCGTGGACCTGACCGACGAGGGCATGGCGGCGATCGCCGGGGCCGCCCCCGGTCACGTGGAACTGGTGCGGGAGCTGTTCTTCGACGGCATGGACCGCGAGCAGGTGGCGGCGCTCACCAGGTACGCCACCACGGTGCTCGAGCGCCTCGCCACCGACTGACGTCCCCGGCGG
>JAKFEI010000487.1:0-6143 GCA_036675765.1 Nocardioides sp. | reverse complement strand
CTGCTCGTCTCCGAGCTCGACGTCACCGAGGAGGAGGTCTTCCGGCTCCCCGGTCCGCTCGACCTGCGCGGCCTGCACTCCATCGCCGACCTGCCGCGCGAGGACCTGAAGTACCCCTCGTTCGTGCCGGTCACCCACACCCGGCTGGCCGAGGTGGAGTCCGCTGCACCGGTCGACGTCTTCAAGGCGTTGCGCCGCCGCGACGTACTGCTGCACCACCCCTACGACTCGTTCGCGACGTCCGTGCAGCGCTTCATCGAGCAGGCCGCTGCGGACCCGCACGTGCTGGCGATCAAGCAGACGCTCTACCGCACCTCGGGTGACTCACCGATCATCGACGCCCTCATCGACGCCGCCGAGGCCGGCAAGCAGGTACTGGTGCTGGTCGAGATCAAGGCCCGCTTCGACGAACAGGCCAACATCCGCTGGGCCCGCAAGCTGGAGCAGGCCGGCTGCCATGTCGTCCACGGCCTGGTCGGTCTCAAGACGCACTGCAAGCTGGCAATGGTGGTCCGCGACGAGCCCGAGGGCATCCGGCGCTACACCCACATCGGCACGGGCAACTACAACCCGAAGACCTCGCGCACCTACGAGGACCTCGGCCTGCTCACGACGAACGAGGCCATCGGCGAGGACGTCGCCCACCTCTTCAACAACCTGTCCGGCTGGTCGCGCAAGGCGACCTACGAAGAGCTGCTGGTGGCACCGGACTCCGTGCGCAGCGGCCTGATCGACCAGATCCACGCAGAGATCGCGCACCACCAGGCGGGACGACCCGCCGGAGTCCGGATCAAGGCGAACTCCATCGTCGACGAGCCGCTCATCGACGCGCTCTACCTCGCGTCCTGCGAGGGCGTTCCCGTCGAGCTGCTCGTGCGCGGCATCTGCTCACTGCGCCCCGGAGTCCCCGGCCTGAGTGAGAACGTCAAGGTCCGCTCCATCCTGGGGCGGTTCCTCGAACACAGCCGGATCTTCGACTTCGAGGGCGGCGGCGAGCCCGTCACCTGGATCGGCTCGGCCGACATGATGCACCGCAACCTGGACCGTCGGGTCGAAGTGCTGGTCCGGCTCCCCGAGCAGAGTCGTGACGAGGTACGACGCCTGCTGGACCTCGCCTTCGCACCCACCACGCAGGCGTGGGAACTCGGCGCGGACGGCCAGTGGCAGCGCAATGACGGCGAGATCCACCTCCAGGAGACCCTGATCGAGGCCCAGCGACACCGCCGACTTTCGCTCTGATCCGACCGTCCCGGCCACCCCGGAGGGGTGGCAACACCCCCTCTGACCTGCACGAACACGCGATGACCGTGCCAGTGCGCCGTTGAGCGTGGGACGTGCCACACTGTCTGCGGTGCTGTGGGTTTGCGTTCATCCGAGCGTTTCCCCCTAGCATGAAGCCGTTCGTCTCCGCCTCAACGGGAGTACTTGTGGGTCTGCGTCTCCGTCCGGTCGATAACTCCTTCTACGTACTCTTCGCGGAGTCGGCTCAGCATCTGGTGGGTGGAGCCGAGCTCCTCGCCGAGATGCTGTCCGACGACTCCGACAAGGCCGACGTCGCCGAGCGCATGCGCGCCGCCGAGCACGCCTGCGACGAGACCACGCACTCGATCGTCAAGAAGGTCAACAGCACCTTCGTGACGCCCTTCGACCGCGAGGACATCTACGCGCTCGGGTCGGGCCTCGACGACTGCATGGACATGATGGACGAGGCCGTCGACCTCATCCTGCTCTACGAAGTGAAGACCTTGCCTCCCGAGCTCTCCGAGCAGGTCGAGGTGCTCCAGCGCTGTGCCGAGCTGACGGCTGCGGCCATGCCGCGCCTGCAGTCGATGCAGTCGCTCGACGACTACTGGATCGAGATCAACCGTCTCGAGAACACCGGCGACCGCAACCACCGGCGCACGCTGGCCAAGCTGTTCTCGGGTGAGTTCGCGACGATCGAGGTCCTCAAGCTCAAGGACATCGTCGAGTCCCTCGAGGGCGCCATCGACGCGTTCGAGCGGGTCGCCAACACGGTGGAGCAGATCGCCGTCAAGGAAGGCTGAGCGTGTCTCTCACCCTGGCGATCGTGATCGCCGTGGTCGTCATCGCGCTCGTTTTCGACTACACCAACGGCTTCCACGACGCGGCGAACGCCATCGCGACGTCGGTGTCGACCCGTGCGCTCACGCCGCGGATCGCCCTGACCCTGGCCGCGATCATGAACTTCCTCGGTGCCCTCCTCGGCCAGGAGGTCGCCAAGACCGTCGCTGACGTGATCACGATCGAGGACAAGACCGGCCATCTCCTGGTCGGCGTCAATCACGGTCTCGTGGTCGTGATGGCCGGCCTTCTCGGCGCGATCATCTGGAACCTGATCACCTGGTACTTCGGACTCCCGTCGTCCTCCTCGCACGCCCTCATCGGCGGCCTCGTGGGCGCGGCGATCGCTGGCGGCGTTGCCGTCAAGTGGGACACCATCGTCCAGAAGGTCCTCATCCCGATGGTGCTGTCGCCGCTCTTCGGCTTCTGCGCAGCATTCGTGGTCATGACGGCGATCATGTGGATCTTCCGCAAGGGCAACCCGCACAAGATCAACCGCGGCTTCCGGGGCATGCAGACCGTCTCGGCTGCCGCCCTCGCACTCGGCCACGGCCTGCAGGACGCCCAGAAGACGATGGGCGTCATCCTGCTGACGCTGGTCATCGCCTACCCCGCGTCGTACAACATCGAGACGCTGCCCCTGTGGGTCGTCCTCCTTGCGGCAGGCGCGATCTCGGCCGGCACGTACGCCGGCGGGTGGCGCATCATGCGCACGCTCGGTCGCAAGATCATCGACCTGGACCCGCCGCGTGGCTTCGCCGCCGAATCGGTCGGCGCCACGGTGCTCTACTCGACGGCCTTCATCTTCCACGCACCGATCTCGACGACCCACACGATCACGTCGGCCGTCATGGGCGCCGGCGCGACCAAGCGCTTCAACGCGGTCAAGTGGGGCATGGCGCGCACGATCCTCACCGCCTGGGTGTCGACGTTCCCGGCCGCCGCGCTGGCGGCCTGGGGCTGCTACGAGATCCTCAGCCTCATCCTCCTCTGAGCCGACCGCGTCTCCGGGTCAACCGCGGCAGCACGCTGCCGGAAGGCCCCTCCCGCCGCGCTGCCGGCTAGGTGCCGTCGACCGTCAGGCTGTAGCCCCGCCCGCGGATCCGTCGTACGACGGCAGCCTCGCCGAGGCGCGCACGCAACCGCGTCACGTGCATCGCGATGGTGTTGCCCCCCGGGCGGCGACCGTTGGTGCCCCAGATGGCGTCACGGAGCTCCTCGTCGGTGACGACGCCGGGCGAGGACAGCATCAGGGCGCGCAGGAGCTCGAATTCCTTCAACGGCAGGTCTGCGATGCGCTGCCCGCCGACGCGCACCGTGAAGGCGGTGGCGTCCAGCTCGATGGGACCCACCTCGAGGCGGGCATGGTCCGCCACGGAGCGCGGCGCGTGCGTCATCAGGTCCCACACCTGCTGCGCCGCATAGGGACGCAGTACGACGGCCGAGGCGCCCGCGAGCATCAGCGGCCCGATTCCGTCCGACGGGGCGCGGTCACCGTCGCCGAGGTCGTCCGCACCGGCGATGACATACGGCGAGCCGTGGCGACGGATCCGGCTGACGAAGTCGTCGGCCGCGATGCCGGGGGCCTCCGGGGCAACGACGACGGCGTGCGGATCGACGCGACCGAACTCGACGAGTCCGTCCAGGGTGTCGCCCACCCAGGTGACATGAACGCCGTGGCCGGCCATCGCGTCGGCGAGACCGAACTCGTCGCCAGCCGGGTCGACCACCAGCAGCTGGGCACCCGACGTCTCGGTCCAGCGGTGGAAGTAGGCGCGGACCGACTGACGGCGGGCGTTCATCAGCCGAAGCGGCCGGAGATGTAGGCCTCGGTGGCCGGGTCGTCCGGGTTGGCGAACATCTTCTTGGTGGGGTTGAATTCCACCAGGTGCCCGGGCTCGCCGGTTGCCTTGAGGTTGAAGAAGCCGGTGTCGTCGGAGACCCGCGCCGCCTGCTGCATGTTGTGGGTGACGATGACGATCGTGTAGTCGTTCTTGAGCTGGTGGATCAGGTCCTCGATGGCCGAGGTCGAGATCGGGTCGAGCGCCGAGCACGGCTCGTCCATCAGCAGGATCTGCGGCTCGACCGCGATCGCGCGGGCGATGCAGAGGCGCTGTTGCTGGCCACCGGAGAGGCCCATGCCCGGCTTGTTGAGCCGGTCCTTGACCTCGTTCCAGAGGTTGGCGCCGCGCAGCGACTTCTCGACGACGTCGTCGGTCTCGGACTTCGACATCCGGCCCGAGTTGAGCTTGAGGCCCGCGACCACGTTGTCGGCGATCGACATGGTCGGGAACGGGTTGGGCCGCTGGAAGACCATGCCGACCTGGCGGCGCACGGCCACCGGGTCCACGCTGGCGTCGTACAGGTCCTGGCCGTCGACGACGATCTTGCCCTCGACGCGGGCGCCGGGGATCACCTCGTGCATGCGGTTCAGCGACCTCAGGAAGGTGGACTTGCCACACCCCGACGGACCGATGAAGGCGGTGACCGCGCCGGCGCGGACGGTCATGTTGACGCCCTCCACCGCGAGGAAGTCGCCGTAGTAGATGTTGACGTCGGAGACGTCGATGCTCTTGGCCATGATGAAACTCCCTCTCAACCCTTCTTGGGGGCGAAGATCTTGCCGACGATGCGTGCCACGAGGTTGAGCACCATCACGATGAGGATGAGGATGAAGGCGGCGCCCCAGGCGATGGCCTCCGCGGGCGCGTCGCCGCGGACGTTCTGACCGTAGATCAGGACCGGCAGGGTCGTCATGGCGCCGTCGAACGGGTTCATGTTCGTCCGGTCCGTGGCTCCCGCGATCAGCAGCAGCGGGGCCGTCTCGCCGATGACACGCGAGGTCGCCAGGGTGATGCCGGTGAGGATGCCGCCGAGAGCGGTGGGGAGCACGATCCGGACGATCGTCTTCCACTTCGGCGTACCGAGGGCGTAGGCCGCTTCACGCAGCTCGTCCGGGACGAGCATCAGCATCTCCTCGGTCGCCCGTACGACGATCGGGATCATCAGCAGCGAGAGCGCCACCGAGCCACCGAAGCCGGACACGTAGGCCGGACCGAAGATCAGCGTGAACACCGCGAAGGCGAAGAGACCGGCAACGATCGACGGGATGCCCGTCATCACGTCGACCAGGAAGGTGATCACCTTCGCGATCTTGTTCTTCTTGCCGTACTCGACGAGGTAGACGGCCGCCATCACGCCGACGGGCACCGAGATCAGCGCCGCACCCAGCGTCACCAGCAGCGTGCCGATGATCGCGTGGTAGATGCCGACCGGCTGGTCGATCTGGGTCTTGAAGAACGAGTAGCTCAGGAACGTGCCGTCGATCCGCCCGGCACCCTGGTCGATGACGCGCCACAGCAGCGAGGCGAGCGGCACGATCGCGACGATGAAGGTCGTCCAGATCAGGCCGGTCATCAACCGGTCGGTGGCACCGCGGCGGCCTTCGATCGCCCATGACCAGACCGGCAGGACGACCAGGAACGAGATGCCCGCGAGGATCGTGGCTCCGATGATCGACACACCGAGCACCAGGAGCAGGGCACCGAACGCAGCGGCAATCGCGGCGACGATCAGTTCCGCTTGCTGCGGCAGCCGCGGGTGGGTGAGCGGAATGTGGACCCGGTCGGCCGGCGCTTGTTCGAGCGTCGTCATCGTGCCATCCGCCTTTCGCTACGGCCGATGATCCATCGCGCTGCGAAGTTCACCAGGAAGGTCAGCAGGAAGAGCACGAGGCCGGTGGCGACGAGCACGTTGAGCAGGTCGGCGCTGCGCTCCTTGTACTTGAGCGCGATGTTGGCCGCGATCGACGTCGGGCTGGACTGCGCGATGACGTTCCACGACAGGTCGAAGCCGACCGAGAGGACCATGGTCACGGCCATCGTCTCGCCGAGCGCGCGGCCCAGGCCGAGCATGACCGCCGAGACCATGCCCGAGCGGGAGTACGGGAAGACCGTCATCCGGATCATCTCCCAGCGCGTGGCACCGAGGGCCAGCGCGGCCTCCTCGTGCAGGCGGGGGGTGCGCGAGAAGACCTCGCGCGAGATCGCGGTGATGATCGG
>JAKFEI010000259.1:0-6220 GCA_036675765.1 Nocardioides sp. | reverse complement strand
GCGCTCGACGTGCTCCACGACATCACTGCCGAACCGGTGGCGGAAGGTCGGACGCTGCTCGATGTGGACGGCAACCGCTGACCCAGGCCGCAGTGCGCACCGAAGGGCTCCGGTGCGCGGTGCCCTGCGGTCGTTGCTGTTCCTGACCAGTCTGTTCGGCACCTGTCTGGGCCTGCTCTCGCTCACCGCCTGCTCGGACGACCTGCCCCCGCCGACGTACTCCGGCGACCCGTTCACCGACGTCGGCGAGCTCATGCAGACCACGGTCAACGCGCGCGCCGTGGCGCTGCAGAAGCACGACATCGCCCGCTACCGGCTCACCCTCGACCCCACCGACACAGGTCTGATCGATGACCAGCAGGTCTACTTCGACAACCTCGAACAATTGCCGATCGAGGTGCTGCGCTACCGCGTGCTGACCGACACGATCACCCTGGTCGAGGGCTCCGAGGACTACTGGGCCGAGGTCGTGCTCGCCCTGAAGCTGAAGGGGTACGACGCCGCGGCGGTGCGCACGCGCGACCGGTTCCTGTTCACCCCGTCCGAGGACGGCCGGCACATGCTGATCTCCTCCACCACCGACTACCAGTGGGAAGCCGACCACCCGGGCAACGTGCAGCCCTGGGACCTGGGCGCGGTCCAGGTGGAGGAGCGCGCCGGTGTGCTGGGCGTGTTCGACGACTACACCGAGGACTCGTCTGCCGAGGTGCTGGACGCGGTGAGCAGCGGTCGCGGTGACGTGCGCGCAGTCATCGGCGCCGACGACGCGAATCCCGCCGACGGCGTCATCGTCTACTCGCTGCAGGATCCGACCTTCCTGCGTGGTCTGGCGAACCAGACGGTCGGGGACCCGGACCGGGCGGACGGACTGACGATCGCGGTGCCCGTCGACACGCGCACGCCCGGCAAGGGCGCGGCGTCGTACCGGATGTTCCTCAACCCGCGGGTGCTCGACCAGACGCCCCTGGTCATCGGGCGCCTGGTTCGCCACGAGCTCACCCATGCCCTCCTCGGTGCCCGCGGGCGCGGGGCGCCGTTGTGGATCAACGAGGGCCTGGCCGAGTACGTCTCCGTGCGCCCCTTGCCGCCGGCGAAGCGCCGCCTGCCCGCCAGCGCCCTGTCCGTCGGCGCGAGCGCGACCGACCTCCCGGGCGAGACCGAGTTCGCCGGGCCTGACGCCGAGGGCTGGTATGCCGTCTCGTGGTGGGTCTGTGAGTACATCGCCAGCGCCTACGGCGAGGACGTGCTGCTGCTCCTCCTCGACCGTCTCCAACACGGCGCCGACCAGGCCGAAGCCCTCCAGGCTGTGTTGGGCATCACGTCCAGCCAGCTCGCCCAGCGTGGTGTGGCGTTGATGACCACCACCTACGACCGCTGACCCTGATTCCCCGCCACTAGGCTGGCCTCGTGACGTCTCCTGCGCAGCCCACCAGCCCGTCCCCGCGCGTGGTGCACATCGTGGACGAGGTGCCCGAGCTCGAGGGCGTGAGTGCCCTGCCGCTGATCGTCGCGCTCGAGGGCTTCCTCGACGCGGGCAGTGCCGGAGCCCTGGCCTGTCGCCACCTCGTCCGGACCGGCGCCGACTCGCCCGAGGGCGGGGGAGTCGTGGTCGCCACCTTCGACGTCGACCAGTTGCACGACTACCGCGCGCGCCGGCCCCCGATGACCTTCGCGCGCGACCACTACGAGGGCTATGAAGCCCCGCGCCTGGTGGTCCGCCTGCTGCACGACACCGGCGGGACGCCGTACCTCCTCCTGCACGGCTCGGAGCCGGACATCCGCTGGGAGGCGTTCTGCCGCGCGGTGCTGGAGGTCGTCGAGCGGTTCGAGGTCTCCCTCGTGGTGTCGATCGGATCGGTCCCGATGGCGGTGCCGCACACGCGCCCGATCGCGATCACCCACCACGCCAACAACCCCGACCTGCTCAAGGGCACCAGCCCCTGGCGCGGCGAGCTCCGCGTGCCGAGCAGCGCCCAGGCGCTGCTGGAGGTCCGCCTCGGCGAGTGGAGCCACGACGGCCAGGGATTCGTGGCGCACGTGCCGCACTACCTCGCCCAGCTGGACTACCCGCCGGCGTCGATCGCCCTCCTCGAGCAGGTCGAGCTGGCCGCGCGGCTGACCATCGACCTCACGGCGCTGCGCGAGCTCGCCGACGAGCGTGACGAGGAGATCGGCCGCTACCTCGCTGCGAACACCGAGGTGGCCGACGTCGTCTCCGCGCTCGAGCAGCAGTACGACACGTTCGCCCGCGCCGAGGACGAGGGCAGCAGCCTGCTTGCCAGCGACGAACCGCTGCCGACCGGCGAGGAGATCGGCCAGCAGTTCGAGCAGTTCCTGGCCGGCCTCGAACGACCCGACGAGACCGGAGGACAGGCGTGACCGAACGCACCATGGGCGAGGCGACCCGCAAGCTGGTGGCCCTGCTCGACCTCGAGCAGCTCGACACCGACCTGTTCCGCGGCACCCAGCCCGAGACGATCCGTCAGCGCGTGTACGGCGGCCAGGTGGCTGCGCAGGCGCTGATCGCGGCGTCCCGGACGGTGCCTGAGGGCTTCCACGTGCACTCGCTGCACTCGTACTTCCTGCTGGCCGGCGACTACAACGTCCCGATCATCTACGACGTCGAGCGGATCCGGGACGGCAAGTCCTTCGCCACCCGTCGCGTCCTCGCCCGCCAGCACGGTCGGCCGATCTACTACCAGTCGCTCAGCTTCCAGAAGCTCGAGGAGGGCCTCGAGCACCAGGACGTGATGCCCGAGGTCAAGGGTCCCGACGAGGGCCTGAACCTCATGGACCTGATGAAGGAGCGCGGCAACGACGACGGCCTCAGCACGGAGTGGGCGGCGCTCGACGTCCGCTGGCTCGGCAACTCGTCGTACGGCCTGGACCCCGACCCGATGCACCCGTCGCGGACACAGGTGTGGATCCGTGTCGACGGCCGGTTGACCGACGACCCGATGGAGCACCTGGCGACGTTCACCTACGCCAGTGACGTGTCCCTGCTGGGGGCGACCCTGGCGGCGCACCCCGACAACGGGCCGGACAAGGTGCAGATGGCCTCACTGGACCACACCATCTGGTTCCACCGGCCGTTCCGGGCCGACGAGTGGTGGCTCTACGACCAGCAGTCCCCGTCGGCCAGCGGCGGACGAGGGCTCGCCCTGGGCAGGATCTTCACCCAGGACGGAACCCTCGTCGCCACGGTTGCGCAGGAGGGGCTCATCCGCCCCCGCGCGAAGTGAGCTACAGCGCCGTCGTACGTCCGAGCAGGTGCGGGGCACCCGTCTTCGGGTTCACCAGCGTGAAGTCGTAGCCGGACTCGTTGCGCTCGGCGCCGAACTGCACCTTCCCCGGGAGGAAGATCGGCTTCTTGAACGCGACCGACACGTTGACCGCGTCGGGCAGCCGGTTCTCGAGAGCCGCGATGCAGCGGGCCTTGCTCCACATGCCGTGTGCGATGTGCCGGGGGAAGCCCAGCGCCTTCGCGGTCAGCGGGTAGAGGTGGATCGGGTTCCGGTCACCGGACACCGCGCCGTAGGTGCGGCCGAGGTTGTCGGGAAGGCTCCAGACGGGTCCCTTGGCGTCGACGGCGGCGAGGTCCATGCCCGGGTCGCCGTTCTCCTTGTCGCCCTTGCCGATGCGCAGGTACGTCGACGTCGACTCCCACACGACCTCGTCACCGACGGTGCCGGTGACGTTCATGTCCCACGCGCGGCCCTTGGTGCTGGCGCGCAGGTTCTCGGCGACGAGCGACAGCGACACGGTCTCGCCGATCGCCACCGGCCGGTGCTGGGTGATGGAGTTCTCCAGGTGCACCGAACCGATGGCCGGGAACGGGAACTTCGTGTCGGTCATCAGCTGCATGTGCAGCGGGAAGGCCAGCATGTGCAGGTAGGGGACCGGGGCGACGTCACGCTCGGGGAAACCGCACACCGCGGCGTAGCGGTTCACCGCCGCGCGCTCGACGACGACGTCGTTGCGCTCGAGGGTGAGGTCGGGCAGCGTCGTACTGGTCTTCTTCACGCCCGGCAGCTGGTTCACGCCGGGTACGGCGGGCAGGGCCGCCTTGAGCATCACGGGCAGGGCGAAGTCAGGCATGGTCACGCACCCAGCATCATCTGGCCGCAGACCCGGACCACGTTGCCGTTGACGGCCGACGAGGCGGGGTTGGCGTACCAGGCGATGGTCTCGGCGACGTCGACCGGCAGGCCACCCTGCGACATCGCGTTGAGGCGCTGGCCGACCTCGCGGGTCGCAAACGGTACGGCGGCGGTCATCGCGGTGATGATGAAGCCCGGCGCGACGGCGTTGATGGTGATGCCGTCCTTGAGCTCGTCGGCGAGGCTGTCGACGAAACCGATCACACCGGCCTTGGAGGCGGCGTAGTTGGTCTGGCCGACGTTGCCCGCGATGCCGGCGATCGAGGCGACACCGATGATCGAGCCGCCCTTGTTGATGACCTTCTGGTCGAGCAGCTCACGGGTGATCAGCTCGGGAGCGGTCAGGTTGACGCCGATGACCGAGGTCCACCGGTCACCCTTGTCGTTGGGCGCCATGTTCGCGAGCTTGCGGTCGCGGGTGATGCCGGCGTTGTGGACGACGACGTCGACGCCGCCGTGCTTCTCCTTGAGGTGGTGCGCGATCCGCTGCGGCGCGTCCTTGGCGGTGATGTCGATGGTCAGCCAGTCGCCGTCCAGCTCGTTCATCAGGCTCTGCAGCTCGCTGGCCGCCTGCGGCACGTCGACACCGACGATGGTCGCGCCGTCACGGTGCAGCACCCGGGCGATGGACTCGCCGATGCCGCGGCTCGCGCCGGTGACGAGGGCGATCTTGCCGGCCAGCGGCTTGGTCCAGTCCTCGACGCTCGTGGTCGTGGCCTTGCCGTGCGCGCCGACCCGGACGACCTGGGCGGAGACGTAGGCGGACTTGGGGGAGAGGAAGAACGCGAGGCTGCTCGTGATCGCGGCCTCCTGGCCGTCGGCCACGTAGACCAGCTGGACCGTGCCGCCGCGGCCGATCTCCTTGCCGAGGCTGCGGGTGAAGCCCTCGAGCGCACGCTGGGCGACGCGCTCGCTGCCCTTGGTCTGCTCCGGCGGCGTACCGATCACGATCACGCGGGCGCAGGACTCGAGGCTGCGCAGCAGCGGGGTGAAGAAGTCGCGGAGGGCGACCAGGTCGTCGGCGGTCTTCAGGCCGGTGGCGTCGAAGACGAGGCCCTTGAGCTTCTCGCCGTCGACGGGGGTGGTGGTCGACGCGATGCCGAGCAGGTCGAGCAGGCCCGGGAGCGACTCGGCCAGCCGGCCGGTGCCGCCCACGAGGACGGTGCCCTGGACGAGCGGGTCGCCGTCGGAGTAACGGTCGAGTGCGGTCGGGTTCGGAAGGCCGAGGTTCTTGACGAGGAGCTTGCCGATCGGGGAGGTCACGAAGCCCTGGTACTTGTCGCTCATGGTGCGGCCGCCTGCTTTCTGCAAGGGTGGAAGTGCGGGAAGGTTGGTCCACGGGTCGAGCCCGCTCGAAGGCTATGTAACTAGATGTGTAACTCTGAGTCCATATTTCGTGATCTGCCCCTCAAATCGTTCTCTTGAGGGGCTCTGCGCCTGAGGATGGAAAACATGGCAAACACAGTTCGTCGGGCCGCCGTCATCGGTGGTAACCGCATTCCCTTCGCCCGCTCCAACGGCGCCTACGCCACTGCGTCCAACCAGGAGATGCTGACCGCCGCGCTCGACGGCCTCGTCGCCCGGTTCGGACTGGAAGGCGAGCGTATCGGCGAAGTGGCCGGTGGCGCCGTGCTCAAGCACAGCCGCGACTTCAACCTCGTGCGCGAGTCGGTGCTCAGCACCCGGCTCGCCCCGGAGACCGCCGCCGTCGACCTCCAGCAGGCGTGTGGCACCGGCCTCCAGGCGATCAACTACATCGCCAACAAGATCAAGCTCGGCCAGATCGAGTCCGGCATCGGTGGCGGCGTGGACACCACGTCCGACGCTCCGATCGCGATCTCCGAGAAGCTCCGCAAGAAGCTGATCCAGCTCAACAACGCGCGCACCACCAAGGACCGCCTCGCGATCCTCGCGACCATCCGCCCCGGCGACGTGGGCCTCGCGATCCCGTCCAACGGCGAGCCGCGCACCAAGCTCTCCATGGGCGACCACCAGGCGCTGACCGCCCTGGAGTGGCAGATCACCCGTGAGGACCAGGACGTCCTGGCCGTCACGTCGCA
>JAKFEI010000409.1:0-6224 GCA_036675765.1 Nocardioides sp. | reverse complement strand
GCGGCCTCGCGCACGGCAGGACCGAACTGCACCTCGCCGGTCGCCCGGTCCACGCGCACCACGGCGTCGTCGGGGCCGGAGTCGGCGAACGACGAGACCTCTTCCCACTGGTCCCAGCCCGAACCGGACGCCACCTCGACGACGAACGGGTCACCGTCAGCGACGAGAGGTCCGCGCACCAGCTTGAAGACCTGGCCCGGCACACCCTCGGACAGGCCGAGGATCTCGTCGGTGAACGTCTCGGAGTGCGTGGCCGCCACCGTCCCGCCAATCGTGTACGCCGACATCTCGGTGATCGTGGGCGAAGCGCTGTAGAACGGGTAGCCCTCCCCCGGTGCGACGACGCGGCAGCGCAGCCAGCCGGCGCGCACCTGCGACACGACCGATGCGGCATGGGATTCGGGGACGTGCAGGATCACGTCGCCCGGCCGGTTCAGGCCGCCCGTCGTGTCACGGTCGACATCACAGGCCGTCCACGCCTTGCCGTCCCAGGCCTCCCACACCAGCGGCGGCCGGGTGGGGTCGACGCCCACGCCCTGGAGGTGGCAGGTCATCCGCAGCCCGATGGCACAGGACGGAGCCGCGTCGTCGAGGCCGATGTAGAGGATGTCCTCGTACGCCGGCTGTTCGGTGAAGCACCGGAACTCCGTGCCGAGGCTCAGCTCGTCGTCGCGGCGTTCGGGCTCCCCACCGGCGTTGTGCGTCATCACGTGCGCGAGCGAACGGGGCGGCATCGTCAGCGACTTCGACGTCGCGAAGACGACCGCCTCCTGCTGGGGAGTGCGCAGGGTCGCCACCTCCGCGCCGGCCGGCAGGACCGTCGTCTCCTTCGCGGCAGCGGCCAGCCACGCGGTGACCTCCACCCGCGCCGGGGTCGGCGGGTGCAACGTGACGCCGAGGAGGTCGAGGAAGGTGATGTAGAGCCGGTCCGGGACCCGGTTCAACCGGTACAGGAGCTCGTCGGTCATGAACGCGAACGTCTCGATCAGCGTCACGCCGGGGTCCGACACGTTGTGGTCGGTCCATTCGGGGCAGCGCTGCTGAACCATGCGCTTGGCGTCGTCGACGAGGTCCTGGAAACGGCGATCGTCGAGATTGGGGACCGGCAGGGTCATGCGTCCTCCTCGTGGGGCGGAATGACGTAGAAGGGGAAGACGAGGTTGCGCGGATCGTTCTCGCCACGCAGCGAGTAGGAGATTTCGATGTACAGGACGCCCTGGTCGACGGCATCGAAGCGCACGGCGACGTCCTCGACGTCCACCCGCGGCTCCCAGCGGTTGAGCGATACCCGCACCGCATAGGCGATGTCGCCCGCAGTCGCGGCGTCCGCAGGGGCGAAGACGTAGTCGTGCACGGCACACCCGAACTCGGGCCGCATCGGCCGCTCCCCCGGCGCGGTCATCAGGATCAGCCGGATGCTCTCCTCGATCTCCCGGCGCCCGCTGACCAGGGCGACCCGCCCGGTCGGGTCGGTGCGCAACGGGAAGGACCATCCGGAACCGACGAACTCCGAGCCCATCGTCAGCCTCCGATCAGCACGGTCGGACAACCCGGCGGGAGGATCGGCGCGCCGCAGCCGGTCAGGTCGCCGACCCGGGCCGCTGGCTTGCCGCCGATCAGGACCGTCGCGGACCCCTTGGCGATCGGCGTCGGCGGGTGCGGCGTACCGCCGGGCCACGAACAGGTGTGCAGGTCGCCCAGCGTCGCTGCGGGCAGGCTCCCGATCAGGACCGTGGCGACGCCCGGTCCGGTGATGACACCCGGGTGGGGCGTCAGGTCGGTGACGCGCGCTGCCGGGGCCGGCATCAGTTGATCCTCACGATCGCACCCTTGAGGGTCAGCGGGCCGTCCGACTCGACGCTGACCACGGGCCCCTTGATCTTCACGCCGGCCTTGCCGGTGACCTCGACCTGCAGGCCGTCGATCTTGACGTTCTGCTGGGCCTTCATCGTGACGTTCCCCTGGGCCTCGATCTTCAGGTCCTGCTTCGCGGTGATCTCCGTCGGCCCCTCGGAGATGATCTTGATGCCCTTGGTGGTCTGTTCGAGCAGCACCTTCTGGGCGCCGTTGTTGGTGCTGACCTCGAGGCTCTCGGAGCCGGCCTTCTCGACGAAGACGATCTGCATGCCGGTCCGGGAAACCCAGGCCCGGGTGTTGATCGCGCCGTTGCCGGTGTCGACGTGGTCTGCCCAGGGCTGCTTGGGCTGGTCCTTGCCGTTGAAGACCCCGCCCAGGACGTACGGATGCCCGAGGTCGCCGTGGGCGAAGGAGATCAACACCTCGTCGTCGACCTCCGGCAACACGACCAGGCCGCGCTTGCCTCCCGCACCGGCGTGCACCGTGCGACACCACCCCGATTCGTAGTCGTCGGAGAGCCAGGGAATCTTCACCTTCACCCGACCCTGCTTGTCCGGGTCCTGGGCGCTCGTCACGATCGCCGGTACGACGCCGACGATGCGCGGGTCGTTGGTCGGCGAATCCTGCAGGCTGCCGTAGAGGGAGCGCTCCGAGGTGTTGCTCGCCGTGAAGTGCGTGCGGTACCCGGTCGCGGGACGGAAGTCATGGCGCGTCGAGGTCAACACGTACCGGCCGACGAACGGCGCTCCGACTCCGGCCAGCTTCACGGCCGATCCCGCGCGCAAGGCCGGGTTGCCCTTGGCGATGCCTTCGACCTCGGCGAATCCTCCGGCGACGTGGTCGGCGAGCGATGCGGCGGACGACGTGGCGACATCCTGATGGGTGATGCGAGCATCGCCGACGACGTACGGCGGGCTGGGGAACACCGAGGCGATCGTGGCAGGACTGACCCCGTTCTCCGGCTGTGCGCTCGGCGTCGCGCAGGCCTTGTTGGCCGTGACGGCCATCTTCCGTTCGGGATCCCAACCGCGGACGTTGACCTCCTTGACCTGGCCCGAGGCCGTGATCGTGGCGCGCAGGTCGACCAGGTTGACGCCTTGCTGCAGCACCAGCGGTTCGGAGCGCGCGTCTGTTCCGGACGGCGCCTCCGCGGCCTGCGGGCGCTTGATGAAGTGCAACTTGCCGGCACTGACGGTGAGCATCCGGTCGTGATCGGTGGCGAGGCGGGCCAGGAAGTCCCAGTCGCACTCCCCGGCCTGGGTGGTGTGCGCGAGCGCCACCGACGTCGCATCGATCTGCACCTGCACGCCCGCGGCCTGCGCCACCTGGCGCACGATGTCCGAGGCGGTCATGTTGAGGAACGCCCGCACCCGGGTCCCCCGGTAGAGCCGGTGGGCAACGTCCAGGCCGCGCACCACCGTGTGGAGACCGGCCTCGCCGATCTCCACCTCGAGCGCGGTGACCTCGCCGAGGTGCAGCGGTTCGGGTCCCCCGGGAGCCGTGTTCTGCAGGTTCAGCTCGACCTTCGCGCCGATCTGGAAGCCGCCCTTCGCCAGTACGACTGCGTCCGGATCGCGGAAGCGGAGCACGAAGAGGTCGGGGACCCGGGTGCTCTCGTCGATGAGACCGGCCACCATCAGGCTCGCGACGTCCGCTGGCAACGCCGTTCCGTCGACCTTCACCAGCAGGGTGTTGCTGAACTCTTCACCGTGAGGCATGCCCCAGTGCCTTCCTGCGAGGCCGGGACTCGCTCTCGATCTCCTCCAGGGCCGGAAGCAGGAGTTCGGTGCCCGGACGCAGCCGGGTGGGGTCGTCGATCCGGTTGAGGACGGCGATCGGGCGCCACAGCGAGGGCTTGCCGTACTCGGCGTAGGCGATGGCGGGCAGCGAATCACCCTCGACCACCTGGTGCACGCGGTGCGGCACCAGGCCGCCCGAGGTGGGGTTCTGCTTCGGAGGCCCGCCGGAGAGCTCCTCGAGCGTGACCGTGCAGGTGGCCCGGATCGGCACGCCACCGCTGGTGAACAAGGTGTACTTCGCCTGGACCTGGCTGACGTAGCCCAGGAATCCCGTCAACGAACCCCAGCGGAAGACGACCCAGGGCGGTGACGGCTTCTTCGACGTGAGGGTCTTCTCGAGCGGCACCGTCAGCATGAAGAGCTTCTCCACGGTCTGCACCACGGAGGTGTCGTGCTCGCCCTTGCAGTCCAGGAACAGCTCGAGCGTGAGCTTGGACGGCTGGGCGCCCTTGAACTCGGGCGGCGACGCGGACTTGTTGCCCTTGGCCTCTTCACGCTTCCAGTTCGCCGTCTTCTGCAGCGACAGCTCCTTCGGGTTGAACTGGAACGTGATCGGCTCCAGCTTCGGGCCCGGGGCAGCGAGCGACCCGTCCTTCGACGGCTCGTAGACCTGGAGATAGGCCTGCTCGAGCTTGGCTCCACCACCGCCTCCGGCGCCGGCAGCCTGGAATCCGACCGGACTACTGCTCATCTCGCGTCTCCTCAGCCGCTCGGAAGGAAGCCGTGGTGGGCGATCTCGAGGGTCTCGGTCAGCACCTTGGGCTGGTCAGGCGTCATCTGCGGTCCGGTCCAGCGGACCGGGATCACCTCGTTGAGCGACCACTTCGCCACGACGGTGCCCTTCGCCGTCTGCGCCTCGATCGTGGCGGTGTAGCGCTTGTAGCCGGTCACCAGTTCCGCGATCCAGTTCGTGAGCAGCTCGGTCTGCTTGCCGAGCGGGCGGGACAGCTTCACGTTCGAGTACTTCAACCGCGACGGGAACTGCCACACGAAGCCGTTGTTGCCACCCTCTTCGCGACTCTCCAGGACGACCTCCACCCCCAGGCCCTCGCAGCTGGTGAAGTCGCCGAGGTCGCGGCCGTCGATCTTCACCTTGTAGCTGACGCTGACGGCGGTGTCGACGTCCTGCAACTGGCTCATCGTGTCTGGATCCCTTCGTCCTCGCGTCCGCACCCAAGAACCGCTCACGAACACGGTCCGTCTCTTCACTCAGCAGGCACTCACCACCGATCGGTGCGAACCCCCCGTCGTTCCCTGTCGACGACGAGTTCGCCGCGCAGCATCCGCAACAACGACGGGAACAACTGGCGGGCCATCGCCTCGGCCTGCTCCGGCGACTGCGCTCCGCCGGCAGCCGGGGCGGCGCCGGGCGCCGCCGCAGGGGCTGGTGAAGCGGCCGCGCCTGCGTCGGCGGCAGCAGGCGGTGCCTCGGGTTCAGGTGCCGGCGCTTCGGCCTCCTCCCGCTGGATCGTCGCCGGCTCGGCTGCCGCGACCTCGGCGGCGCTGGCACGTTGCGGCATGACCAGGGCCGGGGACGCCGGCGGACCGGGTGCCCGCAACGCCGGTGCACTCGCCACGGACGACGCCGACCGCTGCACGAAGGCCACCGGACCGGCCGTGCCCGACCCGGACCCGGCGTCGCCGCCGATGCCGGTCGGGCCCGACGCGGCGCGAGCAGTTCCGGGATCGGACGTGAACGGGATCGCGGCGTACTCCAGTGCCACGGGCGTGGAGCCCGCATCGAGCAAGGTCTCCTGACCAGCCGACCGCGTGACGGGCGCGGACGTCGGAGACCCGCCGGTCGTCGTACTCCGCTGGAGGACGGGGGTCGGTGCCGCGTCGGTCATCGAGGTCGTTGCGACCGCTGACGCCGGCGATGTCGCGGCGCCCCCTGTCGCGACCGTGGGAAAGGGCGACGGGTTCGCGGCGTCGGCAGCAGTCGTCCAGGACGAACTGGATGACGAGGCAGACGGGGGCGGCGCCGAGGCAGACGTCGGCGTGGGAGTCGGCGAGGCGAAGGTGGACGGCACCCGTTGCACGCGGACGACGCGCGCCGACGGGGCGGCAGGTGCACCCGCCGGACGCACCGCCAGTCGTTGCAGTGGAAGCCCCGGACCGGGCAGCACGCTCGAGCGCTGGATGGACGTGCTGAGGCCGCCGACATGCAGGGGCGCAACATCCCCACGCATCGAGGGCGAGACCGGGGGTTCGGGAACCACCGCCTCCCCCATGGGTACGACGTCCGATCGGCCCGCGTTCGCAACGACAGCCGGCGCCGCGGCGGGATGGTCGTGGTCCGGGTCGGCGCAGTCCTCCGGGTGAATCGCCTCGACCGCCTCTGCGGGCGAGTCCGGGGGCGGCTCCGCAAGCGACTCGGACCCGACTGCCGACGCGACCATCGGCGCAGCATCGGGAGTGCTCGCCCGTTGCAAGGGCATCCCCGGTGCAGGCGACGGCGTCGGGGGTGCAGCGCTCACACCCGGCAGCGAGACCTCGGTGAATCCGTTGTCAGCGGCGCGTTGCGCCTGCAGTGCAGCACCGGGCAGATCGGCGGGCAGATCGGCGGGC
>JAKFEI010000033.1:0-6261 GCA_036675765.1 Nocardioides sp. | reverse complement strand
CCGGCCACGGGCAGGTCGACGGGACTCTCCTCCGCTGCCGACGAGACCTCGGCGGCACGAACGGCGAAGCCGTCCATCGCGGCATGGTCGAACGGCGGCACCGACAGCAGGGCCGTCACGTCGGCCGCCAGCACGCGACCGATCGCGTCGGCCAACGGCACCATGTCGAAGCGGGTCAGCGGGGCGACCGCGGCGAGGATCTGCGCGCGGTGTTGCTCGACCGACCCCGTCGACCCGGTCGACCCGGTCGACCCCGCCGAGCCAGCCGCAGCGTCAGTCATCCGACCCGGTCAGGACCTCGCCGGCAGCGATCCGCTGCGCACCCTTGCCCGACAGCTCGACCGAGCCGACGACCTGGACGCCGTGCCCGAAGGTCCAGTCGCCGTCGACGGTGAGGGACGAGGCCTTGGCCAACGACGGCGCGCCCTCGGGGAAGCGCTGGTCGAACTCGGCCACGAGCTTGTAGTGATCCGCGTCGAGCTCGACGAAGGGCACGTCGCTGGCGACCTGGGTCAGGCCGAAGTCCGCGCCGATCTCGTAGACGTCGGAACGCAGCACCAGCAGGTCGTTGGTGGTCTTCACCGGGATGAACCGGTCGCGACCGACCTCGATCAGCCGGGCGCCGTCGAACACCTCGATCGCCGCACCCATCGCGGTCTCGATCTGGACGACGGCCGGGCTGTCCGGGTCGGCCGGGTCGACGGTCTTGTGGTTGCGGATCAACGGCAGGCCGAGGATGCCCTCGCGCTCGTCGAGCTTGGCCTTCATCGCGTGCAGGTCGAACCACAGGTTGTTCGTCGAACAGAACTGGTGGCGGGTCAGGTCGGCGAGGGCCTCCAGGTCCTCCTTCGCGGTCTGCGCGGTCTCGCGCAGCACGATCCGGCCGTCGGTCTTGCGGCGGGCGAAGTGGCCACCCTTGCGGTCCGAAGCGGTACGACGAACCGCCTCGATCGCGAACGGTGCACCCGACGCGGCGAACCAGCCGGCCACCTTCGGGTCCGGCACCGCGCCGAGGTTGTCGGAGTTGGAGACGAACACGTAACGGAAGCCGTGCTCGATGAGCAGGTCGAGCAGACCGGTGCCGCGCAGCGCGGTGTAGAGGTCGCCGTGGCCCGGCGGACACCACTCGAGGTCCGGCTCCTTCGGCCACGTCACCGGCGTCAGGTCGGACGCGAGGAGCTTGGGCTCCTTGTTCTGCAGGAACTCGATGGGGAGCCCGTCGACGGCCAGGTCGTCGTAGCGCCCCAGGGCGTGCAGGGTGTCGGCCGACGTGCGGAAGGAGTTCATCAGGATCAAGGGCAACCGGGCGTCGTACTCCTTGCGGAGGTGGAGCGCCTGGCGGGCCATGATGTCGAGGAAGGACAGGCCGCGCCGCACGCACAGCAACGACTTCGCGCGATCCATGCCCATCGACGTACCGAGGCCGCCGTTGAGCTTGATGGCGACCGTCTTGCCGATCGCGTCAGCCGCGACGTCGGCGGGGACGTCCGCGTCGGCGAGGCTCTCGATGTCGACGGGCTCGATCGACGACTCGGGGATCATCCCGGTCTCGCCGTGCTCCAGCAATCGGTAGTAGTGCGCGAAGGTGTCGACGGCCACTGGGTCCACGCCCGCCGCCAGCATCTTTGCCCGCGCCTTCTCGAGACCACCGCTACGCCCACTCATGCCCATGGAGTCGATCGTAGGCTTGTCCGGTGACCGGTCCACAACTGCGCCCAGAAGCGGCCCGCAAGATCGCCGTCCGTGACCAGGTCCTGACCGGCCGTCGGCGCCGACCGCTGACCGAGGTCGGTGAGGCCGCCCGGGCGATTGCCGAGGTCCTGCTGGCCACCGACGAGGTACGACGAGCCGCGACCGTCGCGTGCTACGTCTCCCTCGGCACCGAACCGGGCACGACCGACCTGCTCGACCGACTGGTCGACGCCGGCAAGCGGGTGATCCTGCCTGTGCTGCTGCCCGACAACGATCTCGACTGGGCGGTCTACCGCGGCCTGACGTCCCTGGCCCCCGCGGGTCGCGGACTGCTCGAACCCGCCGGCCCGTCCCTCGGCGTCGAAGCGGTCGCGACCGCCGATGTCGTGCTGGTGCCGGGCGTGGCGGTGTCGACCGGCGGGCTGCGCCTCGGCCGCGGCGGTGGCTCCTACGACCGCGCGCTCGGCCGGGTGCCGGTCGGCACCTTCACCTGTGTCCTTCTGTACGACGACGAGGTGCTCCCCGACGTCCCCGCAGAGCCGCACGACCGACCGGTCACGGCCGCCGCGACGCCAGGCGGGCTCGTCACGTTCGTCGAGTAGCGGCGAGCGCCAGCGAGCCGCGTATCGAGACGCCTCGACGACCTCGGGCTAACCGCCGGCAGGCAGCAGGGTCAGCACGTCCTCGCCGGCATCCTCGACGGCATCGTCGGAGAACACCCACGGCAGGGTCTCGCCACGTGCCCAGCGGTCGGTCTGGTCGGTGTAGTTCGGGTGGTACGCATGGCCGGAGACGCCGGTCAGGTTGATCCAGCGCGCAGCGTCCAGGTCGTCCATCGGCACGACCATCCGCATCGACGGGGCGGTCACGACGTCGTACCCCTCCGTCGCGTCCCAGCCGGTCGCGTTGACCAGCGAGCCGCCACCACCGACCTCCCAGCCACCACGGTTGAAGATCCGCTCGATCACACCGATGCCCGACTCCCCCAGGGTGGCCGAGCGCAGCTCGAGCTTGTGCAGCGCGCCCCACGTCCACTCGTCGGCATGGGGCGACTCGCGTGCGGTGAGTTCGTCGCGGGCGGCCCTCATCGAAGCGAGCAGGATGTCGTCGCGGCCTTCCCGCACGTCGTCGGTCTCGACGTCGTCCCACCAGCTCGCCGATCCCATGGGCAGGATCGACGCGAGGACGGCGAACCAGCGGTCGCTGCCGTCGGCGTCGAGCGCATCGGGCAACTCGTCGCCGAAGGTCCGTTGCAGCACCTCACGCCAGACCACGTTGAAGTACGCGGCCGCGCCGCTCTCCGGACCCTGCCGGTAGTTCCACGTCCGCAGCAGTCGCTGGCCGTCGGAGTAGTAGCCACGCGGCAGGTCGATCCGCAACAGGTACGGCGTGAGCACCTCACCGATGGCGTTCCAGTCATCGAGCTGGATCGCCCCCATGCTGCGGACGCTCAGCTCGTCGTCGGCCTCGAGGAGCTCGTTGATCCGCGCTGAGCGATAGCCGAGGTCCCAGTCGGAGGTGAGGAACGGTGCGTACCGCTCCGGGTCGATCACCGCCTGGTTCGCGGTCGTGATGATCCCGGAGTCGGGGTCGAGCACGTTCGGAAGGGCGTCGTACGGGACGAACTCGCCGGTCCAGGCGGTGTCGCTCTTCCAGCCCGCGGCGGGCATCCGGCCGTCGTTGCCGGGCTTGCGGATCGGGACGAGCCCGGTCGCCTGGTAGCCGATGTGGCCCTCGGTGTCGGCGTACACGACGTTCTGGCCGGGGACGGCGAAGTCACTGAGCGCCGCCCGGAAGGACGTCCAGTCGCTGGCGAGGTTCAGCGCGAAGAGTGCGTCGGCCGTGGGCCGCGGCTCCAGCGCGGTCCAGGCGAGCGAGACGCCGTACTCCCGCTGCAGGAGGTCGCTCATGTGGTCCTCGAAGGACTCGCCGGACTTCTCGGGGCGCTGCTCGGCGGCGATGTCGGTGAGCTGGTCGACCAGGCCGTCCTCGCTGAGGTCGACCGCGTCCAGTTCGTCGTCGAGGCGGGCGAGGTCGGACAGCAACGGACCGTGACCGGTCGAGCGCACCGCGAGGTCGATCGACTCGCCGTCGCGAACCTTGATGACCTCGTTGCGTACGACGAGCGGCAACTCCTTGCCGTCGGACTCCCACGTGTCGCCCTTGATCCGCTCGACGTAGAGGTCGGTGACGTCCGGGCTGAGGTTGGTGAAGCCCCACGCGATGTCGGCGTTGTGGCCGATGACCACACCGGGCACCCCGGAGAAGCTGAACCCGGCGACATCGAGCGGGCACTCGGCGGAGACCGTGCGGCAGTGCAGTCCGACCTGGCTCCACACGCCGGGCAGCGAGATCCCGAGGTGCGGGTCGTTGGCGAGGATCGGCTCGCCGGTGCTGGTGTGGTTGCCGTCGACGACCCACGCGTTGCTGCCGATGCCGTCGCCCTGCCCGAGCAACGGGGGTACGCCGGCCAGGACTCCCCGCACCTGCGCCAGCGCGGCCAGCGCCTCGGGATCGCCGAGGGGCGGTCGCTGCAACAGGCGCCGGCCGCCGCCGCTGACGTCCTGGTCGAACTCGTCGCCGAGCAGGCCGCCCTGCTGGACGATCGGGTCGTGCCGGGCGTAGGGGTAGTCCGGGTAGAGCTCGGCCATCCGCTTGCTGCCCACTGCCGCGGCCGTCAGGGCCCGCCCGATCTCCTCCTCCATGTTGCCGCGCAGGTCCCAAGCCATCGCCTTGAGCCAGGCGATGGAGTCGACAGCGGTCCACTTGGCGGGGTTGTAGTCGAGACCGGTGAGGCCGAGCAGGCTGTACTCGAGCGACATCTCGGACGGTGAGCGGCCGGCGAGGTAGGCGTTGACGCCCTCGGCGTAGGCGTCGAGGGCGCTGCGGGTGGCCGGCCGGAGCAGGGTCAGCTCCTTCTCGGCGACCTCGCGCCAGCCGAGGGTCCGCACCACGAGGTCGCTCTCGATCCCGGCCTCGCCGAACAGCTCCGAGAGTCGTCCGGCGGTGGCGTGGCGTCGTACGTCCATCTCGAAGAAGCGGTCCTGGGCGTGCACGAAGCCCTGCGCGAGCATCAGGTCCGGCATCGAGTCGGCGTAGATCTGCGGGATGCCGGCGTCGTCACGGATGACCTGGACCTCGCCCTCGAGACCGCTGACCTCCAGCTCACCGCTGGTCTGCGGCCAGGGCTTGCGGGCGACCACGAAGGCAGCCGTGAGGCTGGCCACCAGCGCGAGCGTGCACAGCCCGGCGATCACGGTCAACCAGCGCCTCGAGCGCGACCACCTGTGGAACCCGGTTTCCGGACTGGCGTGCTGCTCGACGTTCTCTGCTCCCGACATGGTGGGCGTCATTGTGCCGTCTGTGGGGGTCGTGACGTAGCATTGGCACTCGAAAGTCGAGAGTGCCAACCCGGAGAATCCACCGATGCCGACCTACCAGTACCTCTGCACCGCCTGCGGCCACGCGTTCGAGCAGGTCCAGAGCTTCAGCGACGACGCACTGACGGTGTGCCCCGCGTGCGAGGGCAAGCTCCGCAAGGTGTTCAACTCCGTCGGCGTCGTGTTCAAGGGATCCGGTTTCTACAAGACCGACAGCCGCTCCTCCACGACCGCGTCCTCCCCGGCCGCCTCGACCGAGAGCGCGTCCCCGGCCGCCTCCTCGTCGTCTTCCTCGTCGTCGGACTCGAGCTCCTCGGCGCCCGCGAAATCGACCACGAGCAGCAGCACCAGCACCGGCGCTGCCGCCTCCCCTGCCTGACCCTGTGGAGGACGCCGGCACGACCGGCGCGAGCGACCTACGGTCGCCGGTATGGATTTCCGGGAACCCGCATCGGGCCGCGTGCCGCGCACCCGCACCCAGGGCATTGCTGACGCCCTCGCCGAGGTACGACGCCGGCTGCTCCGCCGACGCCGCCTGATCGCGGTTCTGCTGGTCGGCGTGGCAGTCGCCGCCTCGCTCCGTACCCTCGCGCCGCCACCACCGGCATCCACCACGATGCTCGTCGCCGCACGCGACCTGCCGGCCGGGCAACTCCTCCGCCCCGAGGACCTCGTCGAGCGACGGGTGGCTCCTGGCGTCGTACCGGAGGGGGTGGTGGGGGCGCCGGCGGGCCGCCTGCTGGCCGCCCCGCTCCGCGAGGGCGAAGCGGTGACCGACGTACGCCTGGTGGGCGACGGCCTCGCCCGGGCACAGCCACCGGGCACGGTCGTGATGCCGATCCGGCTGTCCGATGCGGGCCAGGCGGCCCTGCTCACCGTCGGCGACCGGATCGACCTGCTGGCCACCGATCCGCAGGCCGGGACGACCGGGGAACTGGCCCGGGACGTGACCGTCCTGGCGGTGCCCGAGGCCCGGGTCTCGGGGGACGCGGCGTTGCCGGGACGCCTGGTCGTCGTGGCCGTGGGCCATCTCGCGGTGCCGGACGTCACCGGAGCGTCCGTCGCGGCCTACGTGACTTATACGTGGCGTCACAGATAGGTTGCTGCCTGATCAAGCACCCTCATCATCATCTCGGGACAGAGGAGAAAACATGACCGGCTTCAGAAAGTTCCTGCTCCAGGGCAACCT
>JAKFEI010000407.1:0-6273 GCA_036675765.1 Nocardioides sp. | reverse complement strand
TCGATGGGCGGCGGCGGCATCGGCTGCCACGCCATGGTGACCATCTCCGACCGCCCCGAGAGCGCCGTGACCGGCGTGACCCAGATGGGCGGCGAGGGCGCGCAGTGGATCGGGCAGGCGTGGTTCACCGACGCCCCCCACATCTTCCAGAACGTCGGCGACGGCACCTTCTTCCACTCCGCCCAGCTGGCCGTCCAGGCCTGCATCGCGGCCGGCGTGAACATCACCTACAAGGTGCTCTACAACGACGTCGTCGCCATGACCGGCGCCCAGGACGCCGAGGGTGCGCTGTCGGTGCCGAAGCTGACCCACAAGCTGCACACCGAGGGCGTCGCGAAGATCATCATCTGCGCCGACGAGCCCGACCGGCACCGCAAGCGCGACCTGGCTCCCGGCACCCTGCTCTGGGACCGCGACCGCCTCGACGAGGCGCAGCGGATGCTGCGCGACATCCCCGGCGTGACGGTGCTGATCTACGACCAGCACTGCGCCGCCGACGCGCGCCGCCAGCGCAAGCGCGGCTCGCTGCCCACCCGCACCAAGCGGGTCGTCATCAACGAGGCCGTCTGCGAGGGCTGCGGCGACTGCGGCGTGAAGAGCAACTGCCTCTCCGTCCAGCCCGTCGACACCGAGTACGGCCGCAAGACCCGCATCGAGCAGACGTCCTGCAACACCGACTACAGCTGCCTCGACGGCGACTGCCCGTCGTTCGTGACCGTCGAAACGGCACCCCGCACCCGTCGTACCCTCCGCAAGGCGAAGCGCCAGGAGACCCGGGCGACCAAGGCCGCGAACAAGAAGCGGGCGTACCCGACACCGCCGACCGTCGCCGCCAGCCCGGCCGAGGAACGGGTCACCGCGACCCAGAACGTCTTCATGGTGGGCATCGGCGGCACCGGCATCGTGACGGTCAACCAGGTCCTCGCGACCGCCGCCCTCCGGGCCGGGTACGCCGTCGAGTCGCTCGACCAGACGGGCCTGAGCCAGAAGGCGGGGCCGGTCGTCGGCCACCTGCGGTTCGCCGACGGCGACCTCGAGCCGGCCAACCGGCTGACCCCGGGCTCGGCGGACTGCTTCCTCGGCTTCGACCTGCTCACGCTCGCGGAGGACCGCAACCTCGTCTTCGGCAGCGCCACGGCGACCCGCACGGTCGTCTCGACCAGCCGCACCGCCACCGGTGCGATGGTCCATGACGTGACGGTCCAGCACCCCGAGGAGGCCGACCTCCTGGACCGCGTCCGGACCGCGAGTGCCGAACTGTTCGACTTCGACGCCCTCGAGGCAGCGGACCGGATCTTCGGCAACACCGTGGCCGCGAACTTCCTCCTCGTCGGTGCGGCCCACCAGACCGGTGCCCTCCGGTTGCCCGCCGCCGCCATCGAGGAGGCCATCGGGATCAACGGCACCGCCGTCGCCGCCAACATCGCGGCCTTCCGCTGGGGACGCGCCGCCGTTGCCGACCCGGCCGCCTTCCGCGCCGCCAACGAGCGGACCGCGGTCGTCCGCGAGCGGCCGGTCCCGGCGTCCGTCGCTGCGTCCGGCCTCGACGGCGAACTGCTGCGCCTGGTCAGCCTGCGCGCTGCCGACCTCGTCGACTACCAGGACGAGAAGCTCGCCGACGGGTACGTCGCCCTCGTCGCCCAGGTCGCCGCGGCCGAGCGTGCGGTGACGACCGAGACGCGGTTCAGCGAGGCGGTCGCCCGCCACCTCTTCAAGCTCACCGCCTACAAGGACGAGTACGAGGTCGCCCGACTGCTGACCGACCCGGCCTTCCTGGCGGCGACCGGCGAGGAGTTCCCCGGCGGCACCGTGGCCTTCCAGCTGCACCCGCCGGCGCTGCGTGCCCTGGGTCGGGACAAGAAGATCAGCTTCGGTCCCCGCTCGCACGGCAGCCTGCGCACCCTGGCCCGGATGAAGCGCCTGCGTGGCACCGCCGCCGACCCGTTCGGCCGCGCCCACCTGCGCAAGGTCGAGCGCGAGCTGCGCGACCACTACCGCGCGCTCGTCACCGACCTGGCCGCCGATCCGGCCGCCCTGGCCGGCGACTACGAGCGGGCCGTGCGGATCGCCGGGCTGCCCGACCTGGTCCGTGGCTACGAGCACGTGAAGCTCCGCAACGTGGAGAAGTACGCCGCCGAGCTCACCGAGCTCGGCGTGCAGCCGCCGGCGGTCGCCCTGGACTAGACGCGCAGCCAGGCCAGGACGGCGCGGACCCGGCGGTGGTCGTCGGTGTCGGCGGGCAGGTCGAGCTTCGCGAAGATGCTGTTGATGTGCTTGGCCACGGCCTTCTCGCTGACCACCAGCGACTCCGCAATCCCCGCATTGGCGCGGCCTTCCGCCATCAGGCCGAGGACCTCCCGTTCCCGTTCGGTCAGCCGCTCGATGGGCGAGTCCTTGCGGCGTTCCATCACGGCGGCCACGACCGAGGGGTCCAGCACCGTGGCGCCATCGGCCACCCGTCGTACGGCGTCGACGAACTCGGCGACGTCGGAGACCCGGTCCTTGAGCAGGTACCCGACCGCGCCCTCGCCGCTCGCGAGGAGCTCGCGGGCGTAGAGCTGTTCGACGTACTGCGACAGCACCAGCACGGGGAATCCGGGCCGGGCATCCCGGACCGCGATCGCGGCACGCAGGCCCTCGTCGGTGAACGTCGGCGGCATGCGTACGTCGACCACGGCCGCATCCGCGCGGGGGTCGGCGAGCGCACGCTCCAGCTCGGGGAGGTTGTCGACGGCCGCGATCACCTCGAAGCCCTTGGCCTCCAGGAGCTGGGTGAGGCCGGCGCGCAACAGGGCGTGGTCTTCGGCGAGGACTACGCGGAGGCGCGGCACGGGATCTCCCAGCTGACGACGGTCGGGCCACCGAGCGGGCTCGACACGGCCATCGTGCCGTCAAAGGCCGCCAGGCGCGCGGCAATTCCCTGCAGGCCGGTGCCGGTGCGCGGGTCGGCACCGCCGCGGCCGTCGTCGCCCACCTCGCCCCGCAGGACGCCGTCGGCGTGGTGGAGGCGCACCCAGGTCCGGGCGGCACTCGCGTGCTTGGTGGCGTTGGCGAGGCACTCGGCGACGGTGAAGTAGACGGCCGACTCGACCGGCGCCGGCAGCCGCGTGTCGACGGCAAGGGAGAGCTCGACGGGCACGGCCATGTCCAGCGCCAGCGCCGAGACGGCGCCGGTGAGGCCGCGATCGGCCAGCACCGGTGGGTGGATCCCGCGGACCACGTCGCGGAGCTCCCCGAGCACGGCCGACGAGTTGGACCGCGCGTCGAGCACGAGACGACGGGCCGCCTCGGGGTCGCTCTCGAACAGGTCTTCCGCCAGGCCCAGGCTCAGCGACACGGCGGCCAACCGGGCCTGCGGGCCGTCGTGCAGGTCCCGCTCGATCCGGCGCAGTTCCGCCGCGGAGTGGTCGACCACGACGGCGCGGGACTCGGTCAGCACCTGCACGCGCTGCTCGAGGCGTTCGGTCCGGCCGATCGTGAGGATCGCGCGGTCGACCGTCGCCCGGGCGCGCATCAGCGGGCCGACGCCGTACCACCAGACGGGCCAGGTCACCACGCTGACGAACAGCACGAACGCCAGCAGCGAGATCGCGAACCCGAACGTCATCGCCCACAACATCCAGAGGATGTCGCGCCAGGTCATCGGGTCGGTGGCACGCGTGTGGAGGTTGCGCAGCAGGCCGCCCGGCAAGGGGTGGTACGGCGCCGCCAGGGGCATGCCGAGCAGCCGCCCGGCGATCGACCGGTGGACGCCGACGAGGGCTCGCATCACCGGCAGCAGGCCCGCGAGCAGGAGCACGCCGACCCACACCACGACCAGTACCGCACTGACCTTGACCAGGACGAAGACGACCACCACCGGCACGAACAGCAGCAGGTGCAGCGCGGCGTACCCGGTGGCTGCCCAGGGACCGGCGCGCAGGTCGTCGGCACGGGGCGAGCCATCAGTCATGGACCCAGTCTCCCGCGTCGGCGGCTGTCGGACAGTGGTGCAGGCACCACCCCGAGTCGGGACGATCCACCCCTGACCCACAGGGCCCGGGGCGATTCGCTGGAAGCCACAAGCTTCCTCCCTCCTCCGAGCCCCCCAGGAGTCCCGATGTCCAACCCCCTCGCCCAGCTACCGACCCGCGCAGCGCGCTGGAGCGCCACCCATCCGTGGCGCGCGATCGGCGCCTGGTTCCTCCTCGTGGCCGTCGCCGTCGGCCTCGCCATGACCGTGTCCACCAACGAGGTCAAGGATGCCGACTACCGGATCGGCGAGTCCGGTCGCGCCGAGACGCTGCTCGACGGTGCCGGCCTCGACCACCCGCCGACCGAGAACGTGCTGATCACCTCGAAGTCCGGCGACCTGGACGGCGCCGATGCCCGGGCCGCGGCCGCCGAGGTCGCGTCCTCGATGGCCGACCTGAAGGGCGTCGTCGGTGTCGGGGACGCCATCGCGAGCGAGGACGGCACCGCCCTGCTCGTCCCGGTCGAGCTCACCTCCGACGAGATCGATGCCGAGCCGCTGCTCGATGCGACGGCCGCCGTACAGAAGGCACATCCGGGGCTGGTCGTCGAGCAGGCGGGCGACGTCACGATCGACGAGGCCATCAACGAGCGCGTCGGCGAGGACCTGCACTCCGCCGAGTTCATCAGCCTGCCGATCACGCTGGTGCTGATGCTGCTGGCGTTCGGGGCACTGATCGCCGCCGGGCTGCCGGTCCTGCTCGCGGCGACGAGCGTCGCCGCCACGATCGGCATCAGCGCGCCGGTGTCGTTGCTCGTGCCCGCCGAGCCCACGGTGACCAGCATGATCGTGCTGATCGGCATGGCCGTCGGCGTCGACTACTCGCTCTTCTACCTCAAGCGGGAACGCCAGGAACGCGCCGCCGGACGCTCCACCCTCGACGCCGTCGCGATCGCCGCCGAGACCTCGGGCCACGCGATCCTCGTGTCCGGTGGCGCCGTGATCGCCGCACTGGCGGGGCTCTTCGTCCTCACCGACGTCACCTTCAACTCGCTCGCCACCGGCTCGATCATCGTGGTGGCCGTCGCCGTGCTCGGCTCCATCACCGTCCTCCCGGCGCTGCTCGCCAAGCTCGGCCGCTGGGTCGACCGGCCGCGGGTGCCCCTGCTCTGGCGCCTCACCCGTCGTACGACGACCGGCTCCATCAGCGGACGGTTGCTCGGCCCCGTGGTCCGTCACCCCGTCGCCGCCCTGGTCGTCGCCTCCGTGGGCATCGTGGCGCTCGCCGTCCCGGCGTTGTCGATGAAGACCCACCAGGCCACGCCCGAGACGCTGCCCGGCGACATCCCCACCGTGCAGACATTCCGCGCGATCACGAACGCCTACCCGAGCGAGGGCACCTCGGCCCAGGTCGTCGTCACCGGCGCCGACCCGTCCGCCGCGAAGGCGGCGCTGGAGCGCCTTGCCGACGAGGCCGGTCGCTTCGACGACTTCGCGACGGCCGGCGCGGAAGTGCAGGTCTCGCAGGACGGCAACACCGCGGTGCTCGACCTGCCGATGCCGTACGAGGAGTCCGATGACCGCGCCACTGCGGCGATCGAGCGGTTGCGGAGCGACCTCGTACCGGCCGCACTCGACGACCTCACCGGCGCGGAGCACGCCGTCGGCGGCAGCGCGGCCCAGGCGCTCGACGCCTCGGAGAAGCAGTCGGAGCGGATGCCGTTCCTGCTCGGGTTCGTGCTGCTGCTGACGATGGTGATGATGATCGCCGCGTTCCGCAGCGTGCTGCTCGGCGTGGTGTCGACGGTGCTCAACCTGGCGTCGGTGGGCGTCGCGTTCGGGATCCTCGCGGTCGTCTTCCAGCACGGCGTGGGTGAGTCGCTGCTCGACTTCACCAGCCCGGGCTTCGTGATCGACTGGATCCCCGTGTTCGTCCTCGTGGTGCTCGTCGGGCTGTCGATGGACTACCACGTGTTCGTGCTCAGCCGGATCCGCGAGCTCATCGACTCCGGCCTGCCGACCCGCGACGCGATCCACCGCGGCATCGCCGACACCGCCGGCGTGATCACCAGTGCCGCGGCGGTGATGGTCTCGGTGTTCGCGATCTTCGCGACCCTGTCGATGATGGAGATGAAGATGATGGGCGTCGGCCTCTCGGCCGCGATCCTCATCGACGCGACGGTCATCCGCCTGGTCGTGCTGCCCGCGATCCTGGTCCTGCTCGGGGACCGGGCCTGGCCGAAGCGTCGTACTCCCGTCGCGTCGTCGGTGCCGGAACTGGCGCCCACGTCGTGGGAGTCGCAGGACGGGGTGCTGGTGCC
>JAKFEI010000049.1:0-6282 GCA_036675765.1 Nocardioides sp. | reverse complement strand
CGCCGACGGCGAGGCGAGAGGCCCTTGACCTGCTCTCAGCACGCACCACATGAGTGCCCAGCGCAGGTGAAGCGCTGTGCACATCAGGCCAGGAGCCTGAGGTTCGTCTGCATGCCGCTGATTCGGGAGCATTGGGACCGCGCCGACGTCGTCGACGGCGTCGCCACGGAAGTCGTACCCCTGCCGCTGGTCGACGGCGAGGTCGCCAAGGTGGAGGGCCTGATGGTGGTCGAGAGCGACCGCGACGCCATCGTCCTGCGCGCGGTCGTCGACGTCGACGACCATCGGGCACCGTCATTGTCGCTGCGGTTGCGGGTTTCGAGGCTCGCTGCGCTCGCACCTCAACCACCGAGTTAGGGCGCGGACAGGTACACCGACTTCATCTCGGTGTACTGCGCCAGCCCTTCCGGACCGAACTCGCGTCCCGTGCCCGAGGCCTTGTAGCCGCCGAACGGCGCAGCAAAGTCCATCGTGTACGTGTTGATCCCGTAGGTGCCGGTCCGCACCCCGCGGGCCACCTCGAGGCCGGCTTCATGGTCGGAGGTCCACACCGTCCCGGCGAGTCCGTACTCCGAGTCGTTGGCGATCCGGACGGCATCGGCCACGTCGTCGTACGCAATGACCGAGAGGACGGGTCCGAAGATCTCCTCCTGGGCGATGCGCATCTTGTTGTCGACGTTCGCGAAGACGGTCGGGCGGACGTACCAGCCCGTGTCGAGGCCCTCGGGACGGCCGTCGCCTCCGGTCAACAACCTGGCGCCTTCGTCCTGGCCGATCCGGATGTACGACGCCACGCGCTCCTGCTGGCGCGCCGCAACCATCGGACCGATCTCGGTGGCGGGGTCCATCGGGTCGCCGACGACCATGGCGCCGATCGCGGCCGCGAGGGCATCGGCGAAGGCGTCGTGGCGTTCGCGGCTGACCAGCACGCGGGTCTGGGCGACGCAGGCCTGACCGGAGTTCATCACGCCGAGGAACTTCAGCCCCTCGATCGCGGTGGTCTCGTCGGCGTCGTCGAGGATGATCGCGGCGGACTTGCCGCCGAGCTCGAGCGAGACGCGCTTCAGCTGCTGGCCGCAGATGGCGCCGATCAGCCGACCGGCGGCAGTGGATCCGGTGAACGCGACCTTGTCGACGCCGGGGTGCCGCACCAGGTGCTCGCCCACCTCGCGACCGCCGGCCACGATGCTGACCACGCCTTCGGGCACACCGGCCTCGATGAGCATCTCGGCCAGCAGGTAGCAGTCCAGCGGCGTCTCGGGCGCGGGCTTCACGACGACGGTGCAGCCGGTGAGCAGCGCCGGGACCAGCTTGGACAGCACCGTGAACTGCGGGACGTTCCACGGCGGGATCGCGGCCACCACACCGACCGGTTCGTGGCGCACCAGGACGTCGGTGCCGAGCACGCCGGGGCGCGTCGACTCCCACGGGAACTCCCGCGCGATCGCGAGGAACGCCTCGATCTGCATCCACGGCGCCGGTGCCTGCGCGAGACTGCTGAACGAGATCGGCGATCCCATCTCGGTGCTGATCACGGTCGCCATCTCGTCGAGTCGCGCGGCGTACAGGCCTGAGAGGTTCTGGATGATCGCGATCCGCTCCTCCGGCGCCATCCGCGGCCACGGGCCCTCGTCGAAGGCCCGGCGGGCGGCGGCCACGGCGGCATCGATGTCCGCGGTCGAGCCCTCCGGCACCCGCGCCACGACCTCCTCCGAGTGCGGCGAGACCACCTCCAGCACGGCATCCGTCGCGGGCTTGCTCCACGTGCCACCGATGAACAGGGCGTCGCGGTCGAGGGTCATGGGGTTTCCTTTTCGTTGATTGCGTCTCGATACGCCGCTCGTTCCTCGCGGCTGCTCGACGAACTTGCTACGGGGCGAGGTCGAACCAGTCGGCGAAGCCGCTGGGGTCGTGGCGGCCGAGGGCGCCGTGCTCGAAGAGCCCCCAGCCCTCGGCGTTGTCGGCACCGGCGCCGTGGGCGACGGCATGGCCGACGTGGTCGATCACGCCGAACATCACCCGCCCGGCGACGGCCGGGTCGTTCATGTCGTAGGTGAGGCGTTCGGTGAAGCCGGCGCCCTTCCAGACGCCGTGCGTCCAGTCGGAATCACCGCCGTACCCACCACCGACGTGGATGGGCACCGGCAGCTTCGAGGTGACCTCGAGGACGAGGCTCTCGCCCGAGGGAGCGGTGCAGTGGATCGTCGCGCCGGTCGGGACACGCGTACCGGACCCGTAGCGGATCTCGACCCGCGGCCAGCCGAGCTGCTCGACCCGGCCGTCCCTCCACACGCGGGTGCAGTCGTTCAGCGTGCGGAACCCGTCGGGCGTCTCCTGGATGATGATCACGACGCAGAAGTCCTCGAAGCGCATCGGGACGTAGAGCCACCACATCCCCTCGAAGGCCGGGTCCGCAGGCTTGCCCCCGGGGGCCGCTTCGCCCACCGGACGGACCCCCCACGACCGGTCGCGGCTGCCGACCCAGCGGTCGGGCGTCACCGCGATGTCGGCGCCGTCGACGTTGATCGTCCCCTCCCAGGTGCCGACCTGCGCGAACCGTTGCGCGTCGAGGATGGTGTTCGATCCCTGGCGCATCACATGAGGCAGTTCCTGTACGACGTCGAAGGAGCCCTCCCACGTCAGGTCGAGCGCGATGCCCTCGGTCTCCTCGAGCACGACGCGCAGCTTCTTCAGCGGGTCGAGCACCTCGATCCGGTAGTTGCCGACCTGCTGCTGCATCCGGTCGGCACCGCGCGGATCGGCCGCGTCGCCGAGGTGCACGGCCGTCTGCTCGTCGCCGCGACGGAGCAGGACGAACGCGTCCTTGGTGCCGAGGTTCGGGTAGAAGCCCAGTCCGGTGATCAGGAAGAGGTCCCCGGTGCGGTCGTGGGCATTGAGGTAGCAGCGGTCGTAGAAGTTGCGGTCGCTGCTGCCCGCCCAGGCAATGGGCTTGGGCAGCTGGTGGATCGGGTATTCGTCGAGCGGGCCGAGGCCGACGTACTCACCATGCAGGTTCGCGCTCATGCGCCGACCTCCGCGAGCAACGCCTCGAGGAGGGGGCGGTGGTGGAAGACCGACTCAGGATCGTCGGGCCGTTCGATCTCGCCGAAGTGGACCTGCCGGGCGCTGGTGCGCAGGAACACGCAGCCCCACAGGACCGCAGCGTGGAGCTGGTGCCAGGTCAGGTCGCCCACCTCGACACCGCTCGCCGCGGTGTAGGCGGCCCGGACGTCGTCGGCGCGCAGGAAGTCCGGCATGCCGGGCACCCCGAGCATCCGGGCGATCTCGTCGAAGACGCGGTGGGCGAAGACCATCCAGGCCAGGTCCATCTCGCGGGGGCCGACGGTCGCCATCTCCCAGTCGAGCACCGCGACCGGGCTGAAGTCCTCGAACATCATGTTGCCGATCCGGGCATCGCCCCAGACGAGGACAGGATCGCCCTCGTCGGCGGGCAGGTTCTTCTCGAGCCAGGCCAGCCCGCGTTCGATGAGCGGCGAGCGCACGCTGCCGGCGTCGGCGGCGAGCGCGTAGTCGTACCAGGACCGGGTCCGCGCCAGGTTGCGCGCCAGCGGCGTCGCGCCCTCGTGGCCGGCGACCGCCGGGTCCAGGAACGCGAAGGTGGTCGCGGCGTCGGGGATGGCGTGCAGCTTGGCGAGCACCTCGACGCTGGACTGCTGGAGATGCTGCTGCTGCTCGGGCGTCGCGTCGAAGAGCCAGTTGTCACCGAACGTGTAGGGCAGGACGTCCGGCGGTACGACGCCGTCGATCCGGTCCATGAGGAAGAACGGTGTGCCGAGGACCTCGCCCGTCGGCTCCAGCCAGCGCACGGCCGGCACGGGCACGTCGGTGAGCTCGGCAGCGAGCCGCATGGCGTCGTACTGGTCGCCGAGGCGGTACTCCTCGAACACCGGAAGGTCCTCCGGAGCCGGTACGACGCGGGCGACGTAGGCCCCCGTGACCCTCTCGCCGCCCTCGGTGACGGTCACGTCGAGCAGGATGGTCTCGCTGGACATGCCGTTGCTGTCGATGCCCGCGAGCAACGCCACCTCGGGGTCCGCGCCAGCGGGCAGCACGGTGGCCAACCAGGCTTCCAGCTGGTCGTGGACTGCGGACTGGTCGCGGCTCGAGCGCTGCAACGTCATCTCGGCAGGCAACTCTGACTGCGACATGGGGCCTCCTGGGATTCAGCCTGTTAGAACGTGTTCTACTTGTCAACGGAGGATTACGGTACCTTCGGTGTCGTAATAGGGGAAGAGGCCATGGGGAACGACATCGACGAGGTGGTCCGCGGCGCCGGACGCCCGCGGGATCCGCGTATCGAGCAGGCGCTGCTGGCCGCCGTACGCGACCTGCTGACCGAAGGCGGCTACGCCGCGGTGACCGTCGCAGCCGTCGCCGACAGGGCCGGTACGACGAAGGCGGCCCTGTATCGCCGGTGGCCCGCGCTCCCCCACCTGATCCACGAGGCCGCGTTCCCCGACGAGCTCGCCCAGGACCTGGTCCTGGGCGATGACCTCGCCACCGACATCGCCGGTGTCGTCCGCGGAACACGTGACACGTTGTGCTCACCGATCGGCGCAGCGGCACTCCCCGGACTGCTCGCCGAGGTCGGCACCTGGCCGGACCTGCACACAGCGATGATGCGGCGGTTCTCCGGCGTGTTCGCGGCCCTGGAGCAGCGACTGCAGAAGGCAGTCGCCGACGGCGACGCCCACGTCGAGGCGCGCGCGGACGACGTCCTGCGCCTGACGATCGGAGCGGTGCTCGCCGGCCTGTTGCTCACACCGGACGAGCTCGACGACGCGTGGGTCGACCGGATCGCTGCGACGCTGACCCGCGGCCTGCGCCCCTGAGTCCGTTGACTAGTCGCGCTCGATCGGGTGCAGCTGCGGCGCGGAGACCCCGCAGTGCGCGCACTCCTCGATCGCGAGTCGCTCCGCGGCCAGCGGCCGCCGGATGAACAGTGCCGACAGGACCGCGCCGGCCAGCAGCAGTGCGGCGTTGATGGTCATCGCATGCCCGTATCCCGTGTCGAAGGCCACCGGGTCGGCGTAGTCCGCGCCGCCGATTCCCACGGCGACCGGGATCGCGGCGACCGCGATCAACCCGGCAGTCCGCGCGACGGCATTGTTGACCCCCGACGCGACACCGGCATGACGACTCTCGGCTGCGTCGAGCACCGTTGCGGTCAGCGGCGCCACGAGCAGGGTGAGTCCGACACCGAACAGCACGACCGGCGGCAGCACGTCGACGAAGTACGACGACCCGGCATCGATGCGACCCATCCAGAGCACGCCGGCAGCGGCCAGGAGTGGGCCGATCGTCATCGGCAGCTGCGGTCCGATCCGCTGCGCCAGGGCACCCGACCGTGCCGAGAACAGCAGCATCACGACCGTGACCGGCAAGATCGCCGAGCCCGACTTGATCGGCGACCACTCCGTCACGACCTGCAGCTGCAGCACCAGGAAGACGAACACCACCCCGAGGGCGGCGTACACCATGAAGGTGACGACGTTGGCGGCACTGAACTGGGCGCTGCGGAAGAGGTCGAGGGGCACGAGCGGGTGCTTCGAACGAGCCTCGACCGCCACGAACGCAGCCAGGCAGGCCAGGCCGGCACCGCAGGCGCCCAGCACGGAGCCGTTGAAGCCGACGTCGCCGGCCCGGGTCAGTCCGAAGGTGATCGCACCGAGGCCGACGGCGGCGAGCACCGTGCCGAGGACGTCGAGCCGGTCCGCGGCGTTCGGGTCACGACTCTCGGGCACGTGGCGCAGCGTGACCAGGACGACCAGCAATGCCACCGGCACGTTCACCAGGAAGACCAGGCGCCAGTGCAGCTCGACGAGCCAGCCACCGACCAGCGGTCCGATGGCCGCCGCGATCCCGCCGAGACCCGACCACGCGCCGACGGCAGCCGCGCGGGAATCGCGATGGAACGACGCCGCGATGATCGCCAGGCTGCCCGGGGTCAGCAGCGCGCCACCGACACCCTGCAGGCCGCGGGCCGCGATCAGGGTCTCGATGTTCGGCGCCAGGCCGCACAGCACCGAGGCGAGGGCGAACCACACGACGCCGACGAGGAAGACCCGCCGTCGACCAAACCGGTCGCCGAGCGAGCCGCCGAGCAGGATCAGTGCTGCCAGGGTCAGGGTGTAGGCATTGATCGTCCACTGCAGGCCGGAGAATCCGGCTTCGAGGTCCTCCCCGATCCGGCCGAGCGCGACGTTGACGACCGTCGCGTCGAGCATGGCCAGTCCCGATCCGAGGACGGTGGCCAGCAGG
>JAKFEI010000068.1:0-6405 GCA_036675765.1 Nocardioides sp. | reverse complement strand
AGCTTGGCCACCTCGACCCGACGACCCTCGAGCAGGCACTCCTCAGCCGCCTGGAGCAACTGCTCCGGGGTCATCTCCGAGAGGCCTGAACTCATACATAGATGATACCGAACATCTGTTCGATCAGCAATGCCTCAGTGGACCTCTGTGGAGAAATCTCTGGTCACGAGAGCTCACGACCCATCACGGCGCTTCCGGCACAGGCGCCCGGTCCGGGGTGTTGATGTCCTGGCGGCGATCGCGAAGGCAAGCGCGGCCACTCTGCTGCAATGCGCGTCAAGGCGGGACCCGGAGGTCTCGGATCGTCCCGGCGTCAACGCCTCGGTGTGATCAGAGGATCCGGTGCAACCAGGACCCAGCAACCGCCGCACAGAGGACGAGGAACAGCAGTGCTGTCGGCGCAGGCTGGCGTCGCATCACGTTCTCGGCAGCGGAGGAGACGGCTCGCTGCGCTTGTTCGACCGCAGCCGCGACAGCGTGCGGATCCTCGCCGATGGCCGGAAATGTCACCGCGGTGTCGTCGTCGATCACCAGCTTCACTGAGCGGTCATCGACGAAGACCTCGCGGATGACGCCCATGGGCACAATCGTCTGCAGCATGACCGACCGCGTGCGCACCTCATCGACGGTCACGACGTACCGATCTGCGAACTGTCTGATCCCGGCATAGATGGCGACGCACACGCCCAGCATCGCCAACGGCCGCTCGAAGTCGTCCATCGTCAGATAGACCCACGCACAGCCAGAACCGAGGGTCAGGGCGACCGCCAGGCCGGCCCAACGCCGCCACCCGGGATGGACACCCTGCACAGGCAGACGTGACGGGACTGCCCCCTCCGGGACCGGATGGACGGTCGCGATGCCCTCTGCATCGAGCTCATCACGCCCGTCGTCTCCGATCTGTTGAGCGTCGGGGCGCTGCAACGGCCCTACGGGCGAGAGCAGGGCTGTTGGCGTCCGTACTGCAACCCATCCACCCCGGTGGACGTCACCCACCAGATGCGCTTCGACCAGTCCGCCAGCGTCGAACCCGTCGTCAGGATCAACTGACATCCCGGCGAGGACGCGGCTCGAATCGACAGCGACCAGCGCGGCCCGACCCTCTTTGCTCAGGCGAACGCGCACCCGCACTCCGGTGACCTCCGAGCCGGACGCCAAGCGCTCGAGCCGATTCCGACGCCAGACACCCGACGCCAGACGCTCCAGAAGAGTCGTGGCGAGAATCAAGGACCCCAGCACGATCGCGAGCCACCACGTGCGATCCGGCGGCTCACGCAACGGATGGGTCCACTCCGGCGCTGTGGGGTCGATCCTCAGGTCGACCCTGTCCCCCTTGTCCGGATAGCCGAAGAACTCCAGATCGATCTCGGCGGGGAAGCCTGGCGGCGGTTCATCGAGCAGGACCCTTTGTTCGAACTCGTCCTCGCCCTCGTCGTCCGCCTCGGTGAGGACCGTGGCGGTGACGATGACGCTTCGTGACTCGTGCTCGGCATCGGAGTCGACGGCGCGTTGATAGAGATGCCACGACACGTAGGCGCCGTTGACCAGCACCAACGCACCGATGGCCAGGGCGACGCTCCCGATCCGCCATCCTTCTTGCCCGACCTTGTTCCGACTCGGCCGCCCCTGCGGCGGCACCCACTCCCTCGCTCTGCCCACGATGGCGCCTTGGCGTGCCTGACAACGGCGGACATGCACGGCGTACGCCGCATAGAGAACGGCAACAGCGGGCCACGCCACCTGCGCCGCCACGAGGCTGTCGCCCAGCGCGTAGATGCCGAACGCGATGGCGGATCCCGCGGCCGCGGTCGGACGCGACCACACCAGGACAACGGGAGCGAGCGCGAGGGCGAGCAGCGCCGACTCCACAGGCCGAGGAGCGCAGGCGACCGGTCCAACGGCCCCGCAGAACGGCGCACCGATCGAGAACACGGAGACGAACACGGCGACGAAGGTCGCGCCGATGAGCAGCCATCGCGCGCGGGGCCACGGGGACGCGGCGAGCCATTCGGCCACCAGCTCGTCCGTCAGTCCTTTGCTCACTGCGTGAGGCTACCGACGTCGCCGCCGCCAGCCCTCAAAGCTTGCGAATCACCCGCGCCGGATTGCCGACAGCGAGCACTCCGGCCGGCAGGTCCTTCGTCACGACCGCCCCCGCACCCACCACGGTGTTCGCGCCGATCGTCACGCCCGGGCACACGATGACCCCACCGCCGAGCCACACGTTGTCGCCGATGGTGATCGGCTTCGCGGACTCCCACTTGGCGCGACGCAGGTCGGCGCCGAGCGGATGGATGGGCGTGAGCAGCTGGCAGTTCGGGCCGATCTGGACGTCGTCGCCGATCGTGATCGGCACGACGTCGAGGGCGATCAGGCCGAAGTTCACGAACGACCGTGCCCCGATCTCGATCTGGGTGCCGTAGTCGACCTGCAGCGGCGGGCGGATCTCGGTGTCCTCGCCGATCGCTCCGAGCAGTTCGGTGAGCAGCTCCCGGCGCCGGTCGGCCTCGCGAGCCGTCGTGGTGTTGAACTCCGTCGTCAGGTCACTCGCGCGGTGGTACGCCCCCACGATCTCCGGGTCGTCGGCCAGGTAGAGGTCGCCGTCGACCATCCGCTGGTGCATGCTGCGCAAGTCGTCGGGATCCCTCGGATCGAGCGGATCGACCGGGTACGACGGGTAGGTCATCGCTCGTCCTTGTCATGGTGGCGACGCTCTTCGACCTTCTGGCGCAACCGCTCCCGCTCCTCGTGTGCTTCCACGTCTGCCTCGTCGATCCTGCCCTCGAGGGCCGCGACCGCTTCGGGCTTCCCGTGGAACCGACGGAAGGCGTAGACGAGCAGGGCCAGCGCGAGGACGCAGGAGAACAGCAGCGTGACGCCGGTCCAGACGCCGCCGAACAGCCACCACTTGTCGCCGATCGGCCACCAGGACGGCACGTCCGGACCGATGATCCAGAGCACGCCGAACGCGCCGAGCCCGAGCCCCGCAAGGGTCGACAACACCACCCGCGGCCAGGTCTCGACACCCTCCGCCGCACCACGCAGCGCCCGCAGCATGACGGGATCGAGGAGCCGCTCGGCCCACGTGTACTGCTGCGACAGCACGGCCAGGCCGGCCGCCATCAGCAGCAGGCCGGGGCCGGGCAGCACCATGGCCGCGACGCCGGCGAGCAGCAGGATCCAGCCGAGGACCTCGAGCAGGAGCCGCTTCGCCGTACCGGTCATCGTCCGCCCCCAAAACGATCCAGCCAGGCCAGCACGTCCTCGTCCGCGTTGCCGTGCGCTGCCGCGATCCGCGCCCAGGTCACCGCCATGGTGTGGAAGCGCAGCGGGTTGTAGACGTCCTCCTCGCGCGAGAAGAGCCCGTCGCCGGCGTACGTCATGATCGTGATGTTGGGCTCCTCGAGCATCGTTCCGTCGCCCGGGTCGGGCATCGGGTTGAGCACTTCGCAGACCAGGCGGTTCTGCTCCGCGTCGACCACCTGCCACGAGAGCGGGAAGCCGGTCATCACCCGGCCGGGGTACGACGTCATCGTCCTCATCGACCAGGCCCGGATCTCGTCGCGTCCGGTGAAGGTCCCCATCGCATGTTCGACGTAGACGGCGTCGGGGGTGAACAGGTCGGCGTAGCCGGTCCAGTCGCCGCTGGCGACGAAGCCGGCGACCTTGCCGTGGAAGGTCGCGTAGGCATCGGTGATCTCGGCGGCCGAGAAGCCGGTGGCCGTGGGTGAACCGCTCATGGGTTGATTCAAACAGGTGGGCCCACACCCGACACTAGGCTGCGCCCATGCCCCGCGGATCCGCTCATCGCCGCAGTCCGTTCGGTTCGCGGCTGCTGGGTCCGCGCGACCAGCCTCCCCGTCGCCTGCGGATCCGCGTGCAACTGCTGCTCACGATCATGCTCGTGTCGACGAATGTCGTCGGCGCGGTGGTCGTCTTCGTCATCAACACCTGGGCGATTCCGTCCCCGGGGCCGACGACCGAGATGGTGGTCGCGCTGGCGATCGCGATCCCGACGTACGTCGCCACTGCCGTCGTCATCGGCGCGATCTGGGGTACGACGACATCCCTGAAGGCGTTGCGCTGGGCGACCCAACCCGATGACGTCGACCCTGACCACGTCCAGCGCACCCAGGCGCTGCGGGTGCCGTTGGCGCTCACCACGATGCAGTTCCTGCTGTGGCTGGCCGCAACGGTGCTGTTCACCCTCCTGACCGTGATCATCCAGCCGTCCCGGGCACTGGGGACCGGCCTGACGGTGGGCATCGGCGGCGTCGTCGTCGCTGGCATCTCCTACCTGTTCACCGAGTTCTCCCTGCGCCCGATCGCCGCGCGCGCCCTGGCAGACACGCGCGTGACCCAGAAGCTTCGCGGTGTCGGCGTCGGCCCGCGCATGACCATCTTCTGGGTGCTCGGCACGGGCGCACCCGTCGTCGGGCTGATGATCGCAGCGATCCTGGCGCTGCTGCCGAAGTCCGATGCCACGCTCCACCAGCTCGCGATCGTGTCGATCGTGGTCTGCAGCGTGGTGCTGGTGTTCGGCTTCCTGCTGACCGCCCTCAACGCACGCTCGGTCGTGGGGCCGTTGCTGGCCCTCCGCGACGCCATGGAGGCGGTCCAGTCCGGCGACCTCGACACCGATGTCGTCGTGTACGACGGCACGGAGCTCGGCCAGCTGCAGAGCGGCTTCAACGACATGGTCGCCGGGCTGCGCGAGCGCGAGCAGATCCGTGACCTGTTCGGCCGCCACGTCGGCCAGGAGGTGGCGGCCGCGGCCGCTGCGCTCGGTGCCGGCCAGATCGAGCTCGGCGGCGAGGCCCGGGTGTGTTCGGTGCTGTTCGTCGACCTGGTCGGCTCGACGACGTACGCGACCCAGCACGGTCCGACCGAGGTGGTCGAGGTCCTCAACCGGTTCTTCGGGGTCGTCGTGGACGAGGTGGACCGCCACTACGGGCTGGTCAACAAGTTCATCGGCGACGCGGTGCTCGCCATCTTCGGAGCGCCCGTCGAGCTCGAGGAGCATGCCAGCGCGGCGCTGTCCGCGGCCCGCGCGATGGCGGCCCGTCTGGCGGTCGAGGTGCCCGAGGTCGGCGCCGGGATCGGTGTCGCGACCGGGCAGGTCGTGGCGGGCAACGTCGGTCACGAGCAGCGCTTCGAGTACACCGTCATCGGCGATGCCGTGAACTCCGCCGCCCGGCTCACCGACCTGTCCAAGGACATCCGCGGCGGCGTCCTCGCTGCGTGGGAGTCCGTCGAGACCGCCCGGGCCGCGGGCTCGCCCGAGGCAGATCACTGGATCGAGCACGGCGAGGCGACGTTGCGCGGGCGGTCGGGGACGACCCGGCTCGCCGTACCCCGCTCGTAGGCATCACACCTCGGTCAGGCCAGGGCCTCGAGGGTCCGCGCCACTCGTTCGAGCACGCGCGGCATCTCCGTCTCGGACAGCAGCCCGTCCAGCTGCGAATCCCGCTCCAGGACGGCGAGACCGTGCACGGTGGCCCAACCGATGACCGCCAGCTCCTCCGTCGGTACGCCGACGCCCCAGCCCCGCTCCTGCGCAGCCGCGATGTTGGACAGCAGCACCGCCCGGTGCTCCTCGCGCGCAGCGACCAGTCGTTCGTCGTCGGCGTGCAGCAGCTCGGGCCGGAACATCACGTCGAACATCGTCGGATGCCGCAACGCGAACTCGACGTAGGCGGCTCCCGCCGCAGCGACGGGACGGCCGGCATCCGGGCCGTCGGAGGAGAGGCCCGCGCTCGAGGCCGCGATCGCCTGCCGGGTGCGTTCGAGCAGCAGGTCGAAGCCCTCGACCGCAAGTGCGGTGAACAGGCCGGCCCGGTCGTCGAAGTGGTGGGCGGTCGCCTGGTGCGAGACGCCCACGCGCCGGGCGATCGCCCGGAGACTGGCCTTGGCCGGGCCGCAGGCCGCGATCTCCTGCTCCGCAGCGCGCAGCAGTCGCTGGCGCAGGTCGGCGCTCCTCATCAGTCCTCCTCCGTGGCCACGACAGCCGGCACCGGTCGTTGCGGCCACCACAGGCGTGGGCCGAGCAGGGTGGCGAGCGCCGGCACCAGCAGCGAGCGGACGACGAACGTGTCGAGCAACAGGCCGACCGCGATGGTGAAGCCGACCTGTCCGATGGTCGTCACCCGACCCGCCATCAACGCCGCCATCGAAGCCGCGAAGATCACGCCTGCTGAGGTGATCACGCCACCGGTGGCGGCCGTGGCCCGGGCGATGCCGCGCGCCGATCCGTCCGGTGCCTCCTCATGCATCCGTTTGGTCAGCAGCAGGTTGTAGTCGGCGCCGACCGCCACGAGGATCACGAACGCGATCGCCGTGACGGTCCAGTCGAGCGGGATGCCGAGCCCGTACTGCCACACGAGCACCGACAGGCCGATCGCCGCG
>JAKFEI010000107.1:0-6476 GCA_036675765.1 Nocardioides sp. | reverse complement strand
GTCTTCGGTGGCTGGACCTCGGCCTCGCGCAAGGCGATGCTGCCGGTGGTCGAGGCCAACAACGGCCTGTTGTTCTACCCCGTCCAGTACGAAGGCCTCGAGGCGTCGAAGAACATCTACTACACCGGCGCCACGACCAACCAGCAGATCATCCCCGCCATGGACTTCTTGAAGACCAAGGGTGTGAAGACGCTGTTCCTGGCGGGCTCGGACTACGTGTTCCCGCGGACCGCCAACAAGATCATCAAGCAGTACGCCGCCGAGCTCGGGATCGAGATCGTCGGCGAGGAGTACGTCCCGCTCGACGACGATGACTGGACCACCCAGGTGGCCAAGATCGTCGCCGCCAAGCCGGACTTCGTGTTCAACACGATCAACGGTTCCTCGAACGTCGGCTTCATCAAGGCGTACTACGAGCAGGGCCTGACGGCGGAGAAGACGCCGATCATCTCTGTCTCGATCGCCGAGGAAGAGGCTCCGGCGATGGGCAAGGACGTCACGGGGCAGTACGCCGCGTGGAACTACTTCCAGTCCGTCAAGACCGAGGACAACGCCACCTTCATCAAGGCGTTCCAGGACAAGTACGGCGCTGACCGCCCCACGTCCGACCCGATGGAGGCGGCGTACACCTCGCTGTACCTCTACAAGAACCTGGTCGAGAAGGCCAAGTCGTTCGACGTCGACAAGATCAACGACGCTGCGGACGGGGTCTCCTTCGATGCACCGGAAGGCACCGTCACGATCGACGGCGAGAACCACCACATCGCCAAGACCGGACTGATCGGCCAGATCAACGCGGACAACCAGTTCGACGTGGTCTGGTCGTCGGAGGAGCCGATCGAGCCCGACCCGTTCCTCAAGGGCTACGCCTGGTGGGACCCCAGCAAGAACTGACCAGTCGTTCACCCCGACCGGTTCATCCCTCACCACCCGGGGTGTCGCGCCCACGCGACGCGGCGCCCCGGGGCTCTCCCCCCAGCCAGGAGACCTCCGTCTTGGATGCGTTCACCACACCCCTGCTCGCCGGCACCGCGACCGGCGCGCTCCTGCTCATCGCTGCGCTCGGCCTGGCACTCACCTTCGGCCAGATGGGCGTCATCAACATGGCGCACGGCGAGTTCCTGATGGCCGGCGCCTACACGACCTTCCTCACCCAGCAGGTCGTGACCAACACCGACCTCTCGATCCTGGTGGCCCTGCCGGCGGCCTTCCTCGTTGCAGGCACACTCGGGCTGCTGCTGGAGGTCGCGATCATCTCCTGGATGTACCGCCGGCCGCTCGACACGCTGCTGGTCACCGTGGGCGTGAGCCTGCTGCTCCAGCAGCTGGCCAAGGACGTCTTCGGCGCCCAGGGCGACCCCGTGCAGACACCGGGATGGCTCGACGGCTTCATCAACGTCTTCGGGTACCACTGGCCGTACCGGCAGATGTTCACGATCCTGCTCGCCGTCGCCGCCCTCGGCGGGCTCGGCCTGCTGCTGAAGTACACCGCGTACGGCCGGCAGATCCGGGCGACCGTGCAGAACCGCGACCTCGCCGAGACGATGGGGGTCTCGACCCGCACCATCGACCGGGTCACGTTCTTCGTCGGTTCGGGCCTGGCGGGCGTCGGCGGCGTCGCCGTCTCGCTGATCTCCGGTACGAACCCGAACCTCGGGACCACGTACATCATCTCGGCGTTCCTCGTGGTGGTCGCCGGTGGGCTCGGGCAGCTCAAGGGCACCGTCATCGCCGCGTTCGCGGTCGGGATCGTGACGGCGTTCTTCACGGACTGGTTCAGCTCGAGCATGGCGCAGGTGGTCACGTTCGCGCTGGTCGTGATCTTCCTCCAGCTCAAGCCCCAGGGCCTGTTCACCGTGCGCACGAGGGGGCTGGCATGAGGACCAACCTGCAGAAGTGGGGGCGGACGTGGGGTCCGCTCATCGCCATCGCCCTGGTCGCCGTGGCGTTGCTGGTCATCGCTCCGGCCGTGCTGAGCCCGTTCCGGCTCAACAACCTCGGCAAGTACGTCTGCTGGGCGATCGCCGGTGTCGGCATCGGCCTCGCCTGGGGCCGTGGCGGGATGCTCGTGATGGGCCAGGGCGTCTTCTTCGGCCTCGGTGGCTATGCCATGGCGATGCACCTCAAGCTCGAGGCGGCCATGGCGACGGGCGGACCGGATGCCGTACCGGACTTCATGGTGCTGTACGGCGACGGGACGATGCCGGGCTGGTGGGAGCCGTTCCGCAGCGGCCCGTTCACCCTCTTCGCGATCGTGGTCGTCCCTGCCGTCGTGGCCGCGCTCCTCGGGTTCGCGATCTTCAAGCGCAGGGTCAAGGGCGCGTACTTCGCGATCCTCACCCAGGCGCTCGCGGTCGCGTTCGCGACGTTGTTGATCGCGACCATCCAGCAGACCGGCGGGTTCAACGGGCTCAACCAGTTCACTCTGTTCTTCGGCTACAACCTGTACGACCCGGTGAACAAGAAGATGATCTACTCGATCGCCGCAGGGGTGCTGGTCGTGTGCCTGGTCATCGTGTGGCAGCTCTACCGCAGCCGGTTCGGCGAGCTCCTCGTCGCGACCCGTGATGCCGAGGAGCGGGTGCGCTTCCTGGGCCACGATCCGGCCAACATCAAGCTCGCTGCGTTCGTGGTGGCGGCCGTGATGGCGAGCATCGGCGGAGCACTGTTCGCGCCGATCACCGGCATCATTTCGCCGTCGGACGTCGACGCCACCGCCTCGATCTTCCTCATCGCCGGCGTGGCGCTGGGCGGCCGGGCGCTGCTCCTCGGCCCGGCACTCGGCGCGATCGCCGTGGGATTCGGCCAGACCACCCTGTCCGAGTCCTTCCCGGACCAGTGGACCTACTTCCTCGGCCTGCTGTTCATCATCGTGATCCTGTGTTTCCCCGCGGGCCTCGGCAACGCGTGGTCGCAGGTGACCGCCCGGTTCCGAAAGAGCGAGGTGGCGTCGTGAACGACGACTATCTGGAGATCCGCGGCCTCACGGTCGACTTCGACGGCTTCAAGGCGATCGACGGGGTGGACCTGACCCTGCTGCAGGGCCAGCTCCACTTCCTGATCGGTCCGAACGGCGCCGGTAAGACGACGCTGGTCGATGCGGTGACGGGCCTGGTCCCTGCGACGGGACTGGCGAGGTACCGGCACCAGGACCTGCTGCGCATGAAGTCGCACCGGATCGTCCGCGCGGGCATCGGGCGCACCTTCCAGACCGCCACGGTGTTCGAGGGGTTGTCGGTGCTGCAGAACCTCGACATCGCCGGCGGCATCCACCGCTCGGCCTGGGGGATGCTGCGCGCACGGCGTGGCACGCCGTCGTACGTCGAAAAGGCACTCGAGACGATCGGACTGACCGCGCTGCGTGACAAGCCGGCGGGAGTCCTCGCGCACGGGCAGAAGCAGTGGCTGGAGATCGGCATGCTGCTCGTCCAGGACGCCCGGGTGATGTTGCTGGACGAGCCGGTCGCCGGCATGAGCGCCGAGGAGCGGGACGCGACGGGCGAGCTGCTCCGGCGGATCGGCACGGAACGCACGATCGTCGTCATCGAGCACGACATGGACTTCGTCCGGAACTACGCCCAGCTCGTCACGGTGATGCACGCCGGCAAGGTCCTCGCCGAGGGCAGTGTCGCCGAGATCCAGGCCAACGCCAGGGTCCAGGAGGTCTACCTGGGCCGCACCGTGGAAGCGGAGGTCGACCGTGCTTGAACTGCGTGACGTGACGGCCGGCTACGGCCGGACCCGGGTGCTGGAGAACGTGTCGATCGAGGTGCCCGAAGGCGGTGCGGTGGCGATCATGGGCCACAACGGCGCCGGCAAGACGACCCTGCTCCGGGTCGCGGTGGGACTGTTGCCCGTGATGAGCGGCCAGGTCCTGCTCGACGGCGAGGACGTGACGCGCCTGCGGCCCAACAAGCGGGTACGACGGGGTGTGGGCTACGTGCCCCAGGGCCAGCTCTGCTTCCCCCAGATGACGACGCTGGAGAACCTGCAACTGGTCAGCACCGACCGGTCGGCGATCGATGGCGTCCTCGGCACCTTCCCTGCGCTGGTGGACCTGCTCCCCCGGCGTGCCGGCCTGCTGTCCGGCGGGCAGCGCCAGCAACTGGCCATCGCCCGGACGCTGCTCACCAGGCCGCGGCTGCTGATCCTCGATGAGCCCACCGAGGGCATCCAGCCCAACGTGGTGGCCGAGATCGAGGCCGTCATCGCGGACCTGACGCAACGGGGCGACCTCTCGGTCCTGCTGGTCGAGCAGCACGTCGGGTTCGCACTGCGGAGCACGGACTCCTACTACGTGCTCGAATCCGGACGGATCACGTCCAGCGGCGTCGGCGGAGCGGGTGCCCTGGAAGCCGTCCGAGCAGCGATGGCGGTCTGAGGCATGCACCTGACTCCGGCCGACACGGAGAAGCTCCTGCTCAGCGTTGCCGGGATGGTCGCGCGCGACCGGCTGTCCCGCGGCGTCCGCCTCAACTACCCCGAGTCGGTGGCCCTGCTCTCGTGCTGGGTCATCGAGGAGGCCCGGGCGGGGGCCCGGGTCGCTGACCTGATGGAGCGCGGCCGCGACGTGCTCGCGCGTGACCAGGTGATGGTCGGGGTAGCCGACATGATCCGCGATGTCCAGGTCGAGGCCACCTTTCCGGACGGGCGCAAGCTCGTCACCCTGCACCACCCGATCGCGTGAGGAGACTGCTGTGGGCATCGTGACCGAAGGTCCGGGCGCCACCCGGACCGGCGCCGGGACGGTCGTCCTCAACGGCGACCGGACGCCCGGGCAGCGGGCAGTGGTCGTCTTCACCAACACCGGTGACCGCCCGATCCAGATCGGTTCCCACGTGCACCTCCCCGACGTGAACACCGCGCTGTCGTTCGATCGTGCTGCGGCGCTCGGGTTCCGGCTCGACATCCCGTCCGGGACGTCGCGGCGCTTCGAGCCCGGTGCTTCGCAGGAGGTCGGGATCGTGGCGCTGGGTGGTGTCCGGCGCGTGCCGGGCATCCAGCTCAAGCCGGAAGGAGGGGCCATCGATGGTTGAGATCAGCCGGGCGTCGTACGCAGCCCTCTATGGGCCGACCGTCGGTGACCAGGTCCGCCTCGGCGACACCGATCTGTGGATCGAGGTCGAACGGGACCACGTCGTCGGGGGTGAGGAGGCCGTCTTCGGTGGCGGCAAGTCGATCCGCGAGTCGATGGCGCAGTCCCTTCGCACGTCTGCCGAGGGTGCGCTGGACACGGTCATCACCAATGCGCTCGTCCTGGACCACTGGGGAATCGTGAAGGCGGACGTCGGGATCCGGGCCGGACGCATCGTCGCGCTGGGTCGCTCCGGCAACCCGGACATCGCCGATGGGGTGCACCCGGACCTCGTGATCGGCCCGGGCACCGACGTGATCGCCGGCGAGGGGCGGATCCTGACGGCAGGTGCCATCGACGTCCACGTGCACCTGCTGTCGCGCTCCCAGCTCGTCGAGGCGCTCGCCACCGGCATCACCACGATCGCCGGCGGCGGCACCGGACCGTCGGAGGGCTCCAAGGCCACCACCGTCACGCCCGGCGCCTGGCACCTCGCCGCCGTGCACCGCGCGCTCGACACGGTCCCGATCAACGTCCTGCTCTATGGCAAGGGCAACACGGTGAGCACTGCCGGGCTCGCCGAACAAGCGCTGGGCGGTGCGGCCGGCTACAAGGTCCACGAGGACTGGGGTTCGACCCCCGCGGCCATCGACGCCTCGCTCCGGGCCGCCGACGAGTTCGGCCTCCAGGTGGCGCTGCACTCCGACAGCCTCAACGAGGCGGGGTACGTCGAGTCGACCGTCGGCGCGATCGCCGGTCGCGGCATCCACGCGTTCCATGCCGAGGGCGCCGGAGGCGGCCACGCACCGGACATCCTCACCGTGGCCTCGCTCCCCCACATCATCCCGGGCTCGACGAACCCGACGCTCCCGCACACGGTCAACACGGTCGCCGAGCACCTCGACATGCTGATGGTCTGCCACCACCTGAACCCCCAGGTGCCGGAGGACCTGGCCTTCGCGGAGTCGCGGATCAGGGCGACCACGATCGCTGCCGAGGACCTGCTGCACGACATCGGCGCGCTGTCGATCACTTCCTCCGATGCGCAGGCCATGGGGCGCATCGGGGAGGTGATCTGCCGGACCTGGCAGGTCGCGCACGTGATGAAGCGGCAGTTCGGCAATCACGCCGACCTCGGTGGTGGAGTGGCGGACAATGTGCGGGCGAAGCGCTACGTCGCGAAGTACACGATCAATCCCGCGATCGCCCACGGCATCGACCACGAGGTGGGTTCGGTCGAGGCCGGGAAGATGGCGGACCTCGTGCTCTGGGATCCGCGCTTCTTCGGGATCAGGCCAGACGTGGTGATGAAGTCGGGAGCGCTCGTGTGGGGCGCTCTCGGCGATCCGAATGCGTCGATCCCGACACCCCAGCCGGTCCTGATGCGCCCGACCCTCGTGGA
>JAKFEI010000108.1:0-6476 GCA_036675765.1 Nocardioides sp. | reverse complement strand
GCGAGCGTCGAGGCGATCTCCTCGAGGTACGTCGGCAGCAATTGGTCGGGAATCCCCAGCACCGGGGCCAGCTCTGCGATGAACTCCTGCGCGTCGGGGGCGGCCGACACACCGTTGATGGTCCGCTCGATCGACGCGGCGTCAACGACCCAGTGCTCGAGCGCGTACACCCGCGCCGTGAAGCGGTACGACGACCGGTCGGTCTCGACGCGCCAGGTCCCGTCGTCCAGCGACTCGGGCGCGAGCAGCCGTTCGTGGCTGAACTCGCCGAGCGCCTTGGCCACCAGGTGCCGTTGCGCGCGGTCCATGAGCTCGGGGGTCAGGTGGTCGGCGTCGTCGGGGCGTCTCGATACACCGGTCCCTCGTACCTCGCGACCGGCACTCGACGAGCTTTCCCCAGGCTCGTCGAGTGCCCGCGAGGAACGAGCGGGCGTATCGAGACGCACCAGGTCGGGGTGGTTCCAGTCCTCCCGCGGACAGACGGACAGCATCGAGGTCTTGCCGGGCATCGGGATCTCGCGGAGCTCGGTGAAGCCAGCGGCGACGTTCTTCGCGCGGATGGCCGTGTTGCGGGCGTCGGGCTCGACGACGATCCGCCGTACGGACGGGTCGGCGAAGCAGAAGGCCAGCACCGCGTCGAAGATCCTCGTGGTCAGGCCGGGGACGGGCGCACCGACAGGCGGTGCGACGAGCACGTGCATCCCGCCGTCGCCCTCCTCGAGCTCGGGGAGGCCCGCGAGACCTTCGGCGTGTGCCGGGTCGTACGTCTCCACCAGGAAGGCGGGCCGGCCGCCGACGCGGCCCAGGAAGGCGTCGTGGTGCGGGTTCGCGGCGATGCCGGCGTACTCCGCCCGCACGTCCTCGACGGACGCGTCCTGCATCATCCAGTAGACAGAGCGGGGGTGCGTGACCCAGGCATGGAGCAGCTCGAGGTCACGGGACAAGTCGAGCGGTTCGATGGTGATGTCGTGCGTCATCGGGCTGCGCTCCTCAGGTGGTCGGGGACGCCGAAGGTCTGGACGGCGATCCGCTTCTCGATCGGGTAGGCCTCGCGGCCGAGCAGCGCGGCGATGATCACCGAGTTGCGGTAGGGCCCCATGCCGAGGTCCGGGGCGAGCAGCGAGTGGGTGTGCTCCTCGGCGTTCTGCACGAAGATCTCGCCACCGGCGACGTCGACGGAGTAGTTGGCCGCGACGTCGTACCGACCCCACTCGTCGAGGCGGATCCGGTCGCGGACGCCGTCGAGGAACGACGGCGCGGTCGACGCGTAGCCGGTCGCCAGCACCAGTCCCCCGGTCCGGAGCGAGAACTCCTCCCCCGTCTCGACGTGCAGCAGGTCGAGCTCGCTGGCGGCACCGTCGCGGCGGGCGCCGCGCACCTCGGTGTTCGTGATCAGCGTCGTGTGCGGGCCGGCGCCGGTCACCCGCTGCTGGTAGTGCAGGTCGAAGATCGCGTCGACCAGCTCGGCACTGATCCCCTTGAACAGGTGCCGCTGTTCGCGGGACAGCCGGTCGCGCGTCTCCATCGGCAACGACCGGTGGTAGGCGCCGTACTCCGGCGAGGTCATCTCGAGGGTGAGCTTCGTGTACTCCATCGGGAAGAACCGCGGGCTGCGTGTGAGCCAGGTCAGCGTGTACCCGTGGTCGGGCGCCTCGGAGAGCAGGTCGTGGTAGATCTCCGCCGCGCTCTGGCCGCTGCCCACGATCGTGATCGTCTCCTGCTGCTGCAGGGCGGCCTTGTGGGCGAGGTAGTCGGCGGAGTGGGTCGTGACCGGCCCGGGGGTTTCGAGGCTCGCTGGCGCTCGCACCTCAACCACCGGTGGGCTCGCTGGCGCTCGGACCTCGACCAGCGGGCGGAGGGCGTCGGGCACCCGCGGCGTCGTACCGATGCCGAGCACCAGCCGCCGCGCCCGGAACGTCTCGCCGCTCCCGCTGTGGACGACGTACGACGTCCCGTCGTGCTCCACGTTCGTGACCCGCTGTCCGAAGCGGACGCTGTCGAGCCGTTCGGCGGCCCAGCGGCAGTAGTCGTCGTACTCGCGGCGGAGCGGGTAGAAGTTCTCGCGGATGTAGAACGAGTAGAGGTTGCCGCTCTGCTTCAGGTAGTTCAGGAACGTCCAGCGCGACGTGGGGTCGGCCATCGTGACCAGGTCGGCGAGGAACGGCACCTGCAACGTGGCGTCGTCGAGCAGCATGCCAGGGTGCCAGTCGAACCCGTCGCGGGCTTCGAGGAACACCCCGTCCAGGCCGTCCGACTCCCGGAGCGGATCGGTCAGGCAGGCCAGGCCGAGGTTGAACGGGCCGAGGCCGATCGCCACGAAGTCGTGCAGGTCGCTCACAGCACGACCTCGATCGGCTGGTCTCGAGACGGTCGCTGCGCGACCTCCTCGACCAACGCGCCCTGCTTCGCGGGCTCTCGAGACGGTCGCTGCGCGACCTCCTCGACCAACGCGCCCTGCTTCGCGGGCTCTCGAGACGGTCGCTGCGCGACCTCCTCGACCAACGGAGCGACGTGCTCGGGCGCGAGCCGCGCACCGGTGGCCCGGACCAGGTTGAGCACGCCGACGATGTCGTCGGCGGTCGCCATCGGGTTGAGCAGCGTGACCTTGAGGTACTGGATGCCGTCGACGCGGGTGGCCGCGACCATGGCGGCGCCCGAGTCGTAGAGGGCCTCACGGATGGCGCGGTTGAGTGCGCCGAGGCCGTCCTCCGCCAGGGTCACGTCGCGCGGGACGTAGCGGAACACGAGAGTGCTGAGCTCGGGCGCGGCGGCGAACTGCAGGTCCGGCTCGTCGCGCAGCACGGCGTACACCGCAGCGGTCAGGTCGACCACCGCGTCGACGTACCCACCGAGCAGCTCGGGTCCCATCGTGCGCAGCGTCAGCCAGAGCTTGAGCGCGTCGAAACGGCGGGTGGTCTGCAGGCTCTTGTCGACCTGGTTGGGGTCGGTGGCCTCGCGCGGGTTGAGGTAGTCGGCGTGCCAGGTCGCCGGCGACAGGGTGGTCCGGTCGCGGACGATGATCGCGCTGGAGGAGACCGGCTGGAAGAACGTCTTGTGATAGTCGACGGTCACCGAGTCGGCGCGATCGATGCCGTCGAGCATCGATCGCCGACGGGGCGAGATCAGCAGTCCGCCGCCGTACGCCGCGTCGACGTGGAGCCAGGCGTCGTACGCCAGCGCCAGGTCCGCGATCGCCGGGAGCGGGTCGATCGCTCCGAAGTCGGTGGTGCCGGCCGTCGCGACGATGGCCATCGGACGCAGCCCGAGCGCCGTGCAGGCCGCGAGGGAACGCTCGAGGGCAGCCGGGTCCATCCGGTGCCGCGAGTCCGTGGGCACGCTGACGACGGCCTCGTCGCCGAGTCCGAGCAGGCGGGCTGACTTCTGCACCGAGAAGTGGCTGTCGGCGGACGCGAGGATCCGCAGCCGCTCGGCCGGGACCCGCTCGTGCCGGCCGCGGGCGAGCAGCAGGCCCTGGAGGTTGGACTGGCTGCCACCGCTGGTGAAGACCCCGTCGGACGCGGCGCCGAAGCCGATCCGTTCGGCGGTCCACTCGATCAGCCGGCGCTCGATGTAGGTGCCACCGACGCTCTGGTCGAAGGTGTCGAGCGAGCTGTTGACCGAGGCGACGAAGAGCTCCGCCAGCAACGCCGGTACGACGACCGGGCAGTTGAGGTGGGCGGCGTACGTCGGCTCGTGGAACCACACCGCGTCGTCGAGCCAGAGCTGCGACATCTCGGCGAGGACCTCACCGACATCGGTCAGTGGGCTGGCCAGGTCGACCGCGGCGACACGGGCGGCGGCATCAGCGGGCTGGGTGCCCGTCGACGGTCCGGCCACCGTGCGGAGCTGGCCGAGCAGGTGCTCGAGGCCGGCGCCCAGGGTCGCGGCGTAGTGGTCGGCGTGCGCAGGGTGGAACAGGTGGTGCAGGGGGAGCTGGGACACGGAGATCTCCTGTGATCCGAGAAGGTAAGCCTTACCTAATCAGATCACAGGAGATCTTGTCACCGCGGCGACGAGTGCAGCACGTCACATTCGACGAGCTCAGCCGAGGTACTTCTCCCACGGCCCCGTGATCGCCAGCGTGAGGCCCGGCGTCTGGATGCTCACGAAGAGCACCTGGCCGTCCTCCGAGAACGTCGGGCCGGTGAACTCGGAGTCGTTGAGCTGGTTGCGCGCAATGGCCTGGGCCGGGCCGTACGGCGTCGCGGACAGCACGTGGGAGGCGCCCACGCCGTCCTCGGCGAGCACCAGCGAGCCCCACGGCGTGACGGTGACGTTGTCCGGGCCGTCGAAGGTGAAGTCACTGAACTTCGGGGTGCCCTCGGTCTCGGTGGTCTCCTGGTGCGGGAAGTAGGTGACCAGCTGGATGGTCTCCGCGCCGTAGTCGTAGAACCAGACCATGCCGTCGTGCGGCACCGCATCGGCAGGCAGGTCGCCGTCGGAGAAGGCGTAGGAGTTCACGACGTACACGCCCTCGTCGGTGCCCCACACGCCCTCGAACTTCTTGCCGCGGGTGACCTCGCCAGCTGCGAACTGCTTGCGGGTGGAGACGGTCCTGGCGTGGCGGTCCGGCACCGGGATCCAGCGCACGGGGAACGGCCGACCGAGCTGGGCCGAGGTCAGGTAGGCGACGTCGGAGAGCACGGAGCCGTCGGGCATCAGGATCTGCATCGCCTCGAGGACTCCGGCGTCGTCGGCCAGGTCGTCGGCGATCCCGGACTTCAGCCGGTGACCACGCTCCGCGGTCCAGCGGTAGAACAGGCCGTTCGGGCCCGAGGCGTCCTCGGACAGGAAGACGTGGCGGCGCGACTTGTCGATCGCGCAGGCCTCGTGGGCGTAGCGGCCGAACGCCTTGATCGGCTTCGGGTTCGTGCGGCCGTCGTGGAAGACCTCGAAGACGTAGCCGTGGTCCTTGGCGTACGTGCCGCTCTTGCCGTTGCCGCTCCACGCCTTCCCAGCCCGGTCCTCGGTCTCCTCGCAGGTCAGCCACGTGCCCCACGGCGTCGGGCCGCCGGCACAGTTGGTCGACGTACCGGAGATGGCGACGAACTCGCCGAGGTTGCGTCCGTGCCGGTCGGTGCTGATGACGGTGCAGCCACCCGCGTCGATCGCCCCCTCGTCGTACACCGTGCCCTCGACGTGCGGGACGCCGAGCGGGGAGCCCGCCTTGAGCTCGTGGTTCTGGATCAGCTGGTAGCGACCACGTCCGGCCGGGAAGACGGCGGCACCGTCGTGACCGTTGGGCGTCAGGCCGCCCTCGTCGAGCCGGGTGACACCGGCGCGGGTGATGACCGAGTACGAGAAGCCGGCCGGCAGGGCGAGGAGTCCGGCCGGGTCCTCCTCGAGCGGCGGGAACGGGACCGGGCCACCGCCGGGGCGACCCGGCCGCTGGGGAGCGAGGCGGTTCGGGGTGGCGTGCGCGAGCGAGGGCATCGCGCCGGCGACGGCGAGGCCGGCACCGGCGGCGCCGCCGGCCAGCATGGTTCGACGGGAAGCAGTCATGACGGGGTCCTTCCGAGACGAGAGGGGAACCTCCCCAGCCAACCGTCGTCACACGACGAGCAGCCGACGTCGGAGTGAACGCCGCACGGACCCTTGTCAGCAGGCCGGGTAGCTCCCGCTGTGGTGCACGTAGGTGAACTTCGGCGCCGAGCCCCACGCGACAGCCGCACCAGCAGCGACCGACTGACGGGCGATGGTGTCGACCTCACGGCCCGTGTCGATGCAGCCCTCGAAGTTGGGCGTGAAGAGGGTGCCGATGTCCGGGCTGTTGCCGTACTTGCCGATGTAGTTCGGCATCGTCAGGTGGGTGTCGCGGACGGTCCACGTGAAACTTCCCGAGTCGCGGAGGCCGTGGCTGTCCTGGATCGTCACGGTGACCGTGAACGACCGGGACCGGATGTTCGACCGGCTGCTCGTCACGCTCGCGGCGTTGTGCGACACCGTGCCGCCGAGGGAGTGCGCGCCGGTCCTGCCCACGCCCGAGGGTGCACCGGACACCGACACGACACTCCAGCTGTCGCCGTCCGGATCGCTGCCGCCGACGGTGTAGGCGCCGCTGGCCCGCTCGCCCGTGCTCTTCGCGGCGAGCGAGATCCGGGGCGCACGGTTCGCGGCCTTGGTCGGCCGGGGCGCCGCGGTGGTCGGCGCGTCGACCGCGTCGACCGGGCTCGGTTCCGGCTCATCCGGCAGGGCCGGGGTCACCACGTCCTCCGCCTTCTCGGCTTCGGGGATGTCCGGGATCGGCACGACCTCGCCGTCCCGCGCCAGGCGAGGAACCTCGCGCCTGATCAGCGGGAGCGCCGCGGTGAACGCCTCCTCGTGCCACCCGGTGATCCGCGCGAGGTAGTCGGCCGACGGTACGGCGCCCGCGGGCAGCAGTGTCGTCCAGCGCACCTGCCGGCTACCGCCCGCAGGAAGCCTGAGCCGCCAGTAGACGACCGGGTCCGCCTCGATCACCTTGCGGTCGACCGGCT
>JAKFEI010000035.1:0-6495 GCA_036675765.1 Nocardioides sp. | reverse complement strand
CGGTCGGGGCGACCTCGTCGTCTCCATCGCGGTCGAGACCCCGGGTCGCCTCGATGCCCGCCAGGAGGAGCTGCTGCGCGAACTGGCGGCCATCCGCGGCGAGGAGCAGCCCACGGGCGACGTACGGCCGACGCACAAGTCGATGTTCGGCCGGCTCCGCGACGCGTTCACCGCACACTGACCTGCCGCGATCGCCCGACGAGACCCCCCGCGAGACCAGCCGATGACCCTCCCGCAGCACCTCGTCGCCTCGCTGGCCGGTGTCGCTGCCGGTGACACCGTGACGGTCGAGGGCGACGAAGCCCACCACGCGGTCGTCGTACGACGGCTGCGGGTGGGGGAGTCGCTGCAGCTCTCCGACGGGGTCGGCCGGGTGGCAACCGGCGACGTCAGCGCGACGTCGAAGCGGGAGTTCTCGGTACTGCTGCGCGAGATCGTGGACGTGCCCGAGCCGTCGCCGCGGTTCACGGTCGCGCAGGCGCTCCCCAAGGGCGATCGCGGCGAGCTCGCCGTCGAGGTGCTGACCGAGATCGGCGTCTCCCGGATCGTGCCGTGGGCGGCTTTCCGGAGCGTCGCGATCTGGAAGGGCGAGCGGGCCGCGAAGTCGCACGCCAAGTGGCAGGCGACGGCTCGCGAGGCCGCGAAGCAGGCGCGTCGCGCCTGGCACCCCGAGGTGGACCCGCTGGCCACGACTGACGACGTGGCAGCGTTGATCGCCGGCGTCGACGTCGCCGTCGTGCTGCATGAAGAAGCGACCGAACCACTGGCTGCGCTGGCCCTGCCGCAGGACGGCGACATCCTTGTCGTGGTCGGCCCCGAGGGCGGGGTCACCGACGACGAGGTCGCGCGCTTCGTCGCCGCGGGCGCGGTGGCCGTCGGCCTCGGCTCCGAGGTCCTCCGCACGTCGACGGCCGGAGTCGCCGCGGTGTCGGCGTTGCTCGCCCGCACGTCACGCTGGGGCGCCTGAGCCTCACCGGGCGAGCAGTGCCTCGGTCCGGGCGATCTCCTCGTCCAGCTCGGCCTGTTCGGCCTTCGTCAGCGACCGCAGGACCTCCCCGACGACGATCCGGTCGTCCTCGATCCGCCACAGGCCCTCGAGCCACCCGTCGACGTACAACGACATCATCTGGGCGCCGTTGACGCCGAACCACGCATTGCGGCGTTCGGGCGCGGTGACGCGGTCCCGGGAGGCGTGGGAGAGCCACACGTTGTCGTAGGTGCCGAGCAGGCGGACCGGGGCGGGCGCGTCCTCCTCGGCGATCGGCGCATCGGCCAGGTCGTAGAGCGGGCGGCCGTCCTCGTCCTCGTGCTGCACCAGGTCGTCCATGCCCTTGACGATCGGTCCCAGTCGGGTGATGCCCGACCAGGTGGTGACGTCGGCAGCGGACGCCGGGCCGAAGGCGCGCAGGTAGCGACGGATCAGGTCGGGGACGTCGGGCTCGGCGAGGGGCGCATCGAGCCAGCGGTCGAGGAAGTCGTAGGCCACGGCCGTCGACCCGGTCGGCTTCCAGCAGCCGCGTGGAGGCAGTTGCGCCAGCACTTCGGCGACCCGGGCGACCTGGCCGAGCTGGCTGGAAGTGAAGGCAGGGAACCGTTCGGCGAGACCGGCGCCCAGGGCGCGCTGGGGGAGCGGGCCGTCGGCCAGCACCTCCCGCACCGCGGCGGCGAAGGCCACGCGGTCGACGGTGCGTGCCTCGCCGATCGTCTGGCTCTGTTTCATCTCGCGCTCGCGCACCGGAGCCGCCCACACCGGCAGTTGCAGCGCGTCGTCGGGAACGTGCAGGTGCACCGTGTCGCGCAGGCTGAGCACCCGCACCAGACTGCGATCCTCGATCGCGCCACTGACCGCACGCGGGTCGACCTCGGTCAGCCGCGCCGCCAGGGAGAGGTACGGCGGCAGGGACTCCTGCGCCTGCAGGCCGATCAGGTGCTCGACCATCGCGGCCGGTGCCAGGTCGACCCGCTCGAGCAGGTGCTGGCGGAGCAACAGGGTGCGGTTGAGTCGTTGCCGGCTGAACTTCACGCGCCCATCCTGCCCGTCCTGTCCACGGTCACTCGATCCTGATCCGCTTCGTGTCCTCGGTCGGGCCGGGGCCCTCGCCGCCCGAAGGGTCATCGGTGCGGGCGATGAAGGTGTACGAGCCGGCGTCCAGGCTGCTGACGTCGACCTTCGTCTTCCACGGGTAGAGCTTGTCCATCCAGCCGTCCGCGGTCGCGAAGCCCTCGAGGACCACCGTGCCGGTCGCGTCCTCGATCGTCCAGCCCACGGTGGCCTCGAAGGAGCTGGCGCGGCCCGTGGCGGTGAAGGAGTCGGGCACCGTGGTGCCTTCGGCGGGCTCGGTGACGTTCATGAACGCCAGCACGTCGAGCTGCGGTGCTGCCTTGAGACCGCCCGCCGTGCTGACCCCGAGCAGCGTGTCGGCCGGCTTGCCGTCGTACTCGACGGTGACGGGGAGGCGCTTCCCGATGGTGCCCTGGAGCGTGTAGACGAGCTGCTGGACGGCGAGCTCGGCCAGGTCGGCGTCCAGTGAACCTGCCTCGAGCCAGCTCTCCTCGGCCACCTCGACCACGATCGCGGTGCTGGTCTGCGTGATCGACGCGAAACGGCCGCTGGGCCACGGTGTGCGGTAGTCGGGGTCGACCGGGTCGCCCTCGGTGACTGCGGCGCCGGCAGCGACGAGCGGCGCGACGCCCGAGGACTGGGTGAACTCGCGGAACAGCCGGTCGCCGTCGGGGGTGTCGCCGACGTAGTAGACCGGGATCACCTTCGGATCGGCCGACCCCGTGGTTCCGCCGGTCGTGGGGCTGCCTGTCGGGGTGCCCGTCGCATCCGTCGTCGCGTCGCTGCTGGCGGTGCCCTGGCTGGTGGGATCGGTCGTCGCCGGGTCGGCGTCGTCGTCACCGCAACCGGCAAGGAGGCCGAGGATCAACAGCGCCCCGGTGAGAGCAGCGAGGGTGCGGCGGGGGGAAACGGGGCGGTTCATGACAGCGATCCTTCCGTGAGCGGTGGGTCGGTCAGCGGACCGTGACGGTCCGCGTGTCGATCGTGGCCGGGTCCACGCCGCCCGGGAGTGCGACCGACAAGGTGTAGGTGCCGGCATCGAGGTCGCCCGTGGCGATGACCGTTGACCACGTCCGATTGGTGACCGGGGTGGTTCCCTGTGCTGCGAATCCGCCCCGGTCGTCTGTCAGGGTCCACGTGATGGCCGTCGGCAGTTCGTCGAACATTGGGGCCACGGTGCCGCGCGCGGTGAAACGCTCGTCCACATCCCGGCCCTCGACCGGATCGGTGATGTTGAGGGGGGTGAGGATCGCGGCGTCACGGATTGCCTCGGACGTGCCGTCGCCGTTGATGTCGACCGTGCCCTCCGACGTCGTCATCTGCACCGGCAACGTCTGGCCGAGAGCGGCCTGCACGGTGTAGATCGCCTGCTGCGCCGCGGGAGGTGCCGGAACGGGGTCCACCCGATCAGCAAGCTCGATGCGAATCAGCCCACCGACGACCTGGACGCCGACGAACGATCCATCAGCCCAATCGGTGCGGTAGTCGGGGTCCTGGGGACCGGCATCGGCTTCCAGCAACCGCAGCGCCTCCAAGGCGACGATCGTCCGGTTGCCGTCGGTCGGCACCGTCTGGAACTCGCGGAACAAGCGGGTTCCGAAGGGGCTGTCCCCAAGGAAGTACGTCGCCACGGCAGTCCGCTCGTTGCTGGGTCCGGCGACGTCGTCGCCGTTCGGAAGGCCCAGCTGGCCGAGGGCCGCGCCTGCTCCCACGACGGCCGCGGTCGCCGTACCGGCGGCCAGGACGAGGGTCCAGCGCCGCGGCTTGCGGGCGGTGTGCGCCGTGGCACGACGGATCTCGCCCAGGCGATCGCCGGGTACGACGTCCGCGACGGCGTCGGTGAACAGGTTCTGGAGGTCCCGGTCGACCTGGTCGTCGTTCATCGCTCGCCTCCCTTCAGGTCGCGGGACTCGAGCAGTGGTCGCAGCGCGGCGGCGCCACGGGACGCGTGGCTCTTCACGGCTCCCTTGCTGATGCCGAGGGTCTCGGCGATCTCCGCTTCGGACAGGTCGAGGTAGTAGCGCAGCGCGAGGACCTCGCGCTGGCGGCGCGGCAGGTGCTGGAGGGCGTCCAGGACGGCCCGGCGGCGGCTCGCGGCCAGCACGGGTTCGTCCGCCGGGGGAGCGATGTCCTCGGCGTGCTGCCGCGCCAGGTGTCGTTGTACGACGCCCCGGTGGCGCAGCGCCGAACGGGACCGGTTCACGACCGTCTGGCGCAGGTAGGCCAGGGCCTTGTCGGGGTCCTCGAGCCGCGACCAGCGTCGGTGCAGCTCGATGAACGCGTCCTGCACCACCTCCTCGGCCTGGCCGCGGTCGCGCACCAGCAGCACGGAGAGCCGGACGAGGCGGTCCCAGTGGTCGACGTACAGGCGCTCGACGGCGGTGTCGGCGTCCGTCCCGGTGTCGACGGCGTCGTTCACGGCGCGCTCCATGACGATGCCCCCACCGGGGGTCGCGAAGGGCGAAGCGCCGAACACCGCATGGATGGTCACGCTAGTTCCACGCGCGAGGCCGGGGACTGGTTGTCACGACTTCGTGATGACTATCTGCCAAGGTGGACGTCGTGACTGCCGATCCCGACTGCCTGTTCTGCAAGATCATCGCCGGTGCGATCCCGGCCGAGATCGTCCACGACGGCGAGCGCACGCTCGCCTTCCGCGACATCAACCCGCAGGCGCCCCTGCACGTGCTCGTGGTCCCGCGCGCCCATGCGTACAACGCCGCCGACTCGGCCGAGGCGGACGCCGCGATGTTCGCCGAGATCGCCACCACGGCGCGCGCCGTCGCCAAGGCCGAGGGGTACGACGACTACCGCCTGGTCTTCAACACGGGAGCCGGCGTGGGCCAGACCGTGTTCCACACGCACGGGCACGTGCTGGCCGGCCGGTCGATGGGCTGGCCTCCCGGCTGACCGGCATCGGGCGCCACCGCAAACCGGGTGGGCCGGCCGCCTGCGCTCCCGTAGCATGGAGGGGTCATGACAGATTCCCCTTCCGCAGCGTCCGCAGCCCCCATCCGGCACACCGTCGTCGTGCCGAACAGCATCGACATGGTCACCCTCTTCGGGCCGGGTGACGAGCACCTCGGGCTGATCGAGAAGCGGCTCGGTGTGGAGGTCCACGTCCGTGGCAACCGGATCACCCTCGCCGGTGAGACGAAGGACGTCACCCTTGCCGACCGGGTGATCGGTGAGCTCGTCGCGATCCTCCGCACCGGCCAGGGCATCACGCTCGAGGTCGTCGAGCGGGTCGAGGCGATGCTGCGTGCCGAGACCGCGACGTCGGAGCGGCCCGCCGACGTACTGTCCCTCAACATCCTGAGCAACCGGGGCCGGTCGATCCGCCCCAAGACGCTCAACCAGAAGCGCTACGTCGAGACGATCGACCAGCACACGATCACGTTCGGCATCGGTCCGGCCGGTACGGGCAAGACCTACCTCGCCATGGCCAAGGCCGTGCAGGCACTGCAGGCCAAGCAGGTCAACCGGATCATCCTGACCCGGCCGGCGGTCGAGGCCGGCGAGCGGCTCGGCTACCTCCCCGGCACGTTGAGCGAGAAGATCGACCCGTACCTGCGGCCGCTCTACGACGCCCTGCACGACATGCTCGACCCCGACTCGATCCCGAAGCTGCTCGCAGCCGGCACGATCGAGGTCGCGCCGCTCGCCTACATGCGCGGTCGTTCGCTCAACGACTCGTTCATCATTCTCGACGAGGCGCAGAACACCACGCCCGAGCAGATGAAGATGTTCCTGACCCGGCTGGGGTTCGGCTCGAAGATCGTCGTCACCGGTGACGTCACCCAGGTCGACCTGCCGTCCGGCACCACCTCCGGACTGAGGATCATCGAGGGCATCCTCGACGGTGTCGAGGACCTCGCGTTCGTCAAGCTCACCAGTCACGACGTCGTCCGCCACAAGCTCGTGGCACGGATCGTCGCGGCCTACGAGGAGTTCGACGCCCAGGCCAACCACCAGAAGGGTCACTTCACCAAGTGAGCATCGAGATCCTCGACGAGTCCGGCTCCGGTCTCGACGTCAAGCACTTCTCCAGGCTGGCCCGGTTCGTGATGGACCAGATGCGCGTGCACCCGCTCGCCGAGCTCTGCATCAAGGCGGTCGACGAGGCCACCATCGCCGAGCTCAACGAGAAGTGGATGGAGAAGGAGGGCCCGACCGACGTGCTCGCCTTCCCCATGGACGAGCTGCGCCCCGGACTGGTCAACGAGGAGCCCGAGGAGGGCATGCTCGGCGACCTGGTCCTGTGCCCGAGCATCGCGGAGCGCCAGGGAGCAACGGCCGGCCACGGCACCCTCGCCGAGCTCGAGCTGCTCACCACCCACGGCATCCTGCACCTGCTCGGCTACGACCACGCCGAGCCGGACGAGCACAAGGAGATGTTCGGCCTCCAGGACCAGTTGCTCGCGCAGTGGCGC
>JAKFEI010000194.1:0-6501 GCA_036675765.1 Nocardioides sp. | reverse complement strand
CTGGACGGCAGCGAATCGGTCGCCGAGCAGGACATGCGGATCCTCCAGGAGGTGCGCGAGGCCGGCAAGGCGCTCGTGATCGCCTTCAACAAGTGGGACAAGGTCGACGCCGAGCGTCGCTACTTCCTCGACCGCGAGATCGAGCGCGACCTGGTCCAGGTGCTGTGGGCGCCGCGGATCAACCTGACCGCGCTGACCGGCTGGCACATCGACCGGCTGGTGCCGGCGCTGGAGAAGGCCATCGAGGGCTGGGAGACCCGGATCACGACCGGCGCGTTCAACGCGTTCCTCGGCCGGATCGTCGCCGAGCACCCGCACCCGGTGCGCGGTGGCAAGCAGCCGCGCATCCTGTTCGGCAGCCAGGTGCAGTCCGCGCCGCCGACGTTCAAGCTGTTCACGTCGGGCCAGCTCGACGCGGGCTACCTGCGCTTCATCGAGCGCCGGTTGCGTGAGGAGTTCGGCTTCGTCGGTACGCCGATCGAGATGAAGGTCCAGGCGCGCGAGAAGCGCAAGCGCACCTAGTCCTTCCAGCGCGGACGAGCACTTGCATCGTTCGAACAAATGTTCGAACATGGGTGAGTGAGTCAAGCTGCTGTCGTCGACCAACTTCGGGGACAGATCACTGCCCTGCAGGGTGGTCCGACCCGGCTGACCGTCCCGACCCTGGCGATGTTCGACGGCCTGGTGCAGCTGCGCACCGGTGGGGTCTACGGCGTCGACTCCGCCACCCTCGGGATGGCGCTGGCCGCGGGGGCCTCGCAGGCCGGTGAATGGGTCGGTTTCGCCGGCTGGGACGACTTCGGGGTCGAGGCGGCGCAACAGCACGGGATCGCGCTGTCCCGCACCGTGCTGGTGCCCTCGCCCGGCGAGCACTGGCTGGAGGTCACCGCTGCGCTCGTCGACGTGCTGAAGGTCGTCGTGCTGCGCCCGACCGGTGTGGTCGACGCCAAGTCCGCCTCGATCCTCGACGCCCGGCTCCGGGCCCGCTCCGGCGTGCTGGTGGTCCAGGGCGACTGGCCGCGCTGCGAGGCGCGCCTCACCTCGGAGAACACCACCTGGGAGGGCATCGGCCACGGTCGTGGCCGACTGCGTGAACGACGGGTCGAGATCGTCGTCCGCCGGGGTGCCGCAGTCTCCGGTCGCTCTGCGGTGGTGCTGTCCTGATGGGGTCGGCCTGATGGGGTCGTCCTGATGCGGACCATGGTGGTCTGGTGCCCCGACTGGGCGGTGACGGCCGGGATGCTCGAGCTCGCCGACGGGTCGGCCGCGCAGGAGTCCGCCGCGACGACGGCAGCGCCGGCCGTCGTACTCGCGAACAACAAGGTGGTGGTCTGCAACGCCGCCGCTCGTGCGGAAGGAGTACGACGCGGCCAGCGGCGACGCGATGCCCAGGCGCGTTGCCCCGACGTGGTGCTCCTCACGGCCAATCCGGACCGGGACGCCCGCTGGTTCGAGCCGGTGCTGGTGGCGGTGGAGGAGGTGCGGCCGGGGGTCGCCCCGATCCGTCCGGGACTGCTGGCCGTTCCGGCGCCGGGGCGCTACTTCGCCCGGTCGGGGGTGGGTGGGGAACAGGCGGCTGCGGCGCTGCTGGCCGAGCACCTGGTGGGCGTGGGGGTGTGGGACTGCCGGTTCGGTGTCGCCGATGACCTCTACACCGCCGAACGTGCGGCCCGCCAGGCGACACCCCAGGACTGCATCGCCGTTGCGCCGGGTGAGTCGGCAGCGTTCCTGCGTGGACAGCCGGTGACGGTGCTGGCCGACGACGGTCCCGAGGGTGCCGAGCTCGCCGACCTGTTGCGACGGCTGGGGCTGGTGCTGCTCGGCGACTTCGCGGCGCTCGCCGCCGGGGAGATCAGCAACCGGTTCGGTGCCTACGGCGTGGAGGTCTGGCGCCGGGTGCAGGGGGTCGAGGTCGCCCGACTCGCCTCGCGGACCCCACCGCCCGAACTGGCCTGCGAGATCTCCTTCGAGCCGCCACTCGATTCGGCGGAGGCGGTCACCTTCAGCGCCCGGACGACGGCCGAACGGTTCATCGCCGGGCTGGCGGACCGGCAACTCGTGGCGACGGGGGTACGGATCGAGGCGGAGTTCGAACCCGTCGGATCCGTCGGCGTTGCCGTGTCGGCCCGGACCTGGTTGCACCCGCGCTGCTTCACCTCGCGCGATCTCGTCGACCGGGTGCACTGGCAGCTCCAGGCCGGGATGGCCGGTTCCGGCCTGCGCAGTCGCAAGTCCCTCGGCGAGACGATCAGCGCTCCGGTCATGTTGCTGCGCTTCCTGCCCGAGGTGGTCGAACCGGCCGGTGACCACGCCGACGGGTTGTGGGGTGGCGGTGCCGATGACCAGGTCGTCCGTGGGGTCGCACGCGTCCAGGCCATGGTCGGGTACGACGCCGTCCGGGTCCCCGTCCTCCAGGGCGGCCGAGGTGCGTCCGACCGGCAGGCGATGGTGCCGTGGGGGGAGCGTGCGACCGGACTGCGACCGGTGGACCGGCCGTGGCCGGGCCGGATCCCCGGACCGGCACCGACCCGGGTGTTCGCCGATCCGCTCGAGGCCGAGGTGGTTGACGAAGCAGGCGTGCTGGTCGCGGTGACCGGTCGGGGCGTGGTGACGGGCGAGCCGTGGCAGTTCCGGATCGGCCCGTCCTCCGGTCGTCGTGCCCTGCCACGGATGCCGGTGGCGTCCTGGGCCGGCCCCTGGCCGGTGGACGAGTCCTGGTGGGTGGGTGTCGCCTCGGGTGGGCGTGCTGCGCGTTTCCAGGTCGTCGGGGTCGACGGACGTGCGTGGTTGCTGAAGTGGAGCTCGCTCCCGCTGGTCGAGGAGGTCGCCCAGCGACCGTCTCGAGACCACGGCAGGTGGGAGGTCGAGGCGGCGTACGACTGACCCTCGCGCGGTGCGCTCCGACAGGTCTACGCTGCGGAACAATCGAACCCAGGAGGCTCTCCCATGGCGAAGAAGAACGCAGACCTGATCCCCGGTGCCAAGAACCTCAAGGCGCTTCGCGGCGCGCTCGAGCACAGCGTCACCATCCAGATGACCCGGCTGCAGGACGTCGTCGACGACCTCGTCGCGCGGGGATCCTTGAGTCGAGCCGACGCCGACAAGCTGATCGATCAGCTGGTGAGCACCAGCAAGGCCTACACCCAGGCCCTGCTGGACGTCCTGGAGACGGTCCGTGTCGAGACCCGGAAGAACATCGAGGCGGGCCTGTCGACCGCCGCCGCTCCGGTGATGGCGACGGCGAACAAGCTCGTCGACAAGGTCCGTCAGGGCTCGAAGTCCGGGAAGAAGGACAAGAAGGGCAAGGGCAACAAGGGCGGCAAGGACAGCAAGGACAGCAAGGACAGCAAGGACAGCAAGGACAGCAAGGGCAAGGCGAAGCCCGGCACTGCGGACGCGAAGCTCACTGTCGTGCAGCACGACCCGATCCCCGACCTCGCCGACCTCAGCATCGCCAAGATCCGGCCCCTGCTCGCCGGCCTCACGCCTGCGGAGCTGCGCCAGGTCCGCGCCCGCGAGGCCACCGGCAAGGGACGCACGAGCCTGCTCGCCGAGATCGACCGCGCCCTGAAGGGCTGAACCTCAGAGGTAGTGGCCTGCGGCCGGAGCCGCCGCACGCCACGGCCCTGCGGCCGCCTGGGCGAGAAGTGCAGCGGTCGTCACGTCGTCTGCCGTTTCGAGCACGGCCGCGCGCACGAGCTCCTTGAGGTCGGCACCGGTCGCGCCGTCGGTCGCCCGGGCGACGGCATCCAGGTCCAGGACGGCGTCGCACCAGACGAGGTAGCGCTCGAGGATCGCCCGGCGTCCGTCGAGCCTGGGCGGCTCCATCTTGATGATGGTGTCGAAGCGCGAGGAACGCCGCGCCGCCTTGTCGATCTTGCGGTGGTCGTTGGTCGAGGCGATGACCACCACGCCCGTGCGGTCGGCCAGTCCACCGTCCATCACGTTGAGGAACTCCCGCAGTCGGTGCGGGTTGGTCTGCCCGCGCTCGCCGGCGATCAGGTCGAGGTCGTCCATCAGGATGAGGCAGGGCGACAGGTCGGCGGCCAGGTCGAACAGTTCGGTGAGGTAGTGCTCGGTGACGTAGGTGCCGGGGACCAGCACGGACGTCGTACCGACGAGCTCGCCGGCCACGACCGTGCCGAGCTGCGTCTTGCCGGTGCCGGGCGGACCGACCAGCAGGAGCCCCGTGCTGGTGCCGAGGCCGCGTGCCTTCAGGTCGTCGGCGAGCTCGAGGACGCGGTGCACCCGACGGTCCACGGTGTGCCAGACGGAGTCGTCCAGCTTCAGCAGGTCGCGGGATGCCGGGGGAGTCGTCCATCGCTGGAGCACCAGCCCTGCGTTGTTCGAGCTGACCCGGTAGGCGCCGCGACGGTACGGCGACTCGGTGGTGCGACAGGTTCGCAGGAAGCCTTCGAACAGTTCGGGCAGCTGCGGGCTGTCCTGGGCGCGTCCCATCAGTTCCACGTCGGGGCCGTAGCGGTCCGGAGCCATCCGGATCACGACCGGTACGGCGGCAAGCGTCCCGGCCGGGAGCACGACCATCGCCGCGGAGAAGGCCTGTACGTCGCCCGATGCGGCCGGCACGGTCTCGGTGATGGCCGGTCGACTCGGGACGGCACCCACGTGGTCGAGGCTCCACCGTGCCTGGGCCTTGTGCAGCCAGTGGCCGACGGCGTGCGCGACCGGCGGCGCCGGCATCTCGCTGAGCACGATGAGCTCGGTGGTGTCGACGCCGAGCGCCTTGGCGGCGTACTCGTAGGGCGTGGGCAGGACCGGGTCGCGCCGCTCGAACTCGCGGTCGATGGCGTCGGCCAGGGCTCGAAGGGCAGGCTTGGGAGCCTCCGTGAGGAGGTCGATCGCGTCGATGTCAGTCATGTCTCACCACCTTGTTGAGTGCGTCGGAACGGATGTCGTGTGCGGCCGGATCGCCGCGGCACAGTTGGCTAGTGTGCGTCCGAGTCGCCGTCACATGCCAATGGTTATCCGGGGGTCCGACATGAAGATCGACCTGAAGCGCGAGCTCGACGCCTACCGTGCGCGGGCAGGGGAGTTCCGTGTCGTCGATGTCCCGACGCTGCAGTACCTGATGGTCGATGGCCGCGGCGACCCGAACACGGCGCAGGAGTACGCCGACGCGCTCGCCGCCCTGTACCCCGTGGCCTACAAGCTGAAGTTCGCCAGCAAGGTCGACCTCGACAGGGACTACGTCGTGATGCCGCTCGAGGCGTTGTGGTGGGCCGACGACATGGCGTCGTTCACGTCAGCGCGCGACAAGGCGCAGTGGGAGTGGACGGCGATGATCCTCACGCCCGACTGGATCACCGTCGAGCACTTCGAGTCCGCGGTGGCGGAGGTGCGTCGCAAGGGCAGTCCGAATGCCCTGGGCAAGGTGCGACTGGAGACGCTGGAGGAGGGGACGTGCGTCCAGACCCTCCACGTCGGGTCGTACGACGACGAGGCTCCCGTCCTTGCCGCGATGCACGACGAGTTCATCCCGGGGGCCGGGTACGCGATGACGGGCAGGCACCACGAGATCTACCTGAGCGATCCGCGGCGGGTGGAGCCGGCGAGATTGAAGACGATCCTTCGCCAACCTGTCGCCGCGGTGTGACACGGTGGGCGGCATGGCTCGCTACGACGTGAACGATGCGGCGGTCGACAAGGCCCGCGCCATGATCGCTGCCCGGCAGTACGTCCTGGACAGCGACTGGGGTGAGGTCCAGCCCTCCGCGGACGACGAGAACGCCTTCCTCGAGCGCCACTCGTGGGACGACTACGCTGCCTGGCACCTCGGCCTGACCGTGGGTGCGAACGACGAGACCAAGGCGCGCCACGCCTTCGTGTACGGCGACTTCCGGCGGATCCATCGCTCCGGGCTGATCGCCTGCGTCTACCGCGCCGCGGAGTGGCGCCACAAGAAGGTCGAGCTCGCGGCGCACGACCTGCTGCAGGAGCTGGATCGGGCCGCGGGCATCGACTAGGAGCGCCCGATCACCAGGCGCGTGCCCACACACAGTGCTCGGAGCGGCTCAGGATCTCCAGCGTCTCGGCCGACAGCGGCTCCGAGGTGTCACTGACGACGTACCCGAGGTGGTCCCTGGTCGAGAGGTGCTGGTCGATGACGTTGTCGCCAGCGGCGGCGAACGCGGCGTTCAGCTCGGCCAGGACGCCGGCGACGTTGTGGTGCAGGAAGCCGAGGCGGTGGCCGGCGGTGAGCGCGGGAGGCTGCACCGGGGGCAGGTTGACCGACAGTGCGGTGCTGCCCTCGAGGGCGAAGCGGGTGAGCTTCTCGGCGACGAACCAGCCGATCTCCTCCTGTGCCTCCTGGGTGGATCCGCCGATGTGCGGCGTCAGGATCACGTTGTCGAGGCCGCGCAGCACCGAGTCGAACGGGTCGCCCTGTGCCTTCGGCTCGGTGGGGAAGACGTCGACGGCCGCACCGGCGATGTGGCCGGACTGGAGGTGGTCGCGCAGGGAGTCGTAGTCCACGACCATGCC
>JAKFEI010000393.1:0-6505 GCA_036675765.1 Nocardioides sp. | reverse complement strand
GACCGAAGGTGGACAGGCTCTGGCTCTCGAGCGGGATCTCGAGGTCGTCGTCGGTGATGACGGCGGCGTACGCATCGAACGGGTACGGGCCGAAGGCGCGCTCGAAGAACTCCATCATCGCGGGCTGCTGGTCGAACGAGCCGGCGAGGTCGGCGTCGACCGGCGCCATCGTGCGGATCGTCTCGTCGTGCAGCACGGTCGCGTAGCGGCCGATCTGGACCGTCGCAAGGTAGGTCGCCATCGGCTTGTCCATCTCGTGGCACCAGGTCTCGACGCTCGCCTTGCGGCGGTGATCGGCCAGGGTGCCGTTCGCGACGACCGTGTAGCCGGTCGGCGCGGACACGGTGATGCGGTAGGTCGCCTTGTCGTCGGGCCGGTCGTTGCAGGGGTACCACGTCGGGGCACCGTGGGGCTGGGCCGCGACGATCACGCCGTCGGCGAGCTCCTCCCAGCCCGCGTCACCGTGGTGCTCGTCGATGACGGGCAGCGGTGTACCGCCGTACGCGATGGTGATCCGCAGCGCGGCACCTTCGGCCGCAGGTCCCGCCAGCTGCAGCACCAGCCGCTGGTCGCGCGCGGCCCACTTCTTCAGGCGCGCGCCGTCGACCCGCACCTTGCTCGCCTGGAGGTGCGCGAGGTCGAGGACCAGGCGGCTGGTCTCGGTGGACACGACGACGTCGAGGACGGCGGTGCCGCGCAACCGGTTGCCCTCGGGGACGTACGTGATGTCGAGGTCGTAGTGCCGGACCGAGTACGACGGGTCTCCGTGACCGGGCAAATAGGGGTCCGCGGTGGGGAGTTCGGGCACTACGCGTTCCACGGACCGATCGGGTTACCGATCCAGCGGGTCTTGTCGGGCACGGTCTCGCCTCTCATCACCAGGGACACCGGGCCGACGGTAGCGTGCCGGCCCAGCACTGCGGCGGGCAGCACGACCGAGTTCGGGCCGAGGGTGGCGCCGCGCCGCAGCTGCACGGTGTCGGTGACGAGCAGCCGGTCGTGGAAGAGGTGGGTCTGCACCACGCTGCCCTGGTTGACGGTCGCGCCGTCACCGAGCTCGACGAGGTCGGGCTCGGGCAGCCAGTACGACTCGCACCAGACACCGCGGCCGACCCGCGCGCCCATCGCCCGGAACCACACGTTGATGAGGGGCGAGCCGGTCGCGAGACCGGCGAACCACGGGGTCGCGAGCACCTCGACGAAGGTGTCGGCCAGCTCGTTGCGCCACACGAAGGAGCTCCACAGCGGGTGGGCACCGGCGCGGACCCGGCCGACCAGCAGCCACTTCGCTGCGATCGCGATGAGGGCGGCAACGAGGCCGGCCAGCCACAACGCAACGGGTACGGCGACCACGCCCGCCACGGCGCCGTACGCGACCCAGACGGCGACGGTGGCCAGGACGACCGCCACGTGCAGGGCGACGGTCAGCGTCACGGGCACCAGTCGGGCGATCTCCCAGCAGGCGCGGGCGACCTTGAGGCGGCGCGGAGGCGCGTAGGTGCGCTCGTCGGTGGCACCTTGTGCGGCTCGACGCAGCGGAGCGGGTGGGCTGCCGAGCCACGACTCCCCCGCCTTCATCGTGTGGCGGGCGGGAGCGGCCGACAGCACCGCGACAAGGGAACGCTTCGGGACCTTGCGGCCGGGGGCCGCCATCGCCGAGTTGCCGACGAAGGCGCGCTTGCCGACCTTCACGTTGCCGGCGCGCAGCCAGCCGCCGCCGAGCTCGTAGCCGCCGATGAGGGTGTCGTCGGCGAGGAACGCCTGGTCGCTGACCGTGGTGAGCGACGGGATCATCAGCACGGTCGACGCCTCGACGTCCTTGCCGATGCGGGCACCCAGGAGGCGCAGCCAGCCCGGCGTGAGCTGCGAGCTGTAGAGCGGGAAGAGCCAGGTCCGTGCCTCGTCGAGCACCCGAATCGTGGCCCAGACGCTCAACGCGGGCCGGCTCTGCAGGGGATGTGCGCCCGGGAGCACGCCACGCCCGAGCAGGCGCACCACGACCAGGATCAGCGCAGCGAGCAGGGCACAGCCCGCGATCACGCCGGGCAGCAACCACGGGGCCAGTGCGCGCACGGCGTCACCGGCATTGTCGGTCCCGTCGAGGTCGGCCAGCAGCAGGATCGGCAGCACGACTGCGGTGACCGCGATGGTGGGCAGCACGGCAAGGCCAGCAGCGGCCGCGGCGTAGGACACCGCCCAGAGGCGGAGGGATCGCCGCGAGGCGGCAGGCCGTTCGGCCCAGGGGCCGCGCGCGGCGGAGCTCGCACGGGTTGCGGGCGCACCGGACCAGAACTCTCCGGACGGGACGTCACCGAACACGGCCGACCCGGGCGCGACCTCGGCGTCGTCGCCGACGACGGCGCCCGGGCACAACATGGAGCGGGTGCCGACACGCGCGCGGGCGCCGATCCGGATCCCGCCGACGTGCAGGGTGTCGCCGTCGATCCAGTAGCCGGTCAGGTCGACCTCGGGCTCGATCGAGGCGCCCTTGCCGACGGTCAGGTGACCGGTGATCGGCGGCAGGGAGTGCACGTCCGCACCGCGCGCGATCTTCGCACCGAGCAACCGGGCGTACCAGGTGATGTACGGCGCCCCGGCCATCCGGGTCGCACCCAGCTCGTCTGCGAGCCGCTCGGCGGCCCAGATCCGCAGGTGCACCTTGCCGCCCCGCGGATAGGTCCCCGGCTGGACCCCGGCGAGCACCAACCGGGCGAGCTTGGCCGCCATGAACATCCGGCCCACCGGGCTGACGAACACCACGAGCAGCGGCACCAGCACCCACCACGACACCGCGGGCAGCCAGGCGACGTCGAGGACGTCGTGCAGCAGACGGGAGAGGGTGAGCGTGCCGGCGATCCACCGCGGCGCGGCGAGTGCCCGCAACAGCGGCACGGCCACGACCTGGCCGAGCTGGGTCTTGCGCGGGATCGGCATCACCTTGCGGCTCTGCTCGGCCAGCGCGGACGGCTCCAGCGTGTCGAGCAGCGCGGCCAGGCCGGCCACGGTCGGCACTTCGTAGATGTCCGCAACCGTCAGCTCGGGGTGGTCGGCGCGCAGGATCGTGACGACCTGGGCGGCCGTGAGGCTGCCGCCGCCGAGGTCGAAGAAGTTCGAGTCCGGGCCGTCGGGGACGGCGCCGATGACCCGCTGCCACACCTCGGCGATCCGCGCGGACGTGCCGTGCAGTCCGACGTCGGCCGGGTCGGCCGTCGCCAGCGGCCACGGCAGTGCGTCGCGGTCGACCTTGCCGGAGATCCGGGTCGGGATGTCGTCGACCACGGCCAGGCGCGGGACGAGGGCCGCCGGCATCGTGGTCCGCAGGTGTGCGGTGGCCGCGCTGCTGTCGTAGGCAGCCGTCGTCGTGATGTAGCCGACGAGGAGCTGGTTCCCGGTCGTCGTACGACGGACGGCGGCAGCCGCGGCGCTGACGCCGGGAAGGGCGAGGAGCGCGGAGTCGATCTCGCCCAGTTCGATACGGCGGCCCCCGACCTTGACCTGGTCGTCGGCGCGACCGGCGAACAGGAGGCCGGCCGGGTCGTTGATGACGATGTCGCCGCTGCGGTACGCGCGATCCCAGCCGAGGGTCGGCATCGGGGCGTACTTCTCGGCGTCCTTCGCCGGATCGAGGTAGCGGGCCAGGCCGACGCCACCGATGATCAGCTCGCCGCGCTCACCCTCGGCGACGGGGTGCCCTTCGGCGTCGACGACGACCAGGTCCCAGCCGGCCAGGGGCAGTCCGATCCGGACCGGGCCGTCAGCCGTGACCAGGGCGCCGCACGCGACGACCGTCGCCTCGGTGGGCCCGTAGGTGTTCCAGACCTCGCGGCCCTCGCGGATCACGCGGGCGGCCAGCTCGGGCGGGAGCGCTTCGCCGCCGAAGATCAGGAGCCGGATGTGTTCGAGCGCGTCGTCGGGCCACAGGCTCACCAGCGTCGGCACGGTCGACACGACGCTGACCTGGTTGGCCACCAGCCACGGGCCGACATCCACACCGCTGCGCACCAGCGCCCTCGGCGCGGGCACCAGGCAGGCGCCGTACCGCCAGGCCAGCCACATCTCCTCGCAGCTCGCGTCGAACGCGACGCTGAGGCCGGCCATCACCCGGTCCGCTGGTCCGAGCGGCTGGTCCTGCAGGAACATCCCGGCCTCGGCGTCGACGAAGGCGGCCGCGTTGCGGTGGGAGACGGCGACACCCTTGGGCGTCCCGGTCGAGCCGGACGTGAAGATGACCCAGGCGTCGTCCTCGGGCACCGGGTCGCGACGGTCGCGGGGAGCGCGCTCGCGGAGCGACTCGATGACCAGGCCGGCACCGATGATGGCGGCGACGTCGGCCTCCCCGAAGACCAGGCGGGCGCGTTCCTCGGGATCATCGGCGTCGACCGGCACGTAGGCCGCACCGGCGAACAGGATGCCCATGATCGCGACATAGAGGTCGGTCGTGCCGGACGGCAGCCGGACACCGACCTTGTCGCCGGCCCCGATGCCGAGGTCCGCCAGGTCGTCGGCGACGACATCCGCGGCCTCACCGAACTCGGCATAGGTGACGGTGTCGTTGCCGCTGTCGAGGGCCATCGCGTCCGGGAGGTCCGCGGCAGTACGACGGAAGATCTCCACGAGCGTGCTCGGAGCAGGGGCTTCGTCGCCCCGGAGCAGGGGCGACGACACGAGACTCACCTCTCCATCGTGGTGGACGGAGGTGAACGGAGAGTGGCCACACCTTGAGGGGGTCGTTGTGCATCCTTGTGACCTGGGACACAATCCGGGACGTGAGCGCGACGACAACGTCACCATCAGGGTCCTCTTCAGCCACCCGGGCCTGGCCCCCGGCCCACCCCTCGGAGCCGACGTACGTCGACGACCGACTCAACTACTGGGCGGCGGCGACCCCCGACGCTGAGGCGATGACCTACCTCGGCCGGACCTGGACGTGGGCCCAGTGGCACGAACGGGTGCATCGCGCGGCCGGCGGACTTCGCGAACTCGGCATCGCCCGCGGTGACGTCGTCTCGTTCCTCGACAAGAACCACCCGGCCTGCGTGGAGATCAGCCTCGCTGCCAGTTCGATCGGCGCCGCCAACGCGATCATCAACTGGCGTTCGGCGGGCGACGAGATCGACTACGCCGTCAACGACTCCGGGGCGAAGGTGCTCTTCGTGGGCAGCGAGCTGATGCCCACGATCCTGGCGATCCGCGACCGGCTCCCGAACGTCCAGAAGATCATCGAGGTGACCCCCGACGGCGGCGAGGGCGACGAGTACGAACAGTTCCTCGCGGACTCCGTGGTCTGTGACGACGGTCCCGACGTCCTCGAGGACGACGTCTGCCTGATCATGTACTCCTCGGGCACGACCGGTCGCCCCAAGGGCGTGATGCTCACGCACCGCAACATGGTCAAGCACACCATCAACGCCCACGACGGCTGGGGGTTCGAGCCCGGCGACAAGTCGATGGTCGCCATGCCGCTCTTCCACGTCGGCGGGTCGTCGTACGTCCTGTTCGGGATCCATGACGGCATCCCGAGCGTGATGACCCGCGAGCCCGACGCCGCCTCGCTCGCCGGCGCGATCATGGCCGGTGCCAACCGCACCTTCCTGGTGCCGGCGGTGCTGGCGCAGGTGCTGCAGTCCGGCCCCGACGCGGTCAAGCTGTTCAGCGCCCTCAAGACCTATACGTACGGCGCCGCGCCCATGCCGCCGCCGCTGCTGCGTGCCGCGATGGAGGCGTGGCCCGACACCGACTTCATCCAGGTCTACGGCCTGACCGAGGTGTCGGGCGTCGCCACCCACCTGATGCCCGAGGACCACCGCACCGCTATCGCCGACGGGCACCCCGAGCGGCTGCTGTCGGCCGGGAAGCCAGTCCCGGAGTGCGAGGTCCGCATCGTCGACCCGGCCACGCTCGAGGAAGTGGCGACCGGCGAGCACGGCGAGCTCTGGCTCCGTACGCCGCAGCTGATGAAGGGCTTCCTGAACAAGCCGGAGGCGACGGCCGAGGTCCTGGTCGAGGACGGCTGGTTCCGCACCGGCGACATGGGCCATGTCGACGAGGACGGCTACGTGTTCGTGTCGGACCGGCTCAAGGACATGATCATCACCGGCGGCGAGAACGTGTACTCCCCCGAGGTCGAGCGCGTGCTGTCCGAGCACCCGAACGTCGTCGAGGTGGCCGTCATCGGCGTCCCCGACGACCAGTGGGGCGAGTCCGTGAAGGCCGTCGTGGCCCTCAAGCCCGGCTCGGACACCTCGGACGTCGAGCTGATCGAATGGACCCGTGAGCGGCTGGCCCGCTTCAAGGCGCCCCGCTCGGTCGACCTGGTCGACGCACTCCCCCGCAACCCCACGGGCAAGGTCCTCAAGCGCGAGCTCCGCAAGCCGTACTGGGATTCGCGCGACCGCCAGGTGTAGGACTCTCAGGGCAAGTCCTCAACCGGGTCTCAGCGCAGTCACAGGGAGGCTCCGCAGAGTAGGGGCATGACTCAGGTCCTGCCTCCGCCGCCAGCACCGCC
>JAKFEI010000523.1:0-6543 GCA_036675765.1 Nocardioides sp. | reverse complement strand
AGGCTGTAGAGCGTCTGCTGGATGGTCTCGCGCACCTGGTCGGTCACGTTGAAGACCAGCATCGGGTCCTCGGCCGCGCCGGCGTCGTACTCGTCGGTGCGGATCGGCTCGCCGAACTCCAGCAGCCACTTCGAGGGCAGCGGGACCAGGCCGAGGGGACCGAGCAGCGGGAAGAACGGCGTGATCGGGATGTAGGGCACCCCGATGAGGCGCGCCAGCGACGGGATGTTGCCGACGAGCGGGTAGATCTCCTCGGCGCCGACGACCGACAGCGGGACGATCGGGACGCCGGTGCGCAGGGCTGCGGACACGAACCCGCCGCGGCCGAAGCGCTGCAGCTTGTAGCGGTCCGAGAACGGCTTGCCGATGCCCTTGAAGCCCTCGGGCCACACGCCGACGAGTTCGCCACCGCGCAACATCCGCTCGGCGTCCTCGGTGCAGGCCAGGGTCGCGCCACCCTTGCGGGCGAGCGCGCCGACCATCGGCAGGCGGAACACGAGGTCCGCGCCGAGCGGGCGCAGGTGGCGCCCGGTCTGGTCGTGGATCGAGACCATGGTCATCAGGCCGTCGACCGGGATGGTGCCGGAGTGGTTGGAGACGACCAGGGCGCCACCGGTGGCCGGGATGTTCTCCGCTCCGCGGACCTCGATCCGGAACCACTTCTCCGCGATCGGGCGCAGCGCGGCCATGAAGAAACGGGTGGTGACCTCTTCGTCGAAGCCGTACTCGTCGACGGTGTAGTCGCCCGTGAGGCGGCGACGCAGGAACGCCAGGAAGCGAGCCAGCTGCGGCTCCCACTGGTCGCCGAACATCTCGCGGCTGGCGTGCTGGAAGGCGGCGAGCCAGTCGCCGACGGGAATACCGGCCAGCGGGTTGCTCGAGCGCTCCTCGGTGCGTGCTGCCGTCAGCCCGGTGGGTACGGCGTCCGGCTCGTCGAGCAACGAAGTGGTCCGGATGACCGGCTCGTCAGCGGCCGGCTTCGGCGTGCGGACGTCCTTCGACGAGGTGTCGGGTTCGGCGGCCGGGGCGGCCGGGGTGGTCGGCGCTTCCGGCTTCGCGGGCGCAGCCTTCTTCGTCGTACCGCTCTTGGGCGCGAGGCCACGTGCGGCCGAGGAGGGTCGGGTGCCGGTGCCGCGGCCGGGCTGGCCGCGGGTACCGATCGGGATGATGTCAGCGTCGGCCATGGTGGTCTCCGGCAAGCGTGAGCTGGGCGGGACGGTCCTCGTCGACCGGGGGCAGGTGGTCGGCCAGGGCAGCAAGGACCCGGTCCGCGCGACCACCGGAGGGCGGCAGCGTGGCGATGAACTCGGCGACCGCCTCGGCGGTGGAGTACTGCGGCTCGAAACCGAGCTCGGTGCGCATCCGGGTCGTGTCGACGCCACGGCCGTAGGTCAGGAACGCGATCAGCTCCGGCGACAGGTCGGCCACACGGGCCGACTTGAGGACCGAACCGAGGCCACCGAAGGCAACGCCGGGCAGCGGCACGCTGGTGCGGCCCATCCGGCGCAGCACCTGGGAGAGCATGACCAGGCCGTCGCCGGCGACGTTGAAGGTGCCGCCCGTGTCGGAGAGCACCGCGTGGCGCAGCACGCGGTTGAGGTCGGACTCGTGCAGGAACTGCAGGCGCGGGTCGAAGCCCAGCACGGTCGGGATCACCGGCATGCGCAGGTAGGAGGCCAGCGGGCTCATCACCCGGGGACCGAGCACGTTGGCGCACCGCAGCAGGGTGACCTGGACGTCGGGACGCCGACGCGCGAAGCCGCGGACGTAGCCCTCCACCTCGGTGACGTCCTTGGCGTAGCCGGTGCGCGCAGGTCGGCGGGGCTCCATGTCCTCGGTGAACATCGCGGGGTCACGGCTGCTGGCGCCGTACGCGATGGTCGAGGACTTCACGACGAGCTGGCGGACCTGCTCGGCCTTCTGGCACGCCGCGAGGAGCTGCATCGTCCCCATGACGTTGAGCTCCTTCATCGTGCCGCGGGCCCCGGCCGAGCCGGGCGTGGCGATGACGCTCATGTGGACGACGGTGTCGACGTCCTCCTTGGCGATCACCTTGGCGATCACCGGGGTGCGGATGTCGGCGCGCACGAAAGTGACGTCGCCGAGATCCCCGCGAGGGGGGATCACGTCGACGCCAATGACGCGGTCGACGCCGGGGTCGGTGGCAAGGGTGCGCGCGAACGTGCGTCCGAGATCCCGGGAGACTCCCGTGACCAGGACCGTGCGACCGGCGCCCATACCCCGACTCCTCAGCTCAGGCCGACGCGCTCAGTGCGCGCGGCATGACCACTTGCTGCAGAAGAACTACTTGCCGAGCTTGCGACGCTGAACGCGCGTCTTCTTCAGCAGCTTGCGGTGCTTCTTCTTCGCCATCCGCTTACGGCGCTTCTTGATGACAGAACCCACGTGGAACCTCTCCAGGTCGCCGGGCAGCATCGCCCAGCGGAACGTTCGACGCTCCGGGTAGTCCCGGAGCACCCGGTCAGCCTAACGGTGACCGAGTGACCCCGGTGAATCAGCGTAAGAAGATGGGATGAAGATCGCTTTACGCGAGTGAGCCCGAGCCCGGCCAACGGCGGGGGTCTGGCTGTGGTGCCCGGCCAGGATCAGCCGGCGTCGCGCTGGGCCTCACCCAGCGTCGTAGAAGGACTTGCGGAGGTACTCGTTGACGTTGTCCTCGGTGACCCGGAACGACCGCCCGACCCGCACCGCGGGCAGTTCGCCGTTGTGGACCAGTCGATAGACGGTCATCTTGGAAACTCGCATGACCGAGGCGACCTCGGCGATGGTGAGGAATTTCGGGTCCGGAAGGGACTCGGCGCGCTCGCGCGACGTAGGAGCCATGACAACCACCGCTTTCTGCGCGCCCGTCACTGCCTTCCCCAGCAGTGAACTCTGCGGACGCCTGAGCGTGACAATAGGGCCAGATGTGACGCGTGGGGAAGAGATTCACCAGTGAAACTTTTGAGGTGGCGGCGTGTCGTCTTGACCAGGCCGGTTAAACGACAGCGATGTGGTTCGGGTGCGGCCCGCTGCGCGGTGATGTCGGTGGGCTTTGAAAGACTGCCGACATGACGATCCAGGCGCTGCTCCTCGACCTGGACGACACGCTCGTGGACCACCGCGGCGCGGCCGATCGGGGCCTGCGCGCATGGCTGACGGGCCTGGGCCTGGCCGAGTCGCCGGCCGAGCTCGAGAGCCACGTGGAGCGCTGGTTCGTACTGGAGGCGCGCCACTACGAGCGCGCCCAGCGACGAGAGCTGACCTACACCGAGCAGCGGCGGGTGCGGATCCGTGCGTTCCTGCCCAGCTGGGACCTTGCCGACGACGAACTGGCCGACGACGTGTTCGCCGGGTTCCTGGGCTGCTACCAGGCCGCCTGGCGTGCGTTCGACGACGCAGCAGCGCTGATCGCCCGCGTCCGCCGGGCCGGCATCCCGCTCGGCATCCTCACCAACGGCGACGAGACGATCCAGACCAACAAGCTGCGCCGCACCGGCCTGCTCCGCGCAGACGTCCCTGTCTTCGCGTCCTCGGCGCTCCCGGCCGCCAAGCCGGACCCACGGTCCTACCTCACCGCGTGCGCGCGGCTCGGCGTCGAACCGGCCTCGACGCTGATGGTGGGCGACTCGTTGCGCCACGACGTCGTCGGCGCCCAGCGGGCCGGCCTGCAGGCGCGCCTGCTCGACCGTCACGGGCGTTTCGACGCCCGCAGCCACCGCGAACGCGTCCAGTCCGTGCGCGGACTGACCGAGCTCAACGACCTGGTCGGCCAGATCGCCAGTTAGGACACTCCCTGTCCTAGGAGCCGAGCTCCTGCGAGCGGTCCCGGGCAGCTTCCAGGGCGGCGAGGAAGGCCGCACGGACACCGTGCACCTCGAGCTCGCGCAGTGCCGCGGCCGTCGTACCGCCCGGTGAGGTGACCTGTTCCCGCAGTACGGCGGGGTGTTCGCCCGTCTCGCGCAACATCAGGGCCGACCCGACCAGGGTCTGCACGGCCAGTTCGTGGGCGACGGTACGGGGCAGTCCGAGGTGGACGCCTGCCTCGATCATCGCTTCGACGACGAAGAAGACGTACGCCGGGCCGGAGCCGCTGATCGCGGTGACCGCGTCCTGCTGCTTCTCGGGCACGCGCACCACCTTGCCGACCGAGCTCATCAGCCCTTCGGCCTCGGCGAGGTGTCCCTCGTCGCAGTGGGTACCGGGCGAGATCGCGGCCATGCCCTGATCGATCAGGGCAGGCGTGTTCGGCATGACCCGGACGACGGCGACGCCCTCGGGGACCTTCGACTCGATGAAGCCGGTGGTGATGCCCGCGGCGAGCGAGACGAGCAACTGGCCGGGGCGCAGGGCCGGGCCGATCTCGGCGAGCACGTCGGACATGTCCTGCGGCTTGACGACCAGCAGCACGGTGTCGGCCTCGGCGGCAGCGGAGGCGTCGGCGACCACGGAGACGCCGTACTTCTCGCTGAGCTCGGCGGCGCGCTCGACCCGCTTCTCGACGACGACCAGCTGGTCGACGGCGCGGCCGGACCGGATCAGGCCCGACAACAGGGTCTCCCCCATCACACCGGCACCGATCACGGCAGTCCGTCGGGACTCAGTCATGCGTCACTCACTTCCTGGAGATCAAGGACGTGAGAAACAGTGACAGGTGGTTCAGGCAGAACGCCAGCCGGTTCCATCCTTCGGGCGATCGTCGATCCGACGTTGCAGTGCTTGTCCGGCGGGGAGCTGCGCCACGAGGGCGCGCAGCACCGGGAGCGCGGCGTTCACCTGGTCATCGCTCAGGACCAGGGCAAGGGCGGAGTAGAGGTCCTGTTCGATCCGACTGACGGTGCGAGCAGCTTCCAGGCCTTCGGTCGTGAGGGACTGCAGCGTCGTCCGCCGGTCCGCTGAGCCCGCGGTCGACTGCACCAGCCCCTTGCTGACAAGGGTGGCCATGAGCCTGCTGGGGCTACCGCCTTCACACACGAGACGCTCGCCGACCTCTCGCACCGTCAGGGGTCGTCGCGCATCCCGCAGGACGGCGATCGCCTCGGCCTGCGACACCGTGAGGTCGTGTTGCTTGAGCGACGCGGCAAGCGCTCTGGCGCCTTCCCGCTGGGCGGCGAGGACGACGTAGCGGAACTCCTCCATTGCTTCCACAGCGACATCATAGTGGACATTCATGACGCGTCATGTATTCTCGTGACGCGTCATTCAATTGAGGAGTCGCCATGACCGTCACCCCGCCCACGCTCGTCACTGTTCCGTGCTTCTCCGGTGCACCCTGGGATGAGCAACAGCTCGCCCCGCTGCGGGTCCACCCGGTGCGCACGATGCGGCTGCCTGAAGGGATCGACACCGTCGATGGCTACACAGACTTCCTCGCCACCCAGGTCGAGGGTCTTTCCGACTACGTACTGGTCGGCGACTCCTTCGGCGCCGTCATCAGCCTTTCCCTCGCGTTGAGGCAGCCGACCGGACTGCGTGGACTGGTGCTCTCCGGCGGGTTCGCCGCGAACCCCCTGCCGCGATGGAAGGCCATCGCCGCCAGCAGTTCACGCCATGCTGGACCGTTCCTCTACCGGAACGTCACGTTGCGCATCCACGCCCGCGAGCTCGCCTCGCGATTCGACCGCGCCGCAGAGGTCCCGCACAGCCAGAGCGACTACCGCCGCCTGTTCATCGAGAACACACCGCCACGCTCGTACAGCGCCCGGGTGGCAAGCGTGACCTCCTTCGACGTACGCGATCAACTGCCCAGGGTTCAGGTCCCCACCCTGCTGATCACTCCGGCCGACGACCAGCTGGTGGGCGAAACGGCAGCTCGGGAACTGCGACAAGGCCTTCCCACAGCACGCGAGGTCGTGCTGCCCAGCACGGGCCACATGTTTCGCTTCACCCATCCGGGCCTCTACGGCCAGACGATTCTCGACTTCGTCGACGGCCTCGGCAGCTCGAACGCGCCCGCGACGACGACCGACGACTCATCCAGCTGAAGCGAGGACCGCCTACCTCCTCGAGACCAGGGAGGTCAGGAAGAGTGACAGGTTCTGCGGACGCTCCGCCAGGCGCCGCATCAGGTAGCCGTACCACTGCTCGCCGTAGGGAAGGTAGACCCGCACCTTCTCGCCGCTGTCGGCCAGCCGTCGTTGCTCGGCCGGGCGGATGCCGTAGAGCATCTGGAACTCGTAGGTGCCGGGCGCCTTGCCGTAGCGGCTCGCGAGCGACGCGGCGATCTCGATCAGGCGCGGATCATGGGTCGCGATCATCGGATAGGCGTCGCCGGAGAAGAGCGCCTTGAGGCAGCGGACGTAGGAGCGGTCGATGTCGCCGGGATCGGTGAAGGCGACGTCGGCCGGCTCGTCGTACGCGCCCTTGCAGAGTCGGACACGGCTCCCGGCGTACGCCAGGGCCCGGCAGTCGGCCTCGGTCCGGTGGAGGTAGGCCTGCACGACCGCGCCGACCGTCGGGAACTCCTCCCGCAACGCCAGCACGATGCCGAGCGTGGCATCGGTGACGGTGTGGTCCTCCATGTCGATGGTGACCGTGGTGCCC
>JAKFEI010000283.1:0-35271 GCA_036675765.1 Nocardioides sp. | reverse complement strand
GGGAGCACCCGGCGCACTACTACCTCCGCCGCGCCCTCGGTGACGAGGCGGTCTTCGGCTCGGCGCGCACGCACCGCGCGCTCGTGTCCGAGCTGCTCGGGCTCCGATGAGCGATGTCACCCACTGGGCTCCGGCCATCACGAACGAGGGGAGGACTGTCCATGTCTGAGGTCATCGCACCCGTCCGCACCATCGCGTACGCCGACCTGCCCGACTCGCTCGGTGTCCAGCTCGGCCCGACGGCGTGGTCGCCGATCACCCAGCCGCAGGTCGCGGGCTTCGCTGACCTGACCCACGACCACCAGTGGATCCATGTCGACGAGGAGCGCGCGAGCGCTGGTCCCTTCGGCTCGACCATCGCCCACGGCTACCTGACCCTGTCGTTGCTGCCGTACTTCCTGGGCCAACTGCTGGAGGTCACCGGCATCTCGATGGCCGTGAACTACGGCCTCGAGAAGGTCCGCTTCCCCCACCACGTGCCCGTGGGTGCGAACCTGCAAGCGACCGCTGAGGTCGTCAACGTGGACCCCCGCGACGGCTCCACCCAGCTCACGCTCCGGGTCTCGGTGGCCTGCGATGCGGCCAACCGGCCGGTCTGCGTTGCGGACGTGGTGATCCTGTTCGTCGGCTGAGTGAGCGGACGCACGAACGGTGGGAGGCCTGTTGGCCCTCGCACCGGTGAGACCTCGGCGGCGAAAGAAGACACCAGCTCAGTCAGTCGGCCCACCCGCGACGTACAACACCTGACCGGAGACGAAGCCAGCCGCTTCGCCCACGAAGTATGAGACCGCGTTGGCAATGTCGGCGGGTTCGCCGACGCGGCCGACGGGGATGGCCTTGGCGTTGGCGGCCTTGAAGTCGTCGAAGGTCATGCCGAGGCGGTCGGCGGTGGCGGCGGTCATCTCGGTGGCGATGAAGCCGGGAGCGATGGCGTTGACGGTGACGCCGAAGCGGCCGAGCTCGAGGGCGAGGGTCTTGGTGAAGCCCTGGAGGCCGGCCTTGGCGGAGGCGTAGTTCGCCTGGCCGCGGTTGCCCAGCGCCGAGACGCTGGAAAGGTTCACGATCCGGCCCCAGTTGGCCTCGGTCATGTGCTGCTGCGCCGCGCGGCTCATCAGGAAGGCGCCGCGGAGGTGGACGTTCATCACCGAGTCCCAGTCCACCGTCGACATCTTGAAGAGCAGGTTGTCGCGGGTGATGCCGGCGTTGTTGACCAGCACCGTCGGGGCGCCCAGGTCGGAGGCGATCCGGTCGACGGCTGCCTGGACGGCGGCCTCGTCGGACACGTCGGCCCCGACGGCGATCGCCTTGCCGCCCAGCTCCTCGACCGCAGCGACGGTCTCGGCGCATGCCGCTTCGTCGAGGTCGACCACGGCGACCTGGCATCCGTCTGCGGCCAGGCGCTTGCAGATCTCGGCGCCGATGCCGCGGGCTCCTCCGGTGACGATGGCGGTGCGCTGGGGGACGTTCATGAAGTGCTCCTTGTGGTGGCGTGGGGGGTGGGGGAGTCGAGGGCGGTCCGCGCGGCGGTCAGGCCGAAGACCAGGGCGTTGGCGATGCCTCCGGCATACGCACGGACGAACAGGCCGCCGGTGTCGGAGCCCGCGGCGAGCAGACCGGGAATCGGGGTGCCGGTGTCGCCCAGCACGCGGGCGCTGCTGTCGATGCGGATGCCGTAGAAGGGGAAGGTGATCGCCGGGATCGTCTCGATGACGTAGTACGGCGGTTCGTCGAGCGGCAGCCGGTCGAGCTTCCGGCCCGGCCTCGGTTCGCCCCCGGGCGCGGTTGATGCGTTGAAGGCGTCGATGGCAGCGGCGATCGTTGCGCCGTCGTAGCCCCACTCCTCGGGGAGGTAGGCGAGCTCCTCCAGGCTCTCGGCCACGCCACACCGGCCGCCGCGCTTGCTGGCCACGGCGAACTTGTCGGTGGCTTCCGCGCCGGCGACGTACGCCTGGACTATCCAGTCGCGATGCACCCGGGAGTCGGCGACCAGCAGCCCGCGGGCCTCCGGCTGCTCGGTCAGGGCCATCGTCGTCAGGTGGTCGCCGAGGGTCTCGTCGGTGAAGCGCTCGTTGGCGAGGTTGAAGAGCAGCGCGTGCTCGCTGTAGTAGAGCGACAGGCCCACGAAGTCGCCGGAGTCGGCGAAGGGGACGCCGCTGGGGATCAGGTGGCCGTAGAAACCGGCGCCGTCCTCACCAGTCGCGGCCCCGACCTCGCGGGCGAGGCGCAGTCCGTCGCCGCGGCTGTGCGGGTTCGACCGCAGCGGGATCGACGCGGCGTTCGGGTGCACGTGGGTGGCGCGCAGCTCGGGACTCGCCTGGAAGCCGCCCGTCGCGATCACGGTCGACGCTGCCTGGACCCTCTGCAGCGTTCCGTCGGCGAGCTGGAGCTGGGCGCCGACCACCCGGTCGCCGTCGCGCACCAGCTCGAGGGTGCGGGTGGAGGTCAGGATCGAGCCGCGCTCGAGGACGCGGCGGCGGCACTCGTCGACGTACTGATTCGTGTCGAAGGCGTGGCCGCGGCCGAAGGGGAGGATCGGCTGCGCCTCTCCGACGTGTACGCCGAGCGAGCGGATCCACTCGACGCCGTCGGCGAACCGGTCGACGAGTGCGTGCCGGAGCTCGGGATCGCCGAGGGGGAGGACCTCGTCGACGACCTCGCGTGAGGGAGCGGTCCAGGCGTAGCCGGCGAACCGGACGGACCCGCCGAGGTCTTCGGCGACCTCGACGACGAGCACGCGCGCGCCGTCGTGGGCCGCGCGGGCTGCGGCGGTCAGGCCCGCCATCCCGCCCCCGATCACGAGGAGGTCGACCGCTCCGTCGGGGGATTCGGCCACGGCCGTCGCGCCCGTCGAGCCGTGTGGTGAGTCAGGCATCTGCACTGGTTCCTCCCGTGATGGCCCCGCGAGGCCTAAACTAAAGTCACTTCAGTTGGCGCCTTGACATTAACACCGGTCTCACCCAAACTGAAGTGGATTCAGTTCAAATACTTCGTTGAAAGGACCGGTCCATGGTTGACACCGACCACATCGTGCTCGAGAAGGACGGCGAGATTGCCCGTGTGTGGCTGAACCGGCCGCACAAGCTGAACGCCGTCACGACCGAGCTGCTGCACCGCCTCGACGAGATCATCGTCGAGGTCGACAGCGACCCGAACCTGAAGGTCCTGGTCCTGCGTGGCCGCAACAACACCTTCTGCTCCGGGTTCGACCTCGATGAGCTGCTCTCCGACTACGTCGGCACCACCACCGCCATGGAGGTGGCCGTCCTCTCCGCCAAGGTGTGCGACCGGCTCTACTCGATGAACACCCCGTCCGTCGCGGTCCTCGAGGGCTACGTCACCGCAGGTGGCTTCGAGCTGATGATCTCGTGCGACTTCGCGGTCTCCGCCGACGACGCCAAGATCGGCGACTTCCACATCCGTCGTGCGCTCTTCGGTGGCGCCGGCCCGATCTACCGCCTCCCGCGCATGATCGGCATCCGCAAGACCAAGGAGCTCATGCTCACCGGCAAGCTGCTGTCGGGCCAGGAAGCGGTCGACTTCGACCTCATCAACGCCTCCGCCCCGGCCGAGGAACTCGACCAGTTGGTCACCGACTTCATCGCGCCGATCATCGACAAGAGCCCCTTCGCCATGCGGCTCACCAAGATGACGATCGACCGCGGCCTCGACGCCGACATCCAGTCCCTGATGGTCATGGAGCACCTCGCCGTCGGCAACGCGCTCCAGTCGGAGGACGCACGCGAAGGCGTCAACGCCTTCCTCGAGAAGCGTGAACCCAAATGGGTCGGTCGCTGACCGGAAGCCGCTGCCAGCACTGCCGCACAGTCGCCTTCCCGGCGGCCCGCGGCTGCCAGAGCTGCGGGCGATCCTCCCAGGAGTCGCTCGAGCTCGGCAGTCGCGGGACGGTGTGGGGCTTCACCGTGCAGCGGTTCGCCCCCAAGTCGCCGCCGTACGTCGTCCCCGAGGGCGGGTTCGTCCCCTTCGCGGTCGGCTACGTCGAACTGCCCGAAGGAGTGAAGGTGGAAGCCGTCCTCGACTGCACCGACTTCGCTGAGCTCGACGGCGATGCGGAAGTCACCCTGGTGACTGCCGACCCGGTGCCGCGCTTCGCCACGGACCAGGCGCTCGCCCGGTCCGCTGGTGGGCCCGCTGATGGGCCCGCTGTTGGGGGAGTGCCCCGATGAGCACCGGCGTCTCGATCGTCGGCGCCGGACTCTCGAAGTTCGGTCGCCAACCCGACAAGTCCGGCCGTGACCTCGCGCTCGACGCGATCGCCGCAGCGCTGGGCGACGCCGGGCTCGCCTGGTCCGACGTCCAGGTCGCCTTTGGCGGCAGTGACGGCTCCGGGCTCGCGGACACGCTCGTCGCGGACCTCGGCCTGACCGGGATCGCGTTCACCAACGTGAAGAACGGCTGCGCCACCGGCGGCAGCGCGCTGATGTCGGCCGTGAACGCGATCCGTTCCGGCTCGGCAGAGGTCGCGCTCGCCGTCGGGTTCGACAAGCACCCGCGCGGTGCCTTCGACCCGCGCCCCGAGGACTGGGGCCTGCCGGCGGCGTACGGCGAGGCGGGGCTGATGGTCACCACCCAGTTCTTCGGCATCAAGATCGCGCGCTACCTCCGCGAGCACGGCATCAGCGAGCGGACCCTCGCCCTGATCGCCGAGAAGGCCTACCGCAACGGGTCGCTCAACCCGAACGCGTGGCGCCAGGAGCCCATGGCCGCCGACCTGATCGCGGCCGCCGACATGGTCAACGACCCGCTCACCCGGTTCATGTTCTGCTCACCGGGCGAAGGCGGCGCTGCCGTCGTCGTCACCAGTGACGCCGTCGCCGAGGGAATCGGTCGCTCGGTCAAGCTGCTCGGTGCTGCGATGCGCAGTCGTCGCTTCGGCTCGTTCGAGGTGTTCAGTCCCGCCATCCAGGGGGCCGGACGTCCGTCGAGCGTGAGCGCCGATGCTGCCGCCGCGGCGTTCGATGCTGCCGGGGTCACGCCCGACGAGATCGACGTCGCCCAGCTCCAGGACACCGAGAGCGGCGCCGAGCTCATGCACCTCGCCGAGTGCGGCTTCTGCAAGGACGGCGAGCAGGAAGCGATGATCGCCGCCGGCGAGACCGAGATCGGCGGCCGGCTGCCGGTCAACACCGACGGAGGCTGCATCGCCAACGGCGAACCGATCGGCGCCTCCGGCCTCCGCCAGGTGCACGAGATCGTCACCCAGCTCCGCGGCGAGGCCGGCGCACGCCAGGTCGCCGACCCGCGGATCGGCTTCACCCACGTCTACGGAGCTCCGGGCATCAGCGCGTGCACGGTGCTCGCTGTCTGAGAGGACGACGATGACCCTCGACACCGCACCCTCGCTCGACGAGTTCGCGACCGCCGCCCGCGCCTGGCTGGCGACGGTGGCCGGCCCGCGCTCAGCTGTCGAGTGGGGTGTCGGGTCGGACTCCGTCGCCGTCTTCGAGAACTGGACGGCCGAGGAAGAACGCGCCGAGACCGACCAGATCAGTGCCTACGAGCAGGCCAAGTACGACGCCGGCTGGGGTGCCCTGACCTGGTCCGAGGAGTACGGGGGCCGCAACCTGCCGATGTCCTATGCCCTCACCTTCCGCCAAGAGGAGGAGGCGTACGACGTCCCGCGCCGGACCGAGATGTTCTCGGTGACCCAGCAGCTGGTGGCACCGACGATCGCTCAGTGGGGGACACCCGCGCAGCGGGAGAAGTTCGTGCGCGCGATGCTGCGCACCGACCTGATCGCGTGCCAGCTGTTCTCCGAGACCGAGGCGGGCTCCGACCTCGCGGCGGTGCGCACTCGTGCGGTCCGGTGCGACGACCACTGGGTCCTCGACGGCCACAAGGTGTGGACCTCCGGCGCCCTCGTCGCCGACTTCGGCGTCGCCGTCACCCGCACCGACCCGACGGTCGCCAAGCACGCCGGGCTCACCGTCTTCCTGGTGCCGATGGACGCACCCGGCGTCACTGTGCGCCCCATTCGCCAGATGACCGGCGGCAGCTCCTTCAACGAGGTCTACCTCGACGGGGTCGAGCTCTCCGACGAGATGCGGCTCGGCCCGGAGGGTGAGGGCTGGCGGGTCGCGCTGACCGTGCTCGCCGCCGAACGGCTCGACTCGGGCAACCTCGGCTTGGCCAACGCCGACCGGGCCGTCGAGCTCGCTCGCCACCTCGACCGGCCGCTGTCCGAGCTCGAGTGCGACCGCGTCGCCGACCTCGTCACCCGCAGCTACGTCCAGCGCCTGACCGGGATGCGGGTGGCCGCGGCCGTCGTGTCCGGCCAGGACCCCGGACCCGAAGCGTCCCTGGGCAAGCTGCTCGCCACCGACACCATGGCCCGGACCTCCGAGGTCGTGCGGACCTTGCTCGGCCCCGCGGTCGCCACCGACGGAGGCCGCTGGGGGACCTGGGCCTGGACCGAGCACCTCCTCGGCGCACCGGGCTACCGGATCGCCGGCGGCACCGACGAGATCCAGCACAACATCATCGCCGAGCGAGTGCTCGGCCTGCCCCGGGAGCCACGCGCATGAGCACCGAGAAGTTCGAGGGCGAGCTCGTCGCCCGCGTGACCACGGCCCTGCTCCAGCAGCGTCCGGGTCTCGACGTCGGTAGCCTCGCCCGCCTCCCCGGCGGTCACTCCGGCCTCACCTACCGCCTCGAGACCGGCGAAGGTCCGCTCGTGATCAAGTCGGTGCCGGAGGGCCAGAAGGCCATCGGTCGCCACGACATGCTCCGCCAGGCGCGGATGATCTCCGCCCTCGCGCCGACCGGGATGCCGGTGCCGGCCATCGTCGCGACCGATGAGACCGAGCCTGCCTGGTTCGCCATGGAGCTGGTCGCCGGCGAATCCCTCGAGCCCGTGCTCGACAGCCCCGAGGTGCCCGCCGAGCTCGCCGCCGCACGGATGCTGCGCGCCGCCGAGATCCTGCCCGCCCTCCACGACGTACCCCTCGACAAGGTGCCGGTCGACGCCGACCCGCTCACGCCGCGCGACGAGCTGGCCCGCTGGGCCCGCACCATGGCCGCCGTACCGCCCGAGCTGGTGCCGGACGCCGACCGGCTGCACGACCTTCTTGCGGGCTCCGTCCCGGCCGCGGTCACGCCGACCCTGGTGCACGGCGACTACCGACTCGGCAACCTGCTCTGCAACGGCACCGAACCCGCAGCCCTCATCGACTGGGAGATCTGGAGCGTCGGCGACCCCCGCGTCGAGCTCGGCTGGTTCCTCGTCTTCGCCGACGGCACCAACTTCCCCGGCGTGGGTCGCGAGGTGGCCGGCCTGCCCACCGCGGACGAGCTCGTCTCGGCGTACGCCGCTGATGGTCGTGCCGTCGAAGAGCTCGCGTGGTTCAACGCCCTCGGCCGCTACAAGATGGCCGCGATCATGGGCCACAACCTGCGCCGCCACCTCGAGGGACGTCATCACGACCCCGACCAGGAGAAGCTGCCGGACACCATCCGCCGGCTCATCGAGACCGGACTCTCGATCAGTTCCTGAACACCGCACATCGCATCGAGAGAGGACAGCCGTGGACTTCGAGCCAACCGCCCGGACACGTGACCTGCTGGACCGTCTGCAGGTCTTCATGGACCAACACGTCTACCCGGCCGAGGTGGTCTACGACGCGCAGATCGCCGCAGCCGTCAACGCACACGAGCAGCCGCAGGTGATGCGCGACCTGCAGGCCAGGGCCCGCGAGCTCGGGCTCTGGAACCTCTTCATGACCCACGACGGGCTGGGTGCCGGGTTGACCAACCTGGAGTACGCGCCGCTGATGGAGCTCGCCGGCCGATCGATCATCGGCCCCGAGGCCCTCAACTGCTCGGCGCCGGACACCGGCAACATGGAGATCCTGGCGATGTACGGCACCCCCGCGCAGAAGGAGCAGTGGCTGCGGCCGCTGCTCGACTGCCAGATCAGGTCGGCCTTCGCCATGACCGAACCGGCCGTGGCCAGCTCGGATGCCCGCAACATCACCGCCACCATCACCCGCGACGGTGACAGCTACGTCCTCAACGGACGCAAGTGGTACACCTCCGGCATCCTCGACCCGGACTGCAAGCTCGTCATCTTCATGGGCAAGTCCGATCCCGACGGTCCGACGTACCGCCAGCAGAGCATGATCCTGGTGCCCGCCGATGCGCCGGGCGTCGAGGTGCTCCGCGACCTGACGATGTTCGGCTACGAGGATCGCCTCGGCCACGGCGAGGTGCAGTTCACCGACGTCCGCGTGCCGGCCGAGAACATGCTCGGCGCCGAGGGCGACGGCTTCGCGATCGCCCAGGGCCGGCTCGGCCCGGGCCGGATGCACTACGCCATGCGGGCGATCGGCTTCGCCGAGCGCGCCCTGTCGATGATGTGCCGCCGGGCCGTCGAGCGCGAGGCCTTCGGAGGTCCGCTCGCCGACCAGGGCGTGGTCCGTGAGTGGATCGCGCGCAGCCGGGTGGAGATCGACCAGGCCCGCCTGCTCACCCTCCGGGCCTCGTGGCTGATGGACACCCAGGGCAACGCCGCCGCCCGCTCCGACGTCTCCGCGATCAAGGTCGTGGCGATGGAGGTCGCCCATGACGTGGTGAATCGCGCGGTGCAGACCTTCGGCGCCGCCGGCGTCAGCGATGACACCGTGCTCGCGCGGCTCTTCGCGATCACCCGCGCGCTCCAGATCGCCGACGGTCCGACCGAGGTGCACCTGCGCACGATCGGCACGATGGAGCTCGCCGGCTACCGCAAGCCGCGCGACGCGGCGACCTACACGGGAGCCCGGTCATGACCGGGCTGGCAGGTCTCGAGGGAAAGGTCGCGCTGGTCACCGGCGCGACGCGCGGGCTCGGCTTCGCGATCGCCCAGGGCCTGGCCGCCGCCGGCGCCACCGTGGTGGTCTCGAGCCGCAAGCTCGAGTCGTGCGAGGCCGCCGCCGAGGCGATCACCAAGGCCACCGGGGTCGCGGCCGTGCCGCTGGCCCTGCACGTCGGGCAGTGGGACAGCATCGAGCCCGCGATCGAGAAGATCTACGCCGACCTCGGCCGCCTCGACGTACTCGTCAACAACGCCGGCATCGCGCCACTCTCTCCGACGCTGGAAGGCGTCTCGGAGTCGCTGTTCGACAAGACCATCGAGGTCAACCTGAAGGGCCCGTTCCGGCTGATGGCCGTGGCCGGCGCCCGGATGTCGGCCGCCGGCGGTGGCTCGATCGTGAACATCTCGAGCATCGGCGCCGTCCGGCCCAGCCCGCCCGAGGCGATGTACGCCGCCTCGAAGAACGGGCTCAACGCACTCACCATGGCCTTCGCCCAGGAGTACGCCCCCAACGTGCGCGTCAACTGCGTCATGCCCGGCGGGTTCGCCACCGACATGGCCGAGGACTGGGACGAGGAGTTCATCGGCAAGATCGTCGACCGGCTCCCCGCCGGCCGGCTCGGACGGCCCGACGAGATCGTCGGCATGGTCGTCCATCTCGCCGGAGACGGTTCCGGCTACACGACCGGAGCGGTGATCCCCATCGACGGCGGACGCACCGCGATCTACTGATCGGATTCGTCATGACACAACCGAACCTCCCGGCCCTGTTCGACCTGACCGGCCGGGTCGCGATCGTGACCGGGGCCTCCTCGGGCCTCGGCGAGAGCTTCGCCCGCACCCTGGTGGCCGCCGGTGCCACCGTGGTCGCTGCCGCGCGCCGGCTCGACCGCCTCGAGGTGCTCGCCAAGGAGCTGGACGGTACGACGCCCGGTCAGGGCCGGGTCGTCCCGGCCAGGTGTGACGTGACCTCCGACGAGGACCGTCGCGCGCTCGTCGACCTCGCGGCCGCGATCACCGGGCACATCGACATCCTGGTCAACAACGCCGGCATGCCGGGCACACCGCACGCAGAGGACGAGACCGTCGACGGCTTCGCCGCGCTGCTCGACCTCAACCTGGCCAGCGGGTTCCACCTGGCGGCCGGCGTCGCGGCAACCGTGCCGGAGGATGGCGCGCTGTCGATCATCAACATCTCCTCGGTCATCGGCCTGGTCTCCACCGCCCCGATCGGCGGCGCCAGCTATGCCGCGTCGAAGTCCGGGATCATGGGGCTCACCCGTGAGCTCGCCGGCCAGTGGGGAAGGCGCGGGATCCGCGTCAACGCGATCGTGCCGGGCTGGTTCGACACCGAGATGACCGACGGCCTCTTCAGCAACGAGAAGTCCGCTGGCTGGGTGCGCCGCAACACGATGCTCGGCCGCGGCGGCCAGGAGGGCGAGGTCGACGGCGCACTGCTGTTCCTCGCCTCGGCGGCATCGAGCTATGTCACCGGACATGCAGTGGTCGTCGACGGCGGCTGGATCGCCCGATGACCGCGCTCGTCGTACTCGATCGGCGGGAGCCACTGTTCGTGGCACCGGCCGATCGTCAACACTGAACCCAGGAGGACAGATGCAGCAGCTCGCGAAGGAGTTCGCCGAACGCGCCGGACGTGCGCCCGATGACGTGGCCGTCATCGATGCGCTCGGCGTGCACACCGTCGGTGAGGTCATGCACGCTGCCCACGACCTCGCGGCCGCGCTCCAGGACGCGCTGGGTGGGTCGCCGACCGTGCTGGTCCAGGCCGACAACACCTGGCGGACGCTCGCGACCGCACTCGCGGTGGGTCTGCGAGGCGGGATGGTGGCGGTGCTCAGCAGTCACGCCGTCGCCTCCGAGTTCGCACTGGCGATGGAGGACATCGAGCCGGACGCCGTGGTCGCCTCCGACGCCGTGCTCGAGCACTGGGCCGCCTCCAACGAGACGTTCCCCGACAAGCGCAGCGCGCTCGACGGCTGGGCACTGGTGACCTCCGGTCGCCAGGCCAGCGACGTCGGCCGCTGGGACGGAGGCGCCGCGGTCGCGATGACGTCGGGATCGACCGGCCGCCCCAAGTGCGTGGTGCAGTCCGAGGAGTCGTTGCGGTACGCCGGACGGGCGACCATCGAGGCGATCGGGCTCCAGCCCGGAGACGCCATCGGCGCGTTCGTGCCCCTGTCGTCGGTCGCGGCGTACTGCTTCGGGATGTACCTGCCCGCCCTCCTCGAGGGATCGATGGTCTGCATCGAGTCGTGGCAGCCGGACGCGGCGCTCGACGCGATGGCCGAGCACGACGTGCGCTGGACCATGCTCGTGCCGACGATGGCGCTCCAGCTGTCGGTGCGGCAGGGAGCAGAGGGCCGGCTGTCCGGGCTCAAGGCGATGACGGTCGGCGGCGGTCCGATGGACGCCGGCGCCCTCGGGCGCGCGGAGCAGACGCTCGGCACCACGTTCATCCGGGTGTTCGGGATGTCGGAGTGCCTGGGGCACACGACGACCAGCCCGCACGAGGACGCCGCGACCAGGCTGGGTTGCGACGGCCGGCCGTTCCCCGGCACCGAGGTGCGCGCGGTCGACGACAACGGCGCGCCGGTGCCGCCCGGTGAGGTCGGAGCCGCCCAGGTGCGCGGGCCGAGCCTCTTCGCCGGCTATGCGCGGGGTGGTCGCACGCAGTGCCCCGAGCTCACTGCCGACGGATTCCTGCCCACCGGCGACCTGGTCCGACTCAATGCCGACGGCACCCTCACGATCCTCGGTCGCCAGAAGCAGATCATCATCCGGGGCGGTCGCAACATCGACATCAACGAGGTGGAGGCGGCGATCGCCCGCATCCCCGGGATCGCCCAGGTGTGCGTGGTGCCCGTGCCCGACGAGATGCTCGGTGAACGCGTCGCTGCGCTCGTGGTCGCTGTCGGGCCGGCCCTGAGCCTTCCCGACATCACGTCCCGGCTCGATGAGGCGGGCTTCCCCAAGGCGAAGTGGCCCGAGTTCGTCTTCGTCGTGCCGGACCTCCCGCAGAACAGGGTGGGCAAGTTGTCCCGTCCGGACGCGGTCCGGCTGGCCTCGGAACTCGCCGCGTCGGAGTGACCTGAGTTCACCTCACGTTGCTAGCATGGCGAGACGAGCTCGACTTGTCTGATGCGAACGGGGTCCACGATGGTGCAGACGTTGCCCGAGACCGAGGGGCCGCGATCCAAGCGTGCGGTGATCCTCGCTGCTGCGATCGACAGCTTCGGCCAGGACGGCTACGAGCACACCAAGTGGGCGAAGATCGCCGACGAGGTCGGCATCGGCCAGACCGCGCTCTACCACTACTTCGAGTCCAAGGCCCACTGCCTGCTCACCATCATGAACATGGAGCTCGGTCGTTCGCTCGAGCGCTTCCGCGAGGTCACGGCTGACGTCACGCCGGCCGACAAGGCGCTCAAGGCGGCCGTCGCGGCGGCGTACGACGTCACGGAGCGCGAGGTGCTGCAGATGCGCATCCTGCAGAGCCACATGGACCTGCTCGCCACCCCGCGGCCCTCCGAGAAGGAGGAGGCGGAGCGGCAGCGTGCGCGCGGCCTCGTACGCGACATCGAGAACGAGTGGACCGGGCTGCTCGAGCGCGGCATGAAGGCGAAGGACTTCCCGAAGCGCGACGCCCATGCGATGGCCACCGTGCTGCTCTCGATGGTGGTCAGCGTGTGGCGCTGGTACCGCCCCGGGGGACCGATGACCCTCGACCAGGTGCGCAAGCTGATCACGGGCGCCTGTCTGCGGGTCGTCGGCCCGGACCCCTCGTAATTGAACCTAGTTCATGTCAGTATGGCTGCATGTACAACCTGATCGTCCTTGCTGCCCGACCCGCTGGCTGGACCCACGACCAGTTCATCGAATGGTGGCGTGGTGAGCACGCCGACGTGACCTATCCGCTGCCGGGGCTCCGGCGCTGGCTGCACACCGAGCTCGTCGACGGCATCGACCCGGCGTCCTCGGGCTGGGACGGCATGTCGGTGCTGAGCTTCGACTCGCGCGAGGCGCTCGACGCCGCGCTCGCGAGCGAGGAGTGGAAGGCCGCGGTCGCCCACGTGGGCACCATGCGTGGGCGCCGGATGATCTTCACTGGCGACGAGATGACCATGGTGGCCGCAGCGCAGGTTGTCTGATGGACGACTGGGCCGAGCCCGGCGCCCATGAGGTCTCCGACGGGGTCTTCCGGATCCCGTTGAGCATGCCGGGCGACGGCCTGCGCGCGGTCAACGTCTACGCGATGGAGGCCGGCGACGGTCTGGTGCTCATCGATGCCGGCTGGCGGACCCCGACCGGTCTCGACGAGCTCGAGTCGGCGCTCCGTTCCGTCGGGTACGACGCCGCGTCGGTCCGCGACGTCTACGTCACCCACATCCACCGTGACCACTACACGCTGGCCGTGGAGCTGCGCCGTCAGTTCGGCACCAGGATCGGCCTGGGTCGCGACGAAGCGCCCGGACTGCACGAGCTCCTCGAGATCGCGAGCAACGTCCCGGTCGCCTCGCTCGCCCAGCTGCGCCGGTCGGGCGACCCGGACCTGGCGGACCTGATCGAGGAGCTGACGGCCGCGGAGTGCTTCGACGCCGAGTCCTGGGAGAAGCCGGACAGCTGGCTCGATCCGGGGAAGTACGCCATCGGCGCCCGGGTGGTCGAGGCGGTGGCCACGCCCGGTCACACCAAGGGCCACCTCGTGTTCCACGACCTCGAGGCTGGCCTGTTGTTCGCGGGCGACCACCTGCTGCCGACCATCTCTCCATCCATCGGCTTCGAGCTGGGGGAGTGGGACCTCCCGCTCGGCAGCTATCTGACCTCGCTCGAGCAGATGCTCGCGCGGCCGGACGCCGTCCTGCTGCCGGCCCATGGAGCGCCCGGGTCGAGCGTCCATGCCCGTGCCTCCGAGCTGCTCGAGCACCACGACGTGCGCCTGGCCGAGACGATCGAGGCGCTGGATCTCCTCGGCTCGACCGCCACGGCCTCGCAGGTGGCACAGGCTCTGACCTGGACACGACGTCGCCGTGCGTACGCCGAGCTCGATGACTTCAACCGGATGATCGCGACCTGCGAGACGATCGCGCACCTCGACGTCCTGGTTGCGCGCGCCCGGGCCGTTGTCGCGGACGGGCCCGACGGAGCACTCTTCTCGCTCGACTGAACTCAATTCAGTTTCTGGGTGCGAAGTGGTTGCCATCACACCGTCTGCCTGCTTCACTGTTGAAGTGAACTCAACTCAGTTACTCGGAGGTTCGTCATGAAGATGGTCCGGTTCGGTATTGCAGCGGTGGTGTCCTCGCTCCTGCTGGCGGCGTGTGGCTCTGACAGCGGCAGCAGCGACGACGCCCTCAAGCTCGGCGCCTGGTACCCGCTGTCGGGTCCTGTGGCCGCCAGCGGTGTGCCGTCGGAGGCAGGCGCGAGCGCCTACTTCGACATGCTCAACGCTGACGGTGGGATCGACGGACGCGAGATCGACTTCATCACCGAGGACAACGCGTTCGACCCCCAGCAGACGCTCCAGATCGCGCGGAAGATGATCTCCCGCGACGGCGTCCAGGCCATCGTCACGGCCAACGGAACCGCGCCGACCGAGGCAACCTTCCCGTTCGTGCTCGACCAGTCGAAGGTCCCGATCTTCGGGACGTACGGCGGCTCGAACGCGTGGTACGACCCGGCCCGCAAGGGCCTCTTCGGCACCCAGGCGCTCTATGAGGACCAGGCCGCTGTGGCCGTCAAATGGGCCATGGAGGAAGGCGCCGAGGACATCGTGATCGTCCGCGATGACCCTGACGCCTTCGCCACCGTCGACGACGCGGCAACCAAGGTGATCGAGGACGGCGGCGGAACCGCCGACCGGGTCGTGGTCAAGTTCGGCAGCACCGACTTCAGCCCGTACGTCGCGGCGGTCAAGAAGAAGCAGCCGGACGCAGTGCTGTTGATCCTCCCCGTGCCCGAAGCGGCGGCCTACCTCAACGAGGCCGCACTCCAGGGCCTCGACGCCCCGGCCTACGCCTACGCCCCGCCGGCCACCGGCGCGCTGATCGAGCTCGCCGGCGACAACGCCGAAGGCTTCCGGGCGGTCTCGCTCACCCTGCCGCCGAACTCCGACGACCCGGCTGCGGTCGAGTACCGCGAAGCGATGAAGAAGTACGCACCCGACCAGGAGCCCGACTTCTACTCGATCGCGAACTTCGCCTGGGCCAAGGCCTTCGGTGAGATCCTGAAGACGATCGACGGAGACATCGACAGCGCGAGCATCACGAAGGCGATCCAGTCGGCGTCGAACATCGAGACCGGTCTCGCCCCGCCCTTCTCCTTCAGCGAGGACGGCCACCTCGGAACCAACGCCGTGATGCGCGTCGAGGTCCAGGGCGGCGAGTTCGTCGGCGTCGGCGACTTCGTCTCCCCGTGACCGCGCGAGCGTCCTGAGAAACCCCATGCACCGGCCCTCGCCCCCTCGGCCCGTCGTCACCGGCGGCTCCGGGAGCGGGGGCCCGGTGCGTTCACCGGGGGCCTCCCCGCTGCTGGCGCTGCGCTTCGCCCGCTTCCGCGTGCTCGTGCTGCTCCAGCTGGTCAACGCGATCGCCGTCTGGATGCACGTCGTCGCCGGCCAGTGGACGATGACCGAGGCCGGCCGCTCGGCCACCGTGGTGGCCGCGGTGCCGGCGGCGATGAGCCTGCCGTTCTTCGTCCTCTGCCTGCCCGTCGGCGCCCTCGTCGGTCGGGTCTCGCCCGTCCGGATGATGGCCTCGGCGACCGCGCTCTCGGCGCTGGCCAGCGCCACCGCAGCGCGGCTGTCCGTGAACCGCCCCGACGCGGTCCTTCCGATGCTGTTGACCGTGGTCGCCATCGGCAGCGGTCTGGTCGGGCTCGCGATTGCGTGGCAGTCGCAGATCCCGCGGCTCGTCGACCGGCCGGCCCTGGCCTCCGCCGCCCTCGTCGACGGCGTGACCTTCAACCTGGCGCGCGCTGTCGGTCCGGTGGTCGGCGGTGTCGGGCTGTCCCTGGTCGGTGGACCCACCACCTTCGTCGTGACGGCTGCGCTCTTCGCCGGGTGTGCCGTCGCGATGGCCGCGGCCGCACCGCGGACGCTGGCGGTGGCGCCGACCGGCGAGAGCCTCATGCGGTCGATCCGGGGCGGGCTCCGCTTCACCCGGCACTCGCCGTGGACGCGCCGGTTGCTGCTCCGGCTGTGCCTGTTCGGCGTGCCCTCGGCGGCGCTCTGGGCACTGCTCCCGCTCGTCGTGCACGACCGCCTGGGGCTGGACTCGAACGGCTTCGGTTTGCTCTTCGCAGCGGTCGGAGTCGGGGCCGTCGGCGGCACGGTGCTGCTCGCGCCCGTGCGGGCCCGGCTCGCTGTCAACCACTTCGGGTTCGCCGGGTCGGTCGCCTTCGGCCTGATGCTCGCGGGCCTCGCGCTCAGCTCGGACAGGGTCGTGGTCGGTGTGCTCCTGGTGCTGGGTGGAGCCGCTTGGGTCGGCGTACAGACGACCTGGATGACGGCGGCGCACCAGGCACTTCCCGACTGGGTGCGACCGCGGATCATCGCCCTCATCCTGCTGGCCTTCCAGGGCTGCCAGGCGCTCGGCGCCCTCGCCTGGGGTGTGCTCGCCGACCTCATCGGACTGAGCGGTGCGCTGGGTGCTGCAGCGGTGCTGATGGCCATCGCCGCGAGCGGTTTCCTCAGGCACGGCCTGCTCCCCAGTGACGGCATCGCGCCGGACCTGGCGGAGGTCGAGACGCCCAGTCTCGGCGAGGTGGAGCTGGACCGACCGGTGCGGATCGAGGTGACCTACGTGCCGTCGTCCGACAAGGTGCCGGCGTTCCTCGAAGCCGTCGAGGCACTCCGGCTCTCGCGACAGCGCCTGGGTGCGAGCCGCTGGGAGCTCCTGGTCGACCTGGAGCATCCCGGCGTGTTCGTGGAGACCTTCCCGATGAACTCGTGGGCCGACCACGTCGCGTCGGAGACCGTGCGGTTGACCGTTCCGGAGCACCGACTCCGCGAACACGTCTGGCGGCTGCTCGACGAGGAGCCGCGGACCCGCGTGCTGCTGGACGCACTGCTGACCCACTGAAGAACCAATGATCAACGAGAGGAACTGAGCGATGAGCACCGAAGCTCGCTTCGCAGGAAAGGTCGCGCTGGTGACGGGAGGGGCGTCCGGCATCGGCGCCGCCGTCGTCCGTCGGCTGGCCGCTGAGGGCTGTGCCGCGGTCGTGATCGCCGACCTCAATGAGGAGAGCGCAGAAGCCATGGCGGCTGAGCTGCCGACCGCCCGGCCGGCGCTCGTGGACGTCTCCCGGGCCGCCGATGTCGATGCAGCCGTCGATGCGACGGTGGCCGAGCACGGGCGCCTCGACGTGGTGATCCATGCCGCGGGCGTCGACGACCCGGTGTCGAAGGCGTTGCTGAACGCAGCCCGGGCCGCAGGGACGCCCATCGACGCACTTCGTTCGGTCAGTGACGACACCTGGCGGCGACTGATGGCAGTCAACCTCGACGGCACCTTCCACGTGCTGCGCGCCGCCGCCCGCGTGATGGTTCCGCGCGGCTCGGGCGCCGTGGTCACGGTGAGTTCGTCCGCGGCTTTCGACACCCTCACCGGCTATGGGCCGTATGCCGCCTCGAAGGCGGGCGCCCAGGCACTGACCCAGGCAGCAGCGAAGGAGCTGATCGCCTTCGGTGTCCGGGTGAATGCGGTCGCGCCCGGGCCGGTGGACACCCCCATGGCCTCGCGGACGCCCGACGGGCTCCGGAGCGAGATGAACGGATCCGGCGTCCCCGGCTATGCGGCGCCGGAGGAGATCGCGGACAGCATCTGCTACCTCGCCTCACCCGCTGCCGCCAACGTCGTCGGCGCCGTGCTGCTCAGCAACGGCGGCAGGTTCACCGTCTCGTGAGCGGCGCCAGCATGCGTGGGAAGGTCGCGCTCGTCACCGGCGCGACCGGCGGTCTCGGCAGCGCCGTCAGCGCGCTCCTGCATGAGGAAGGCGCGACGGTCTACCTGACGGATGTCGACCAGGAGCGCGGCAAGGCAGTGGCCGCGGAGCTCGGCGACCGTGCCCGCTTCGTCCGGCTCGACGTCACGGACGAGGACGCGTGGACGGCCGCGATGGCCCGGGTCGAGGACGACGGCGAACGCCTGACGACGCTCGTGAACTGTGCCGGCGCAGCCCTGAAGAAGTCGCTCGTCGACACCACACTTCCTGAGTTCCGCAGGATCCTCGACCTCAACCTGACCGGGACGTTCCTCGGCGTCCGTGCCGCGGGACGACACCTGGTCGACGGCGGCGCGATCGTGAACATCTCCTCGCTCAACGGCGTCCTCGCCACGGCGGAGCTCGGTGCTTACGTCGCCTCGAAGTTCGCGGTGTCGGCGTTGACGCGGGTCGCTGCCCTCGAGCTCGCGGATCGCGGGATCCGGGTCAACGCCGTCTGTCCGGGCAGCATCGAGACACCGATCACCGACAGCGCCGACTTCGACGACACCGACTGGGACGCCTACGTGCGCACCATTCCGCTCGGCCGGCGCGGTGTGCCCGAGGAGGTCGCACAGGCCGTGCGCTACCTCACGTCCGACGAGAGCCGGTACGTCACCGGGACGGACCTGGTGGTCGACGGCGGAGTCGCTGCGGGACGCCGTACGCCACGACAGGGAGCGGAACCGGTCTGACCGCAAGGCGCGGCACCTTTGGCTCATCTTCTTGCATTGCTCTAACTCGCAGGTTCTGCCCCATTGACGGCGAAATCAGCTGGGCAACAGGTTTACCTCTGGTTGGCCCTGCATTCATCCTCGCCGGGTCGGCCTCCGGCCGGCTCGCCCGACTCCCCAGAACCGGGGTGCGACGAGCCCGACTCTCAAGAGGAGTGTGGGTTAAGAAGTGAAACGCAATCTGATGGGTGGCCTCATGGCCAGCCTTGTCGCCGCCTCGGCATTTGCCGCGGCACCCCTCGCAGTTCAGTCCGCGCACGCGGATCCCGTCGTCGCCGCCGCTCCCGGCAAGGACGATCCGAAGAAACGGGCCCACCAGTCCGCGCAAGCGCTGGTCAACAGCCGGGCCCCGCAGCTCAAGGTGAGCGGCAGCGAGAAGTTCGTCGCCGAGCCCGTGGTCAGCGGCGGAGCCGGGCTGCAGTTCGCGCCGTACACGCGGACCCATGAGGGCCTCCCGGTGCGCGGCGGCGACTTCGTCGTCGTCACCAACCGTGACGGCCAGATCCTCGACACGACCGTGGCGCAGAAGCGCGCGATCGGGAATCTGGCAGTGACGCCGAAGGTGAGCGCTAAGGCGGCCACCACGTCGGCGAAGACGACGCTCAACAAGGCCGAGCTGCGCGGCACGCCGGAGCTGGTGGTGCACGCGCTGACGACTCCCCAGTTGGCGTGGAAGGTGACCGTCAGTGGTCTCACCACTGACGGCGACCGCTCGGTGCGGGACATCTATGTCGACGCGGTCCAGGGAGCCGTCCTCGAGGCGGACGAGCTGGTGCACTTCGCGACCGGCAGCGGCAACGGCCACCACAACGGGCCGAGCCCCCTGTCGATCGAGACCACCCAGGGCGCCTCGTCGTACTCGCTCGCCGACCCCAACACCCCGGGGCTCGACTGCCGCATCGACAACAACGCCACCACCAACGTCCCGGTCCTCTCGGGCCCGGACAACAGCTGGGGTGACGGCACCGGCACCAGCAAGGAGACCGGCTGCGTCGACGCCCTCTACTCCCTGCAGACGCAGGAGAAGATGCTCAGCCAGTGGCTCGGCCGGGAAGGCTTCAAGGCCAATGGTGACGGCTGGCAGACCCGGGTGGGCAAGGACGAGGTCAACGCGTTCTACTGCCCGCCGGGCCTGAGCGAGCCGGGCTACTGCAACGGCACCGAGTGGGTCCGCATCGGTCACAACCAGGCCAACACCGAGTGGCTGACCAACCTCGACGTGATGGCGCACGAGTACGGCCACGGCATCGACCAGAACACGCCGGGTGGCCACTCCGGGGGCCAGACCAGCGAGTTCGTCGGCGACGTCTTCGGCGCGCTGACGGAGCACTACGCCAACCAGTCCAGTACCTACGACGAGCCGGACTACCTCATCGGCGAAGAGGTCAACCTGGTCGGTGACGGTGAGATCCGCAACATGTACAACCCCTCGGCCAAGGGCGACCCGAACTGCTACTCGAGCTCGATCCCGAACACCGAGGTGCACTCGGCTGCCGGGCCCGGCAACCACTGGTTCTACCTGCTCGCCGAGGGCACGAACCCGGTCGGCAAGCCCTCCAGCACGACCTGCAACAACGGAGGAACGCTGAGCGGCATCGGCATCCAGAAGGCCGGCAAGATCTTCTACAACGCAATGCTGATGAAGACCACCAGCTCGAACTACCTGAAGTACCGCACCTGGACGCTCACCGCCGCGAAGAACCTCTACCCGGGTTCGTGCGTGGAGTTCAACGCGGTCAAGGCGGCATGGAACGCCGTCTCCGTCCCCGCGCAGACCGCGGACCCGACCTGCACCACGGCCGGCAACACGGTCACCGTCACCAACCCGGGCAACCGCACCGGCACCGTCGGCACGGCCACCTCGTTGCAGCTGACCGGATCGTCCTCGGGCGCCGGCCAGACCCTGACCTGGTCCGCCACCGGCCTGCCGGCGGGACTCTCGATCAACGCCAGCACCGGCTTGATCTCGGGCACCCCGACGACGGCCGCCACGTCCAGCGTCACGGCCACGGCGAAGGACACCACCGGAGCGACGGGCTCGACGAGCTTCACGTGGACCATCAGCGGTGGGGGCACGCCGTCCGGCAACCTGTTGAAGAACCCCGGGTTCGAGTCGGGATTCGTTGACTGGACCGGCACCAGCGGGCCGATCACCAACAACACCGGTCGTCCCGCACGCACCGGTACGTGGAAGATGTGGCTCGGCGGCAACGGCACCACGTCGACGGAGAACGAGAACCAGTCGGTCTCGATCCCCGCGACGGCAACCACGGCGACGCTGACCTTCTGGGTCAGGATCGACACGGCGGAGACGACGGGCACGACGGCGTACGACACCGCGAAGGTGCAGATCGTCAACGGTACGACGACGAGCACCCTGGCGACGTACTCCAACCTCAACAAGTCGACGGGCTACGTCCAGAAGACGTTCGACCTGTCGGCGTACAAGGGCAAGACCGTCACCCTGAAGTTCCTGATGAACGAGGACTCGTCGTTGCAGACGAGCTTCGTGATCGACGACACCGCGATCAACGTCGGCTAGTCGGACAAACCCTGAGGCGGGCGGTCACCGGGACACCGGGGCCGCCCGCTTTGGCTGTCAGGCCTCGTCGCTCGACTTCTTTGTCCGCGGCGTCGTGGCCTTGGTGGGGTTGGCCTTCGAGGCACGCGTCTTCGGGGGCGTCGGGTCGGTGCCGACGAGGGCGAACACCGGAGCGGTCACCTTCTCCAGCGCGCTGACCGCCTCGGCATGCCTCTCCGCCAGTGCACGGACGACGCCCGCGAGGTCCTCCTGCGCCTCCGCGAGGGTGGCGACGGTGTCCGCCAGTTCGCGCTGGCGGACGATGAAGTCCTGGAGCGGCTGGGCCGTCGACCCGGCCAGGCCGGTCACGGCGGTGGCCATGCCCGCGACGACGCCGGCGAGGTCGCCGACCTGGCGGGCGAGCTCGTCGGGTTGCGTCACGCCGGTGATCGCGGTGTCGCGGACCGTGCGCAGGGTGTCGGACGCGAGCTTGATGGCCAGCTGGTTCGACTTGATCAGCAGGTCCAGCGGGTTGAGCGGGGATTCAGCCATGGCGACAGGGTGGCAGACCCTTGCCCCGATGGGGAGGGTCTGCGCGGCGCCGCGCCGAGGAACGCACGTCCACCGTCGTGTCCGATTTCCGCGAGTCGTTGTCGGTGGCGGGAGGCAGGATGGGGGCATGGAGATCACCACGGGGACGGAGCGGCTCGACTTCGAGCGGTGCTATGTCGTCGTGCAGTCGCGGGATCGGCGATTCGACGGCGTGTTCTACACCGCTGTCCGGACGACCGGCATCTACTGCCGCCCGTCCTGCCCGGCGCGCACGCCGGCATCCCGCAATGTCTCGTTCCATCGCACCGCCGCGGCCGCGCAGACAGCCGGCTACCGCGCCTGCAAGCGGTGCCTCCCGGACGCGACGCCCGGCAGTCCGGACTGGGACCTCGCAGCCACCGTGGCCGGCCGCGCGATGCGCCTGATCGCCGACGGCGTCGTGGACCGGGAAGGGGTCAGCGGACTCGCTGCGCGGCTGGGCTACACCTCCCGCCACCTCTCGCGCCTGCTCACCACCGAGCTCGGCGCCGGGCCGCTCGCCCTGGCCCGCACGCAGCGGGCGCAGACCGCACGCGCACTCGTCGAGAGCACGGCGCTGAGCCTGACCGACGTGGCCTTCGCGGCCGGCTTCTCCAGCGTGCGGCAGTTCAACGAGACGATGCAGGAGGTCTACGCCGCCACCCCGAGTGAGCTGCGTGGCCGCCGGGTCTCGACAGGCTCGACCACCGGAACGGCCGGCGCGATCGAGCTCCGGATCGCGGTCCGCACCCCGTTCGCTGGCCGGGCGCTGTTGCGCTTCCTCGCCGATCGGGCGGTGCCCGGCATCGAGGTCGCCGAGGTCCGCCCCGACGGCACCGGCTGGTACGCCCGCACCCTCGACCTGCCGCACGGCCCGGGCACCGCGCGCGTCGAGCTCGCCGACGTCGACGGAGTCGGGTCGTCGTACGTCGCCATGGTGCTGCGGCTCGACGACCTGCGCGACACCGCGGCGGCCGTCGCGCGGATGCGGGCGCTCCTCGATGCGGACGCCGATCCCGTCGCCATCGACGCCCATCTCGGGTCCGACCCCGTGCTGGCGCCCCTCGTCGCACGACGTCCCGGTCTACGCGTGCCCGGCCACGTGGACGGCGTCGAGCTCGCCGTTCGTGCCGTCCTCGGCCAGCAGGTCACGGTGGTCGCTGCGCGCACTGCGGCGGCCCGGCTCGTGGCTGCCCATGGTCGACCGGTCACCACGCAGGTCGACGGCCTCACCCACCTCTTCCCGGATGCCGCGACGGTGGCGGCGATCGACCCGGAGGAGTTCCGGATGCCGCGCGCCCGCGCCCGTGCGCTGGTGGGGATGGCGGCCGCCCTGGCCAACGGCGACCTCGCCCTCGACCGGGGGCCGGACCGCAATGACGTACGCCGCGACCTGGTCGCACTCCCCGGTATCGGACCGTGGACCGCCGACTACATCGCGCTGCGCGCACTCGGTCATCCCGACGTGTGGCTGCCGACCGATGTCGGCGTGCGCAATGCCCTGGCCGGCCGTGCGCCAGTCGACCCCGATCGCTGGTCGCCCTGGCGCTCGTACGCGCTTCTCCATCTCTGGACGTCCCTCTCGGACGTCCCTGCCGACCAGTCGTGACACCCGACGGGAAGAATGAGGAAAACCATGTGGACTGTCGTCGAATCGCCCATCGGGCCGCTGCGGATCGTGGAGCAGGCGGGCGCCATCACCGCGATCGAGTTCTCGCCGTTCCGTGACAACGACGGCCGGCCGCGAGGACCGCAGGCCGACCAGGCGCCCGTGCTGCAGAAGGCGGTCGGCCAGCTGGCCGAGTACTTCGCCGGTGACCGCACCGAGTTCGACCTGCCGCTCGCCCCGTCCGGGACCACCTGGCAGCGTTCGGTGTGGGAGCAGCTCGAGAAGATCGCCTACGGCGAGACGGCGTCGTACGGCGAGATCGCGGCCCGGCTCGGCAAGAGCAACGCCGCGTCACGTGCTGTCGGCACCGCCAACGGATCGAACCCGATCCCGATCGTCATTCCCTGCCATCGCGTCATCGGCGCCGACGGCACGCTGACCGGCTACGCCGGTGGCATCGAGCGCAAGCAGGCACTGCTCGAGCTCGAGCAGGATGCCCTTTTCTGAGGCTATTCAGCAGCAGCGCGGCGCAGCGACTCGGACAGCCGCTCGGCGGCGGCGAGGACGGCCGGTGCGTGCATCCGGCCGGGCTGGCGTGAGAGGCGCTCGAGGGGGCCGGACACCGACACGGCGGCGATGACCTTGCCGCCGGGGGAGCGGACCGGGGCGGAGACCGAGGCCACGCCCTGTTCGCGCTCGCCGACGGACTGGGCCCAGCCGCGCCGACGGATCGCCGAGAGCTCGGCAGCCGAGTAGGCGGCGTTCTGCAGGCCGCGGTGGATGCGCTCCGGGTCGTCCCAGGCGAGCAGCACCTGGGCGGCGGAACCGGCGCGCATGGTCAGCTGCGAGCCGACCGGGATCGTGTCGCGCAGCCCGGAGGGTCGCTCGGCGGCTGCGACGCAGACGCGGTGGTCGCCCTGGCGGCGCCAGAGCTGGGCGGACTCGCCGGTGATGTCGCGCAGTCGCGCCAGCACGGGGCCGGCGGTCGCGAGCAGGCGGTCCTCGCCGGCCGCTGCGGAGAGCTCGGCCAGCCGCGGGCCGAGCACGAAGCGTCCCTGCATGTCGCGGGCCACCAGCCGGTGGTGCTCGAGGGCCACCGCCAGGCGGTGGGCTGTCGGCCGGGCCAGGCCGGTGCCGGCCACCAGGCCGGCCAGGGTCGCCGGGCCGGACTCCAGTGCCGTGAGCACCAGGGCCGCCTTGTCGAGTACGCCGACGCCGCTCGAGTTGTCCATATGGCAATACTGCCGTCTCGGATGATGGGATGCAAGTTGTACAGTGGGGGCATGGCAAAGACGCTCAGTGAAAAGGTCTGGGATGAGCATGTCGTCCGATCGACGGCAGGAGAGCCCGACCTCCTCTACATCGACCTCCACCTCATCCATGAGGTCACCAGCCCGCAGGCCTTCGACGGCCTGCGACTCGCGGGCCGTTCGGTCCGTCGCCCTGACCTGACGCTCGCGACCGAGGACCACAACGTCCCGACGCTCGACTGGGACAAGCCGATCGCCGACCCGGTCAGCAAGACCCAGGTCGACACGCTGCGCAAGAACGCCGCGGAGTTCGGTGTCCGGCTGCACCCGCTCGGTGACATCGAGCAGGGCATCGTGCACGTGGTCGGCCCGCAGCTCGGCCTGACCCAGCCCGGCATGACCATCGTCTGCGGCGACTCGCACACCAGCACCCACGGGGCGTTCGGTGCGATCGCGTTCGGCATCGGCACGTCCGAGGTCGAGCACGTGCTCGCGACCCAGACGCTGATGCAGGCCAAGCCCAAGACCATGGCCGTGACGATCAACGGCAGCCTGCCCGCCGGCGTCACTGCCAAGGACATGGTGCTCACCCTGATCACGCACACCGGCACCGGTGGCGGCCAGGGCTACATCGTCGAGTACCGCGGCCAGGCCATCGAGGAGCTCTCCATGGAGGGCCGGATGACCGTCTGCAACATGAGCATCGAGTGGGGTGCGAAGGCCGGCCTGATCGCACCCGACCAGACCACCTTCGACTACATCGAGGGCAAGCCCGAGGCGCCGAAGGGCGCCGACTGGGATGCTGCCGTCGCGCACTGGAAGACGCTCGTCACCGACGAGGACGCCGTGTTCGACAAGGAGATCGTCCTCGACGCCTCCACCATGACGCCGTTCGTCACCTGGGGCACCAACCCGGGCCAGGGCGTGGCGCTGGGTGGCGTCGTACCGACCCCGTCCGACTTCGAGGACGAGCAGGACCGCGTCGCGGCGGAGAACGCCCTGACCTACATGGGCCTGGTCGCCGGTACGCCGATGCGCGAGGTCAAGGTCGACACCGTGTTCGTCGGGTCCTGCACCAACGGCCGGATCGAGGACCTGCGGCTCGCCGCCGACATCCTCAAGGGCCACAAGGTCGACCCGAACACCCGTCTCCTGGTCGTCCCGGGCTCGGTCCGGGTGCGGATGCAGGCCGAGGCCGAAGGTCTCCACGAGATCTTCATCGCCGCTGGCGCCGAATGGCGCGGTGCGGGTTGCTCGATGTGCCTGGGCATGAACCCCGACCAGCTCACGCCGGGCGAGCGCAGCGCGTCGACGTCCAACCGCAACTTCGAAGGCCGTCAGGGCAAGGGTGGCCGTACCCACCTGGTGTCCATCCCCGTCGCTGCCGCCACCGCTGTGCGCGGCACCCTGTCGTCACCTGCTGACCTGGTCAGCGTGGAGGTCTGAGTCATGGAGAAGTTCACCAGTCACACCGGCATCGGCGTGCCGCTCAAGCGCAGCAACGTCGACACCGACCAGATCATCCCCGCGGTCTACCTCAAGCGCGTCACGCGGACCGGGTTCGAGGACGGGCTCTTCGCTGCCTGGCGCAACGACCCGGACTTCGTGCTCAACAACGAGACCTACGCCAGCGGTTCGGTGCTCGTCGCCGGCCCGGACTTCGGCACCGGCTCGTCGCGTGAGCACGCCGTGTGGGCACTGCAGAACTACGGCTTCAAGGTCGTCCTGTCGGCCCGCTTCGCCGACATCTTCCGCGGCAACTCCGGCAAGGCCGGCCTCGTGGCCGCGCAGGTCGACGAGAAGGTCATCCAGCGCCTCTGGGACCACCTCGACGAGAACCCGGGTGCGCAGATCACCGTGGACCTCGAGAACAAGACGGTCAGCACACCCGGCGGAGAGGTCGAGGACTCCTTCGACATCGACGACTACACGCGCTGGCGCCTGCTCAACGGCCTCGACGACATCGGCATCACCCTGGGCAACAAGGACGACATCGCGGCGTACGAAGCCGGACGTCCGACCTGGAAGCCGGTCACGCAGCACGCCTGACCCGCGCAGCGGTCTCATCAGCAATGCCAGAGGGCATGGAGTGAACGCGTAAAGTTCACTCCGTGCCCTCTGTCGTTCAGCCCGATCGAGCGATCGAGGAAGCCGCGTCTACTGACGCTCCGGTCGCCATCGAGCCGGCGCCGTTACGGACGGTGCTGCGTCGCGGCCTGATCGGCAGCCTCCAGGCGGCGTTGGCCACGGCCGTCGTACTGGAGGCCTCGACGCTGGGCCTGTTCTACCCGCGCTGGTTCAAGGACCAGTTCTTCGACGGTGGCGCGTTCTACCTCGACACCTTGGTCATCTGGATCCTGATCGGCTTCCTGTGGGCCGTGCTCGGGCGGTTGTGGTGGTCGATCGGCCTGGTCATGGCGCTGGCCCTGACGGTCGGCATCGGCAACCTCGTCAAGATCCAGCTCCGCGAGGAGCCGGTCTATCCGAGCGACCTCGACTTCATCCGCGAGCCCGGCTTCCTGACCTCCATGGTCTCGCCGGTCTTCCTGGTCGTCGCCCTCGCGCTCATCGTCGGGGTCGTCGTCGCTGCAGTGCGGATCGGGCGACGGATGAGTGTGCGCTATCCCCGCCCCCGCATCCGTTCCCTGCCTCGCGAGCACGCCCTCCTCGTCGTCGGCCTGCGGCTGGGCGTCGGTGTCATGGCTGCGCTGCTGCTGATGCAGACCACCCAGTTCAACCAGCCCGGCAACGTGTGGCGCGGTCTCTACGAGTTGCGCGGCAACGACTGGCGCTACTGGAGCCAGAAGACCAACTACCGCTCGAACGGCTTCGTGGGCGGGTTCCTGTTCAACATGCCGGTCAGTGCCATGGCCAGGCCGAAGGGGTACGACGAGGCGGAGATGGCGCGGATCGCTGATCGCTACTCCGCTCTCGCCGACGACCTGAACGCCGAACGCACGGGCAGTCTCGACGACGTCAACGTGGTCCTGGTGCTCAGTGAGTCCTTCACTGATCCCACGGAGCTCAAGGGCTTCGACCTCGAGCGTGACCCGATTCCGCGGACCCGGGCGCTGATGCAGGACACGACGTCCGGCCACATGCTCGCCCAGATGTACGGCGGCGGCACGGCCAACATGGAGTTCGAGACCCTGACCGGGCAGTCCCTCGGGCTGTTCCGTCCGCAGATGCTGTCGCCGTACCAGATGCTCGTGCCGGACCAGTCGAGCTACCCGTCGGCCGTCGGCTGGTTCAAGAGCCAGGGGCACGAGGCGATCGCCGTCCATCCCTACCGGGTCGGGATGTACAAGCGTGAGCAGGTCTACGAGCGCTTCGGATTCCAGTCCTTCATCCACGACACGACCATCGGCGAGACCGACACGATCGACGACAACCCCTACATCTCGGACAAGTCGGCCTTCGACGAGGTGCTCACCCAGATCGACGAACACGACAAGCCGTTGCTGGTGAATCTCGTGACGATGCAGAACCACATTCCCGTCGATCACAACTACGACGACCCGATCAAGGTGACCGGAGCCGGCGACAACGGCAAGAAGATCGGTCAGTACGCCCGCGGCCTCGAACACACCGATGAAGCACTCGCGGCCTTCCTCGAGAAGCTGACGAATGGTCCCGAGAAGACGATCGTGCTGTTCTACGGCGACCACCTGCCGGGCATCTACGGGTCAAGGGTCAAGAACGACAACGCCGGCCTGTCGCTCTATCGAACGCCTTTCCTGATCTGGAGCAGCGAGCCAGCACACAACGTGGCGCGTTCCGTGCCGATGACGAGCCCGTCCTTCTTCCTGCCCCTTCTGTACGACGTCGCGAACGCACCGATGCCGCCGTACCTCACCCTGCTCGACCAGGTCCACCGGCACGTGCCTGCGATCCAGCAGGGTCGTCTCCTCGACACCAGTGGGGAGCAGGTCAAGGAGTCCGAACTGGACCCCGAAGCCGCGAAACTACTGACAGATCTGCGTCTCGTGCAGTTCGACTTCTCCATCGGCGGGCGTTTCGCGCTGGACCGGATGTGGCCCGGTTCGGCCTCCTGAATGGGCAATTCGGCCGAAATACCGTGGTTTCTGGGAAAAAACAGGGCTAAACACGGCGTGGTGATTGTGAGTGTGGCCACTAGTGCCTAGCGTGCCCTGATAGGACGGTCGGGCGAGGGCTCGGCCGCAAAAGCCCAAGGGACGCCCGATGAGGCGCGTTTCGGAAGGACAAGTAGTGAACAAGTCTCAGTTGATCGACGCGCTGGCCGACCGATTCGAGGGCAGCCGCAAGGACGCGTCCCACGCGCTTGACGCGGTTCTCGACACCATCACCCGCCAGGTTGCCAAGGGTGAGAAGGTCGCCATCACTGGTTTCGGCTCCTTCGAGAAGGCCGTGCGCAACGCCCGTTGGGTGCGCAACCCGCAGACCGGCGAGCGGGTCAAGACCAAGAAGAAGGCCGTTCCGAAGTTCAGCGCTGGCGCTGACCTGAAGAACGTCGTCTCCGGTGCGAAGAAGCTCGCGCCGCTTCCGAAGAAGGCCGCTGTCGCGACGAAGGCTGCCGCGACCAAGCAGGCTGCTCCGGCGAAGAAGGCTGCTGCTCCGGCCAAGAAGGCCGCGACCTCCGCGGTCAAGAAGGCTGCTGCTCCCGCCAAGAAGGCCGCTGCTCCGGCGAAGAAGGCCGCTGCTCCCGCCAAGAAGGCCGCGACCTCCGCGGTCAAGAAGGCTGCTGCTCCGGCGAAGAAGGCCGCTGCTCCCGCCAAGAAGGCCGCGGCCACCGCGGTCAAGAAGGCTGCTGCTCCGGCGAAGAAGGCCGCTGCTCCCGCCAAGAAGGCTGCTCCGGCGAAGAAGGCCCCGGCCGCCAAGAAGGCACCGGCCAAGAAGGCTCCCGCGAAGAAGGCTGCTGCCAAGAAGGCCTGACCTCGCGCAGTTCCTTGATCGGGCCGTCCTCCTTCGGGAGGGCGGCCCGATCGCCTTTTCGTCAGTCCTGGGCCAGTTGTACGACGGCGAGTGCCTGCGTCGTCGCCACCCCGACGCCGAGCGACACGGCGTCGCGCAGGTCGTCGAGGTCGTCGACGTCACGCCGCAGGGTGGCCACTTCGCCCGGGACCTCCTGGGCATCGACGCCATGGCGCTGTGCCGAGTCGGGACCGAATCGCGGGTCGAAGTCGTCGTACCCGGCGGAGTAGAAGGTGGTGCCCGTGCCCTCGGCATCGCGCACGAAGCAGGCCGTGGTCGTCGCTGCGAACTCGAGGGCTGCGGCGAGATCGATCGGCGCCAGGGCGGGCAGGTCCGCGCAGAGGGCGACCGGGCGCAGGTCCGGCCGTTGCTCGTGCACGACGGTCGCTGCGTGGCGCAGGGCAGCATTGAGCCCGCCGCCGGGATCGGCGCAGGTCATGGCGCCCCGCTCGGCCAGTGTGGCCGCGAAGTCGGCATCGTCGCTGACCACCAGGACCCCGACGACACCGGGTGTCTGCAGGCAGGCATCGACGGCGTCGGTGGCGAACGCACCAGCCAGCAGGCCACGGTCCGCATCGCTCAAGGTGGCCATCCTCGACTTCGCGGTGCCCGGGGACTTCACCGGCAACACGATGACGAAACCACCCGGACGCGAGACCACGACGATCATCTTCGCAGGCACGGGGAGCGACGCGTGTCGCGCCCTGAAGTGGTCGGGGTCACTGACCGGTAGCCTGCGTCTCGTGAAGGTGCGCAAGTTCCAGGAGAAGCGTGGCTGGGCGTTCGGGTTCGGCGTGATGATCGTCAAACCGTTCCTGCTCTCGACGACGCGTCAGGAGTGGATCGGCGGCGAGAACATCCCGGAGACGGGTGGCTACCTCATCGTGCTCAACCACATCTCCCACGTTGATCCGCTGACTGCAGCGCACCTGGTCTACGAGTACGGCCGCAAGCCGCGCTACCTCGCCAAGGCCGGCCTCTTCGACAATCCGATGCTGGGCAGGTTCCTCCGGGACGCCGGTCAGATCCCCGTGAAGCGCGACACCCGCGACGCCGTTGGTGCCTATGCCGCCGCAGTCGACGCGATCAACAGCGGCCAGGTCGTGGTGATCTATCCGGAAGCCACCATCACCCGAGACCCCGACCTGTGGCCGATGAAGGGCAAGTCGGGCGCCGCCCGGATCGCCCTCGAGACCGGCTGCCCCGTGATCCCGGTCGGCCAGTGGGGCGCCCAGGACTTGCTCGCGCCGTACGCCAAGCGACCGCACCTCTTCCCGCGCAAGAAGGTCGTGATGCGGGTCGGTCCTCCTGTCGACCTGGAGGATCTGCGTGCCCAGCCGCGAACCGCAGCCGTGGTCGCCGAGGCCACCGCCCGGGTCATGGCCGCCATCACCCACCAGCTCGAGCTGGTCCGTGGTGAGACCGCTCCCGCGGAGCGCTACGACATGGCAGTGCAGGGCGACCGGTTCAAGAAGCAGAAAAAGGCGAAGGGCAAGTGAACGGACTCGTGGGGAATCTGTCGGGCAACAAGGTTGCCGTGCTGGGTGCTGGTTCGTGGGGCACGGCGTTCTCGATCGTGCTGGCCGATGCCGGCAACGACGTGAGCATCTGGGCCCGTCGCGAAGAGGTGTCCGTCGCGATCAACGAGGGACACGAGAACGTCGACTACCTCCCCGGCATCGAGCTGCCGCGCACGATCACCTCGACCCATGACCCCGAGGAAGCCCTCGCGGGTGCCGACATCGTCGTCCTTGCGGTCCCGTCGCAGTCGTTGCGGGAGAACCTCCCCACCTTCCTGCCGTACGTCGACCACGAGGCCGTGTTCGTCTCCCTGATGAAGGGCGTCGAGCTCGGCACCCTGAAGCGGATGTCGGAAGTGATCGCCGAGGTCGGCGACATCGGTGCCCACCGGATCTCCGTCGTCAGCGGCCCGAACCTCGCCCGCGAGATCGCCCGTCGTGAACCGGCGGCATCCGTCGTCGCGTGTGCCGACGAGAACGTCGCAACCCTGCTGCAGAAGCGGATGCACTCGCCGGCGTTCCGCCCCTACACGAGCGTGGACGTCCTCGGCTGCGAGTTCGGTGGCGCCTACAAGAACGTCGTGGCGCTGTGTGTCGGCATGGCCGTGGGCCTCGGCTTCGGCGACAACACGACCGCCTCGCTGATCACGCGCGGCCTCGCGGAGACCGCCCGGCTGGCCATGAACCTCGGGGCGAACCCGCTGACCCTGATGGGCCTGGCCGGACTCGGCGACCTCGTCGCCACCTGCTCCTCGCCGCTGTCGCGCAACCGGACCTTCGGCGAGAAGATGGGCCAGGGGATGACGGTCGAGGACATCTACGCATCGACCCGTCAGGTCGCCGAGGGCGCGAAGTCCTGCTCGTCGCTGCGGGCACTGGCCGCCCAGCTGGGTGTCGACGCCCCGATCGTCGATGCCGTCGACGACGTGGTCGCCGGCAACCTCACGACGTCCGGCCTGATGGAGGCCTTCATCGCCCGCGACACCAAGTCCGAGCTCTCCTGATCGTTGGTCGAGGAGGTTGCGCAGCAACCGTCTCGAGACCTCAGGCGTTGATCCGGTCCAGCGCCTGCGCCAGGTCGTCCCAGAGGTCCTCGACGTCCTCGATGCCGACCGAGAGCCGCACCAGGCCTTCGGGGATCGTCGTCGCCTCGAGCTTCCAGCGACGACGTCGCTCGAACGTGGACTCGACGCCACCCAGTGAGGTCGCGTGCACCCACAGGGACGTCGCGCGGACCAGGAAGTCGGCTGCGTCCGCACCGCCCGCGATGACCGGAGCGATGATCGCTCCGAAGCCGGGGTAGCGGACCTCTTCGACCAGCGGGTGCTCGGCGAGACGCCGCGCGAGCTCGACCGCGTTGGCCTGGGCGCGCTCCAGGCGCACGTGCAGCGTGCGCAGGCCCCGTAGGGCCAACCAGGCCTCGAACGGCCCGGGAACGGCCCCCATGAGGTCACGGCGGCCCTTCAGGGCGGCGTACACGTCGTCGCTGGCCGTGACGACCGCACCCATCAGGACGTCGCTGTGGCCGGCGATGTACTTCGTCGCCGAGTGCAGCACGATGTCGGCGCCCAGGGCGAGCGGCTGCTGGAGCAGGGGAGTGGCGAAGGTGTTGTCGACGACGACCTGGATGCCGAGCTCGTGTGCCGCCGCCACCAGGGCGGGGATGTCGGCGATCTCCAGCGCCGGGTTGGTCGGGGACTCCAGCCACAGCAGGGCACAGTCCTCGTCGGCCTCCATGGCTGCGATCACGGCGGCGGTGTCGGTGACGTCGACGAGGTGGGCGTGCAGCCGCCCGCGTGACTCGAAGTCGGCCAGCGCCGCGATCGTCCCGCTGTAGGAGTGCCGTGGTGCGACCACCCCACCGTCCTGGCCGACCAGGTCGAGCAGGGTCGTGGCGGCGGCCATGCCGGACGCGAAGGCCAGCGCGCGGCCGCCCTCGAGCGCACCGAGCGCGTCCTCGAACGCCGACCACGTCGGGTTGCCGTACCGGCCGTACTCCAGGTCGCCCGTGGCGACGTACGTCGACGTCATCGTGATCGGGACGTTCAGTGGCTGGTCGGGGTCGTGCGGCGGACGGCCCGCGGTCACCGCGATGGTCGCCGGGTGGAGCCGTGACGTGGGAGACGACATGCCTCAAAGGTAGGGTCAGCCGCGATGAATGCTCCCACCGGCCGCCGTATCCGCGTCGCTGTCGTCTTCGGCGGCCGCTCGACCGAGCACGCCATCTCGTGCGTCACGGCCGGCAGCGTGCTGCAGGCGATCGACCGCGAGAAGTACGACGTCGTCCCGATCGGGATCACCCAGGACGGCCAGTGGGTGCAGGAGGCGGACGACCCGTCGCGGCTCCGGATCGTCGACGGGAAGCTACCGGCGGTCGACCCGACCCGGCCGGCGGCCATCCGCGAGTTCGCTGACGTCGACGTGGTGTTCCCGTTGCTGCACGGCCCGTGGGGCGAGGACGGCACCATCCAGGGGTTGTTCGAGATGTCCGACGTCCGGTACGTCGGCTCGGGCGTGCTCGCGTCCGCCGTCAGCATGGACAAGGCGTTCATGAAGATCGCCCTCGTTGCGTCCGGGCTGCCGGTCATGCCGAGCCACGTCGTCACCGCCCGCGAGTGGGCGGCCGACCCGGCTGTTGTGCGGGAGCGCGTCGCCGCCCTCGGCTATCCGCTGTTCGTGAAGCCGGCCCGTGGTGGCTCCAGCATCGGCATCGCGAAAGCGCACTCCTCCGACGACCTGGACGCAGCGATCGGGACCGCCCTCGCGCACGACCCGAAGATCCTCGTCGAGGTGTCTGCGGAGGGCGCCCGCGAGGTCGAGTGCGGTGTCCTCGGTGCGGTGGGTGGCGGCGTCGACACCAGCCTGCCCGCCGAGATCCGGATCACCGGCGACCACGAGTTCTACGACTTCGAGGCGAAGTACCTCCCCGAGGAGGCCACCGAGCTCGACGTGCCGGCGATCCTGCCCGAGGGCGTCGAGGACCGGATGCGGGCGCTCGCCGCCGAGGCCTTCGTCGCCGCTGGCTGCGAGGGCCTGGCCCGCGTCGACTTCTTCCTGATGCCCGACGGTTCGCTGGTCATCAACGAGCTCAACACGATGCCCGGCTTCACGCCGCTCTCGATGTTCCCGCAGATGTGGGCCGCCAGCGGGCTGGAGTACGGCGCCCTCGTGGACCGGCTGCTGACGCTGGCGCTCCAGCGCCCCACCGGCCTGCGTTAGGTCCGCTGGTCGAGGAGGTCGCGCAGCGACCGTCTCGAGACCGCTACGCGCAATCGTCCACGAGCGTGAAGTGCGCCTTGATCAACGGGGCGAGCACCGACATCGTCGCCGGCCCGGCATTGGGTCGGTACTTCGCGGGGATGCTGATCTCCACGCGCGGCTCGTAACCGGCTGCCGTGAGCGTCAGGTCGAGCCCCTGGTCGTCGTACTGCTCATCGGGGATGAAGTAGCCGACCCCGTCGGCGGTCTCGCACGACGCGGTCAGGTCGAAGCCCTCGGGCGTGGGCACGCCGCAGCGCACCACGATGGCCGGATCGCCGTACGCAGCGGCGGGGGCATCGGCAGGCCTGATGTCGACGCGTTCCTGCTCGGCCAGCGAGTCGGGCAGCTCGGCTGCGAACGCGTCACACGCCTCGCGGTCGGCCCTCGAGATGTCAGGGACGTCGACGTCGACCGGCCCGCCGCAGGCCGCAAGGACGACGCCGGCGGCGACCAGGACGGCCGCTCGCCCGCGTCGGCGCAACTGCACGCGTCAGATGTGGACGACGGGGCAGGTCAGGGTGCGGGTGATCCCGTCGAGGTTCTGCACCTTGGAGACGACCAGCTTGCCGAGCTCGTCGACGTTGCGGGCCTCGGCACGCACGATCACGTCGTAGGGACCGGTGACGTCCTCGGCGAGGGTGACGCCCTTGATGTTGCCGACCTCGCGGGCGACATCCGCCGCCTTGCCGACGTCGGTCTGGATGAGGATGTAGGCCTGAACCACCATGGGTCATAGCTCCCGTCGACTGGATGAAGAACGCTTCAACCTACATCGCGCAGGCGCCGCAGCAGAACCGGCGAGCACTCGGGCTGATCGGTCTGGTGGGATGGACCCATGACTTCGGGGATCGACCGCGACGCGACGCTTTCCGACCTCGGCGAATTCGGGCTGATCAACAAGATCACCGACATCGTCTCCAGCACCGCTCCGGGCGAGGACGTGCTGGTCGGTCCGGGCGACGACGCGGCCGTGCTGCGGGTCCGCAAGGGCCACGTCGTGGTGTCCACGGATGTGATGGTCGAGGGCCGCCACTTCCGCCG
>JAKFEI010000008.1:0-6564 GCA_036675765.1 Nocardioides sp. | reverse complement strand
CCGGGGACCACGATCAGCGAGAAGTACGGGACCGACTCGGCGTCGACGTCGGCGACGGGCAGCCAGCGCTGCTCAGGCTGCGAGGCACGTTCGACGTACCACGCGCCGTCGAGGCGGCCGGCCTGTTCCAGTGCCGAGCGGACGGCCGGGAAGGTGCGGCCGAGCTTCATGATCACGGCGCCGTCGGTGTCGGCCAGGCGCCGGGCGAGCTCGGCCTCCGGCAGCGTGCCGGGCAACACGGTCAGCACGTCGGTCTGGCGCACCAGCGGAGCGGGGATGGCAGCGGTCGCGGCGGCGAAGGCCGGGATGCCGGGGACGACCTCGGTCTCGAAGCGGTCGCGGAACCGGTCCAGGAGGTACATCGAGGAGCCGTAGAAGAGTGGGTCCCCCTCAGCCAGCAGTACGACGTCACGACCCGCGTCGAGGTGGGCGGCAAGCCGTGCTTCGCACTCGTCGTAGAAGTCGGCCAGGGCGCCGACGTACCCGCCGGGGTGGTCGGTGCTGCCCGTGGTGACGGGGTAGCGCAGTTCCTCCTCGACGGCGTCGGTCGGGATCAGGTGCGCGGCGATCCGGCGGGCATGCGACTGCTTGGTGACGCCGGCATGGAACGCCACGACGCCGGCGGCACCGATCAGGCGCTCGGCCTTGCGGGTGATGAGCTCGGGGTCACCGGGGCCGATGCCGACGACGTGGAAGGAGCCGGTCGTGGGGAGGGTCATTCCTCCTCCTGCGCCAACGCGTTGACGGCCGAGGACGCCATGGCGGAGCCACCGCGGCGACCGCGCACGGTGACGAACGGGATGTCGATGCCGTGGTCGCTGGCGAAGGAGGCGAGCGCGTCCTTGGACTCGGCGGCGCCGATGAAACCGACGGGGCACCCGACGATCGCAGCGGGCCGGGGTCCGCCGTCGAGGATCATCTCGAGCAGGTGGAAGAGCGCGGTCGGGGCGTTGCCGATGGCGACGACGGCGCCCTCGAGCAGGGGCTCCCACAGCGAGACGGCCGCGGCGGTCCGGGTGGTCGACCACGCCTTGGCCAGCTCCGGGGTCCGGGAGTCGGTGAGGAAGCAGTGCACCGGGTTGTCGGCGGGCAGGCGGCCGGCGGTGATGCCCATCGCGACCATCCGGGCATCGCAGAGGATCGGTGCACCGTTGGACAGTGCGGCGCGGGCGGCCGGGACCAGGCCGGGGTGGATCACCAGGTCGCGGGTGAGGTCGGTCTGGCCGCTGCCGTGGATCATCCGCACGGCGACCTTCTCCGCGTCGGCGGGGATCCCGGCGAGGTCGGACTCCCGCCGGATGGTCGCGAACGAGTCGACGTAGATCGCCGGGCCGTCGGCGATGTACTCGTAGCGGCGCGGCGGTGCCGTCAGGGCGCTCGGGGCCGACAGGTCGATCTGCTCACTCATTGGGGGTTCTCCTCAGGGATCAGCACACCGTGCCACGGCGTCACGACGACCAGGTCACCCCGGCCGGTCCGTGACGCGAGCATGGACGCGACCATGCTGGCATCGATGCCGGTGTCGTCCACCTGCACGTGCTCGCCGCCGGCCACGGGGCCGAAGGGCAGCGGTGCGCTGGTGATGTCGGCGCCGGGCGCGGGTGCGACCGGGTCAATCAGGGGTTCGGGGAGCTCGGTCACGTGCCAGGGCGCATCGGGCCCCTGGCCACGAGCCTCGAGGAACAGGCGGGCCAGGTCACCGATCGCGTCGGCGGCATCGCGAAGCGGCACCACGGGCCCGAACCCGCTTCCGACGACCAGTTGCGCGGAGTCGGTGGACAGGGCGATCAGGCCCAGGTCGCGGTGCCGGTCCGCGAGGTCGCCGCGGCCGTCGTCGAGCGTGAAGAGGAAGCGGCCGGGCAGCCCGGCCAGGGTCGGGTCGCCGAGCAGCAGTGCGTCGAGCGCGGCCACGACGGGGCGCAGGTCCGCGCGACCGCCGGCGATCCCGGTCTGCGGGGACGCCAGCACGTTGCGGATCCGGTCGTGCTCCCGCGACGGCAGCAGTCCGGTGGCTTCGAGCGCGACGAGCGGCGCCTCAGCCAGTCGGTCTCCCGCAGCACTGTCGACGGGCATTGCACGGACCTGGAGGTTGGCGCGCGCCGTCAACCGCACCCGCCCGTCGCCGTACTCCTCGGCAACGGCGACCAGCGCCTGCAGGGACTTCAGGGAGATCCGCCCGCCGGGGATCCGGATCCGGACGAGACCGCCGTCGGCGGCGAGCCACGGGTGCACGACGCCCGGGCAGCGGTCCGGCCGGCTGCGGTTCGTGGCCATGGCGGTGCGGTCCTTCGAGGTCCGGGGGCTCGTCGCGTCGCCCCTGCAAAATTCCTTGGTGACCTCGCGACGGTTGTCGCAAGGGCCAGCAGGTCTTCGGACTCGGGATCCTCCGGTGCGGAGCGCCTTCCCGGACCCGAAAGTCCAGTGGCTGTACCGATTTCCCGGTGCTCCGCCCGTCACCCATACCGCTGCGCGTCAGTCCCGGACTCTCACCGGGTTCCCTGACTTCCACGTTTCGCACTTCTGTGGAGGTCGACTGGCCCCGGCAGGGTATCAATCCCGGGCCGACATCCACCGCATCGCCCACGGCGACCCCAGTAGCCTGACCGTCATGCCCACGCTCCAGGACGTCACCGACCTGATCCACGGCTGGTACCCGCCCTCGACCGCGGACAGCTGGGACGCCGTCGGCCTCGTGTACGGCGACCCGGCCCAGCCCGTGAAGAAGGTCATGTTCGCCGTCGACCCGACGCCGGCCGTCGCCGCCGAAGCAGCGGAGTGGAAGGCCGACCTGCTGGTCGTGCACCACCCGTTGTTCCTGAAGGGCGTCACGGGGTTCGCGGCGACGACGCCGAAGGGCCGCACGCTGCACACCCTCGCGAAGGCCGACTGCGCCCTGCTGACCGCCCACACGAACGCCGACCAGGCCGTCGGGGGAGTGTCCGAGTCCCTCGCCCTCGCGCTCGGCCTCACCGATCTCGCGCCGATCATCGCTGCGTCCTCGGAGCCGGTCGACAAGCTGACGGTCTTCGTCCCGGCCGACGCCGCCGCCCCGGTCCGCGCCGCGATCGCAGAAGCGGGCGCCGGTCGGATCGGCGACTACGACTTCGCCTCGTTCACCAGCGCGCCCGGCCAGGGCCGGTTCCGCCCGCTCGATGGTGCGAACCCGATGATCGGCACCGTCGGCGACCTCGAGACGGTCGAAGAGGTGCGGATCGAGGTGGTCCTCGCGCGCTCGCTGCGGACCGCCGTGGTCCGCGCGATGCTCGCCGCGCACCCCTACGAGGAGCCCGCGTACGACGTCGTCCAGCTCGCCGACAACGGGCTCACCACGACGGGGACCGGCCGGATCGGTACGGTCGCGCAGGTGACGCTGGGCGAGTTCGCCGAGTCCGTCGCGAAGGCGCTCCCCGCCACGTCGCACGGGGTGCGGGTAGCCGGTGACCCGGAGCGCCCGATCAAGCGGGTCGCCGTCTGCGGCGGCGCCGGTGACTTCCTGCTGGACCGGGTGGCCGGCCTCGACGTGGACGCCTACGTCACCAGCGACCTGCGGCACCACCCGGCCGCGGAGTTCATGGAGAAGGGCGGCCCGGCCCTCATCGACATCGCCCACTGGGCGGCCGAATCGACCTGGTTGCCCGTCGTCGAGCAACGACTCGTCGAAGCGCTCGGAGACGCCGTGGAGACCCGGGTGAGCACGATCGTCACCGACCCTTGGACAATGCACCTGTGAGCGCATCTGTGAGCATCCCCGAGAGCACCGAATGAGCATCCGATGAAGGCCGACCCCGCCGCCCAATTGCGCCTGCTCGACCTGCAGGCGCTGGACGCCCAGATCGATCAGCTCCGCCACCAGCGCACCCATCCTGCGGAGGGTGCCGAGATCGCCGAACTCCTCGGCAAGCGCTCCGATGTCGATGGCCGGATGCGTGACCAGCGGATCGTCGTCGACGACCTCGCCGTGGCGCAGGCCAAGGCCGACGCCGACGTCGAGACCGTCAAGGTGCGGCGCAAGCGGGACCGCGACCGGATGGACTCCGGAGCGATCGCCAACCCCAAGGACCTCGAGCGGATGCAGCACGAGCTCGACACCCTCGAACGCCGGATCACGGTGCTGGAGGACGAGGAGCTCGAGGTCATGGAGCAGCTCGAGGAGGCGCAGTCCGCGCTGGACGAGCTCACCGCCGCGATCGAGACCATCGACACCCGGCTCGGTGAGCTGACCGCGACCCGTGACGCCCGCGGTGCCGAGCTCGACGCCGAGGCCGCCACGGTGGGTGCCGGTCGTGACGCCATCGTCGCCGAGCTCCCGGCCGACCTGCTCGCGCTCTACGAGAAGCTGCGCGCCAACCAGGGCGGCATCGGCGCCTCCGAGCTGCGCCAGCGCGCCTGCGGCGGTTGCCAGATTCGCCTCGACGCGGCCGAGCTCCAGGTCATCCGGAGCACCCCGGCCGACACCGTCGTGCGGTGCCAGGAGTGCCAGCGGATCCTGGTGCGGACGGCGGAGAGCGGCCTCTCGTGACGGGAGCGGGTCGTCGTACCGTCCTCATCGAGGCCGACGGCGGCTCCCGCGGCAACCCCGGCGCGGCGGCGTACGGCGCCGTCCTCAAGGACGCCGCGACCGGTGAGGTGCTGGCCGAGGACGGGTCGACGATCGGGTTCGCGACCAACAACGTTGCGGAGTACTCCGGCCTGATCGCCGGACTCAAGCTCGCGGCGGAGTTCACCCCGGACGCGGCCGTCGAGGTCAGGATGGACTCCAAGCTCGTCGTCGAGCAGATGGCGGGCCGCTGGAAGATCAAGCACCCCGACATGCGGGTGCTCGCTGACGAGGCGCTGGCGCTCGCGCCGGCCGGGACCGTCTACACGTGGGTCCCGCGGGAGCAGAACGGCCACGCGGACCGGCTCGCCAACGAGGCGCTCGACGGTGCGCGGTCGGGTGTCACTGCGACCGTCGAACCGGCTGCTGACCTTGCGCGCGGTGGTTCCGTCGCCGGTGACGGTGTGGCCGACGAGCCCGAGTCACTCGTCGAGGAGCTCGAGTCGCCGGCCGCAACGCCCGTCGCACCGCCGGGGATGGGCGCGCCGACGACGATCGTGCTGGTCCGCCACGGCGTCACGCCGCACACGACCGGTCGCCGGTTCTCCGGTGGGCTCGGCGGCGACAACCCGGCCCTCTCCGAGGAGGGTCGTGCGCAGATCGCGGAAGCGGCCGAATGGCTCACCGAACTGCGCGACCACATCAGCGTCGTCGTCTCCTCACCGGTCCGTCGTACCCGCGAATCCGCCGAGATCATCGCGGCGAAGCTGGGCCTCCCGGTCGAGGAGGAGCCCGGTTTCGCCGAGATGGAGTTCGGCGACTGGGACGGGATGACCTTCACCGAGGTCGGCGAGAAGGACAAGGCCGGACTGGAGGCGTGGTTCGCCGACATGGCCGCCTCGCCCCCGGGTGGGGAGTCGTTCCTGACCGTCCAGGCCCGCGTCCTCGACGCCCTGGCCCGGCTCCTGAAGAAGCACGCCGGCAAGACCGTCGTGCTGGTCAGTCACGTGACGCCGATCAAGACGCTCGTCGCGCACGCCGTCGACGCCCCGCTGGAGTCGCTGTTCCGGATGGAGCTCTCGCCGGCCGCGGTGTCGGTGCTCTCGTTCTACGAGGACCTGGCCACGGGGGAGCAGAAGGGCTCGCTGCGGTTCTTCAACGCGCTGCCCGCCGGCCGGCGGACGTTGCTCGACACCGGCCGCTGGTGAGCGTCACAGCTCGCTGACGACCACGTCGAGCTGGGTGCCGGTCTTCCCGGGGGCACCGATCTCGACGGTCCAGCCCAGGCGTTCCAGCGTTGCGGCGAGGGCCGCCGGGGTGCGCGGGTCGGCGCCGTCCTCCAGCAGCTCACGGACGATCCGGCCCTTGGTGGCCTTGTTGAAGTGGCTGACGACCTTGCGGGTGCCGTTGTGCTCGTGCAGCACGCGCACGGTCGCGACCCGGCGGGCGAGCTCGGGTGCGGGACGCCAGAAGTTTGCGTACATCCCCGATCGCAGGTCGACCAGCAGCCCGCGGCCGAGCGCTGCGGTCATCACCGGCGGCAGCGCCTCGCGCCAGATCGCCGCGACCGGGCCGACGGGCGGGAGCGAGGCGTCGCCGGAGAGGCGGTACGACGGAATGCGGTCGCCGAGGCGGACCATGCCGAAGAGGCTGGAAGCCACGGCCACGCGGCTGGTCGCGCGCCGCTTCGCCGCAGCCGACAGGGTCTCGAGGTCGAGCGCGTCGTAGAGGACGCCGGTGTAGATCCGGTCCGCACGAGCGGTCGGTGCGTCCACCAGGTCGGCATTGCGGTCGATCAGGTCGAGCTGGCCCGGCGAGAGCCCGAGTACGGCGGCCGCCTTGTCCGCATCGTCACGGCACAGCGCGACCAGTGCGTCGAGCACCTCGTTGCGCGCGGCGGTCAACTCGGGCGAGGAGAGGGACGCGAGGTCGAGCGCCTTGCCCCGGGTCGGAACGGACTTGCCCTCACTCGGCGGCAGCAGGATCAGCACCGGGAAAGGATAGGGCTCCCCGATAGTGTCGGCCGC
>JAKFEI010000282.1:0-35367 GCA_036675765.1 Nocardioides sp. | reverse complement strand
ATCTCCAACCAGCCGCAGTACTCCATGCTCTGGCGGGTCATCGAGGAGGAGGTCGTGCCGACGTCGCGCGAGCTCGGCCTCGGCCAGATCGTCTGGTCGCCGATCGCGCAGGGCGTGCTGACGGGCAAGTACCTTCCCGGCCAGCCGCCACCCGCCGGGTCGCGCGCCACCGACACCAAGGGCGGCGCCGACAACATCGGCCGCTGGCTGAAGGACGACGTGCTCGAGCGTGTGCAGCAGCTCGCGCCGATCGCCGAGGCAGCCGGGCTCTCGCTCGCGCAGCTCGCGGTCGCCTGGGTGCTGCAGAACGACAACGTCTCGGCCGCGATCATCGGCGCCAGTCGTCCCGAACAGGTCACCGAGAACGTCAAGGCCGCCGGTGTGAAGCTGGACGCCGACACGCTCGCTGCGATCGACCGGGTGCTCGACGGTGTCGTGACGACCGACCCCACCCTGACCCGGTCACCCCGTCGGTCCGAGGTCCTCGGCTGACCCTGCCGAGGACACGGGTCAGGCCAGCGTGAAGGTGTAGCGACTGGTCGGCACGAGGTCGAGTCCCTGCGTCGCGCCGAAGCGCTCGCAGCTCTCCATGAGGACCGCGAACCGCCGCTGGAACTCGGCCTCGTCGCCGCCGCTGCCGTAGAAGGCGTGGTGGTCCGACATCGCGGCCATCGGGAAGAGCTCCTCGACGATGCCGGCGACGGCAGGTGCGTCGCCGGTGAGCGCCTCGAGCACGGGGTTCTGCACGTAGCCGAAGGTGCCCTGGGTGTCGATCGCGACCTGGGTGTGCCGGTCGAGCCAGTCGGCCAGCCACGCCTGCTTCGACAGGGAGTCGGGTCGACGGAGGAAGGCGATGTTCGCCAGGGCGTCGGCCCGCTCCCCGTCCGCAACGGCGGGCGGAGGCAGGGGTTCGCGTTCGCGGACCCGCCAGAGGTCGGCGCTCGGGTCGAGCCGTCGTACGACGTCCACGAGCGAACCCACGGAACCGCCGGTCCACACACTGACGACTGCCGTGATCGGCGCGCCGGGCCCGAACCGCATCGCCGGAGCCACCGCGTCGTCGTCGACGTTCACCTGGAGCCGGGTCGCGCCGCAGGCGGCGATGTCGGCCCGGAAGGCGGGCGCGAGGAGCCCGGCTCCGGGCGCGGGCGCGTGGAGCGCAGCGATGACCTTCACGTCAGGCACAAGGGAAGACGGTGCCGTCAGCGGTAGTCCTCGGGCAGGGCCTGCCCGATCTTGACCCGCGCCTTCGGCATCCGCATGAACTTCATCTGCATCGCCCGGGTCAGCGTGTAGTACGTGGTGCCCTTGAGCGGCTCCTCCGGGAAGCGCCGCTTGAGCTCGCGCCGGATCCGGAACCGCAGCACGATCATGTCGGTGACCACGAACAGCACCGTCGCGAGCAGCACGAGGCTGCTGGCCTGCACGAGGGCCGAGTTGCCGGTGTAGCCGAGGATCAGGCCGATGATCATCAGCGGGATCACCATCTCGACGATGGAGAACCGGGCGTCGACGTAGTCGCGGATGAAGCGACGGACCGGCCCCCGGTCACGGGGAAGCAGGTACTTCTCGTCGCCGGCCTTCATGCCCTGGCGAATCTTCTTGCTCTCCTCGGCCCGGAACTCGCGTTCCTTGCGCGAGGCCGCCTTGCGGTCGGCGGGTGCCTTGGCGCGCGCCTTCGCGGCGGCCTCGGCCTCCTTGCGGGTCGGGGTCGGACGACCCTTGCCGCCCGGCTTCGCGACGGTCGTCTCTTCGACGACGGGGGACTTGGTGCGCTTGAACACGCTCAGGCCTTCCTGACCACACTGGACTTGAGTTGCATCGGGCCGAAGCCGTCGACCTTGGCGTCGATGTCGTGGTCGCCCACCCGCTTGGTCGGGTCGACCAGGCGGATGTTGCGCACCTTCGTGCCGGCCTTGATCGGCTTCGGGGCTCCCTTGACGGGGAGGATCTTGATGATGATCACGTCGTCGCCGTCCGCCAGCGGATTCCCGTTGGCGTCGCGCACCAGGTCGGCGTCGGCCGCGGCCTGCGCCTCGGCGGCGGCTTCGGACGGCGACCACTCGTGGGCGCACTCGGGGCAGACGAGCAGGTCGCCCATCTCGTACGTGTACGGGCTCGCACACGCGGGACAGGCAGGGAGGGTGTCAGTCACGGTGGGACTTCCCGGGGAGGTCGAGCATCCGCTGCAGCGCGACGAGCGCGTCCGCCTCGGTCTGCGGGTCCACCTGGATCTGGTTCACGACCACACCTTCGACGAGGTTCTCGAGCGTCCACACGAGGTGCGGCAGATCGATCCGGTTCATCGTCGAGCAGTAGCAGACATTGCGGTCCAGGAACATGATGTTCTTGTCCGGGTGGGCGTTCTTGAGGCGCTGAACGAGGTTGAGCTCGGTGCCGATGGCCCAGCTCGAACCAGCAGGCGCGGCCTCGATCGTCTTGATGATGTACTCGGTCGAACCCACCTGGTCGGCCTTGAGCACGACCTCGTGCTGGCACTCGGGGTGGACCAGCACGTTGAGGTCGGGGACCTTGGCACGCAGTTCGTCGATGACGTCGGCGGAGAAGCGGCCGTGGACCGAGCAGTGGCCCTTCCACAGGATGATCTTCGCCTTGGCGAGCTCTTCTGCGGTCAGCCCGCCGTTGGCCTTGTGCGGGTTCCACACGACGCACTCGTCCAGGGCGATGCCGAGCTGCAGCACGGCGGTGTTGCGACCGAGGTGCTGGTCGGGGAGGAAGAGGACCTTCGTGTCCTCGCCCTTCTGTGCGTACGCCCAGTCGAGCGCCACCTCGGCGTTCGACGAGGTGCACACGACGCCGCCGTTGCGGCCGCAGAACGCCTTGATGTCGGCGCTGGAGTTCATGTAGGTGACCGGTACGACGACGTCCTGGACGCCGGCCTCGGCCAGCGCGGCCCACGCCTTCTCGACCTGGGCGATGCGCGCCATGTCGGCCATCGAGCAGCCGGCCGCGAGGTCGGGCAGGATCACCCGCTGGTCGGGGCCGGTGAGGATGTCGGCGGACTCGGCCATGAAGTGCACGCCGCAGAAGACGATGAACTCGGCCTCCGGCCGGGCAGCCGCATCGCGGGCGAGCTTGAACGAGTCACCGGTGACGTCGGCGAACTGGATGACCTCGTCGCGCTGGTAGTGGTGTCCGAGCACGAACAGTCGCTCGCCGAGCTTCTCCCGGGCGGCGCGAGCGCGCTCGACCAGGTCGGGATCGGAGGCGGCCGGCAGGTCACCGGGGCAGTCGACGCCACGCTCGGAGAGCGGGTCGGTGCCACGGCCGAGCGGCAGCAGTGGAAGGTCCACAGTGGTCATGGCCCCATCCTAGTTCCGCCACCCGATCGGCCACCCGATCGGCCACCCGTCGGTGCACCGGCGTCGATGGCGCATGATGTCGCCATGCGCGTGCTGGTGGCCCCCGACAAGTTCGCCGGCACGCTCACCGCGGTCGAGGCGGCCGAGGCCATCGCGGCCGGTTGGCGACGCCACGCCCCGGACGACGAGATCGTGCTGGCGCCCATGTCGGACGGCGGGCCGGGCTTCGTGGACGTGCTCCACGCCTCCCTCGGCGGCGACCTGCTGGCGGTCACGGTCGAGGCACCTCCCGGCCACGAGGTCCCGGCGACGCTGTTGCTGGTCGACCGGACGGCGTACGTCGAGAGCGCCCAGGCCTGCGGCATCCACCTCACGGGCGGCAAGCTCGGAGAGTTCGGTACGACGGTGGGCGTCGGGTCCCTCGTCCTGGAAGCCATCAACGCGGGAGCCGAGCGGGTCGTCGTGGGCCTGGGCGGATCCGGAACCATCGACGGGGGAGCGGGACTGCTGGCCGCCCTCGGTGCGTCGGCCGATGTCGCCCTCGATGTCGGTGGCATCTTCCTCAACGGCGTCACCGGCGTCGACCTCAGCATCGCCCGCGGGATCGTCGACGGGGTGGAGATCGTCGCCGCGACCGACGTCGACAACCCGCTGACCGGACTGTTCGGCGCGAGCAAGACGTTCGGTGCGCAGAAGGGGCTCGACGAGGAGATGCAGGTCGTCATGGACGGCTACCTCGAGGAGTTCGCGGTCGCCACTGATCGTCGCCTCGCCCTGGCGCCCGGCGCTGGCGCTGCCGGCGGCCTGGGCTTCGCGCTGATGCTGCTCGGCGGGACGCGGGTCAGCGGCATCGGCCTGGTCGCCGACGCGGTGCGCCTGGCCGAGCAGGCGGCGACGGCCGACTTGGTCATCACGGGCGAAGGTGCCTTCGACTTCAGCAGCCGGGCCGGCAAGGTCCCGGCCGGCGTCGCCGCCATCGCTGCCGACGCCCTGCGTCCGTGCGTCGCGCTCGCCGGCCAGGTCCTGGTCGGCTCCCGGGAGATGCGCGCACTCGGCATGGATGCGGCCTACTCCCTCGTGGATGCCGTGGGGGAGGAGCGCGCCTTCGCCGATCCGGCTGGCGCGCTCACGGAACTGGCCGCGCGCGTCGCCCGGACCTGGTCCAGCTGATTCCCCCAATGGTCGTCGAGTGCCGAGCCGCCAGGCGAGGCGTATCGAGACGTTTCTGGAACATGTTCTAGATTGCTCGGGTGACCGAAACCCTGCGCACCACTGCCCTCGTCGTCAACGAGCCCGGCGGCGACTTCGTCTTCACCGACGTGCACCTCGAGGCGCCCCGGGCCGACGAGGTCCTGGTGCGGGTCGTCGCGACCGGCCTGTGCCACACCGACCTGACCGTGCCCACGATGCTGCCCGCCGAGATGATGCCGACGGTGATGGGGCACGAGGGCACCGGTGTCGTCGAACAGGTCGGCGCGGACGTCGCGGGGATCGAGGTCGGCGACCACGTCGTCATGAGCTTCCGCTCCTGCCGTGCGTGCGACGCGTGCAAGGAGGGCCACGTCGGCTACTGCGAGCAGTCGCTGCTGCTCAACTACATGGGCATGCGCGCCGACGGGTCGACCACGATGACCAGTGCCGACGGCGACCGCGCCGGGCAGACCGTCTTCGGCAACTTCTTCGGCCAGTCCAGCTTCGCCCGCCACGCCCTCGCGTACGCCGACAACTGCGTCGTCGTGGACAAGTCCCTGGACCTGGCCCGGCTGGCTCCCTTCGCCTGCGGTTTCCAGACCGGCGCCGGCACCGTGCTCAACCTGCTGGACCCCGCTCCCGGAGAGTCGCTCGTGGTGTTCGGTGCCGGCGGGGTCGGCCTCGCCGCCGTTGCGGCCGCGCGCGGCAAGGGCGTCGAGACGGTCATCGCCGTCGACCCGGTCGCCGCGCGCCGAGCCCTCGTGGAGGAGTACGGCGCCACGGCGATCGACCCCACGGCGGACGGTGCCCCGGCCGTCGAGGAACAGGTCCGGTCGCTCACGGGTGGCGGGGCGTCGTACGCCATCGACACGACGGCGCTGCCAGCGGTCGTTCTCCAGGCGCAGCGGTCGCTGCGCAACCGCGGCATGCTGGTCGCGCTCGGGCTGGGCGCACCGGAGTACACGATCGACGCGATCGACCTGCTGTCCACCGGCAAGACCGTCCGGTCCTCGGTGGAGGGAGAGTCCGACCCGCTGGTGACCATTCCCGAGCTGATCGCGCTCCGCGAAGCGGGCAGGTTCGACGTCGATCACCTCGTGACGACGTACCCGTTCGAGCGGATCGCGGACGCCATCGCCGACACGAAATCGGGTCTCGTGGTCAAGCCCGTCCTCGTCTGGGGGGAATAACCACAACTGTGCGACCATTGGGTCCAGTAGAACCCCTTTCTGACACGACTTTGGAGTGAGCATGAGCGACGCCTGCTGCGGTGGCGGACACAGCCACGAGGCCGAGGCCACCGGTACGACGACGACCATCGCCGAGCCGGTCTCCTTCGACCGCCGTGAAGACCAGATCAACATCAGCCCGGTTGCTGCGGCGAAGGTGGCCAGCCTCCTCGAGCAGGAGGGTCGCACCGACCTGCAGCTGCGGATCTCCGTGCAGCCCGGTGGCTGCAGCGGTCTGCGCTACCAGCTCTTCTTCGACGAGCGGACCCTCGACGGCGACGTCGTGACCGACTTCGACGGCGTCGGCGTGGTCGTCGACCGGATGAGCGTCCCCTACCTCAACGGTGCGGTGATCGACTTCGTCGACACGATCGAGAAGCAGGGCTTCACGATCGACAACCCGAACGCCACGGGTTCCTGTGCGTGTGGAGACTCGTTCAACTGAGTCCCCGGACAAGAAAGCCCCCGCCTCGGCGGGGGCTTTCTTGCGTCGGTGGTCGAGGAGGTCGCTCTGCGACCGTCTCGAGACCCTCAGTCCAGGTGGAGCTGGAGAGCGTTGGCGAGGCGCTGCGCAGCCTCGGAGATCTCGATGCCGCGCTTGGGCATCTCGCGGGGGAACTCGTCGAAGTGGATGCTCGGCGCGGGACGCGTGGCCTTGACGGCCGCCCGGGCGAGCTGGCGGTTGACCGCCTCGCAGTCGGCGTGCAGGTCGCTGGGGGCGGCGATCTCTTCGTACGGGGTCATGCTTCGACGCTAAGCGTTACTCCTGGGTAGACCCAGTGGGACCGCCCCAACTTCGTGTTACGTCTCCGATAACCTTCCGTGTCGTGACTGCACCCACGGGCTCCCTCCTGATCGCTGGCTCCATCGCGACCGACCATCTGATGACCTTTGCCGGCAAGTTCTCGGACTCGCTGGTGGTCGATCAGCTCGACAAGCTCTCGGTGTCCTTCCTGGTCAACGACCTCGAGATCCGCCGCGGCGGAGTGGCGCCGAACATGTGCTTCGGCCTCGCGCGCCTGGGGCTGCGTCCGGTGCTCGTCGGGGCGGCCGGCGAGGACTTCGCCGACTACCGCTCGTGGCTCGAGCGCAACGGCGTCGACTGCGACTCCGTCCACATCTCCGACAGCAAGCACACCGCGCGCTTCGTGTGCACCACGGACACGACGATGGCCCAGTTCGCGTCGTTCTACCCGGGCGCGATGAGCGAGGCCAGCCTGATCGAGCTGGCCCCCATCGTCGAACGCGTCGGTGCGCCGTCGTACGTCCTCATCGGCGCCGACGACCCGGCCGCGATGAAGCGCCACACCGAGGAGTGCCGTCAGCGCGGCTACCCGTTCATCGCCGACTGCTCCCAGCAGCTCGCCTTTGCCGAGGGCGACCTGATCCGCGACCTCATCGAGGGCGCCGCGATCCTGTTCTCCAACGAGTACGAGTCGCACGTCATCGAGAAGAAGACCGGCTGGACCGCCGAAGAGGTGCTCTCGAAGGTCGACATCCAGGTCACCACGCTCGGCAAGGACGGCGTCCGGGTCACCACCAACGACGGTACGTCGTTCGAGATCCCGGCCGCCAAGGACGTTGCCGCCCTCGAGCCCACCGGCGTCGGTGACGCGTTCCGTGCCGGCTTCCTCGCTGCCCTGTCCTGGGGCTCCTCCCTCGAGCGCGCCGCGCAGGTGGGTTGCGTCCTCGCCGCGTACGTCGTCGAGACGGTCGGCACCCAGGAGTACGACTTCACGACCGACCAGTTCGTCGACCGGGTCCGTGACTCCTACGGCGACGACGCCGCGGACGAAGTGGCCAAGTTCGTCATCTGAGCCGGTCAGGTGAGCCGGTCAGGTGAGCCGGCGGACGGTGTAGCGGGGCAGGTTGTCGTCGGCGAGGTCCTCGCCGACGTACTCCTGACCCCGCATCCGGCACCACGCCGGTACGTCGTAGCGCGCGGCCGGGTCGCGGGCGACCACGGCCAGCAGGTCGCCCACCGCGACCGACGGCAACGCCTTCGCCAGCTCGATGATCGGGCGCGGGCACGGGAAGTCCCGGCAGTCCAGTTCGAGCATCGTCACAGGCCTGCCCGGGCGCGGATGGCGGTGACGGACTCGGCGAGTGCGGCACAGAACCGGTCGACCTGGTCCTCGGTGGTGCCGCTCTCCAGGGAGACGCGGACGTTGCCATGGGTCAGCGCGCCCATCGCAGCGAGCACGTGGCTGGGTTCCAGCGTCGAGGCCGTGCAGGCCGACCCACTGGCGACGCCGTAGCCGCGCTGCGCGAGGTCCGAGACGATCTCGTCGCCGCCGACGTACAAGCAGGAGAACGTCACGAGGTGGGGGAGTCGGTGGACCGGGTCGCCGACGACCTCGGTGTCGGGGAGTCCGACGGCCGCCTCCCTGATCCGCTCGACCATCTGGAACTGACGCGCCGCCACCTCCTCCCGTTCGGCCAGCACGGCCTGGAGTGCGGCGGCAGCGGCGAGGGCCGCGGGCACGTTCGGGAAGCCGCCTGCGTTGTCCAGGCCGTCCTCGCCGGGGAACGGGTTGGTCCAGCGGGTGCCGCGGCGGACCGCGAGGATCCCGACACCTGCCGGGCCGCCCCACTTGTGGGCCGACGCGGTGAGGGCGTCCCACCGCTGCGGGAGTACGACGTGCCCGACCGCCGCTGCCGCGTCCACCAGCAGCGGAACGGTCGCCGGCAGGTCCACCTCGTCGACGGGTTGGAGCGTGCCGACCTCCTGGTTGGCAGCCTGCAGGGCGGCCACGGCGACGCCCTCACGCCGCGATGCAGCGGCCAGCGTGTCGAGGTCGACCCTTCCGTTGCGGTCGACCGGCACGCTCGCGTGTGCGGGGGAGGGACGCCACTCGGTCGCGTGCAGGACCGAGGAGTGCTCGATGGCGCCGTGCACGATTCCGGTGCGCCCGGTCGCGGCCGCAAGGCCCAGCAGGCCGCGGTGCACGGCGTCGGTCCCCGAGGCAGTGAAGCCGATCTCGTCGGGGTGCGCGCCGAGGCAGTCGGCGACCACGGCACGGGCGTTGTCGAGGAGCAGACGCGCGTCCCTGCCGGGTCCGTGCAGCCGGCGCGGGTCGCCGTACCCCCGCTCGAGCGCAGCGAGCAACGTGTCGCGCGCGGCGGGGTGCAGGCGCTGCGACGACGCCGCGTCGAGGTACACCTCAGGCGTGCTGCTCACAGGGGCGACGATAGATGAGGGACAGGGGAGCCGCGTGAGCACGCCGCGCCGCGTCCGAACCACTGACCCCACGCCCCGCACGAGTCCCGTCTCCGCTAGTGTTCGCAATTGTTCTGACCCTCGAGAGGAAGGCTCGTTCGTGGGCTGGTGGCTACCCGAGCGCTCGCGTGGATCCCGACGGCATGTGCGTCGCGTGATCCCGCTCGCCGGCATCGTCGTACTCGCGTTCGCGTTGTCCGGATGTTCGACCGATACCCAGTGGGAACGGGTCGGCATGCCGGAAATCGTGACCGTGCAGGGTGAGCACATCCTCCTGCTGTGGCAGGGCGCGTGGATCGCAGCGCTCGTCACGGGCGTGATCACGTGGGCGCTGATCATCGGCGTCCCGATCTGGTTCCGTCGTCGTAGCGACGACGAGGTCCCGGTCCAGACGCGCTACAACCTGCCGATCGAGATCTTCTACACGATCTTCCCGATCGTGATGGTGGTCGCGTTCTTCGCGCAGACCGTCCGGGTGCAGAACATCGCGCTCGAGCACGACCCCAACCCGGACGTCATCGTCAAGGTGGTCGGTCAGAAGTGGTCGTGGACGTTCAACTACCCCGACACCGAGGCGGCGGACGGCAAGAACGTCTTCGTCAGCGGCACGGGCGAGGACATCCCGCAGCTGGTCATTCCGGTCGACAAGACCGTCGAGTTCCAGCTGTACAGCCCCGACGTGATCCACAACTTCGGCATCCCGGCCTTCGCCATGCGCATGGACGTCGTTCCCGGCAACGACAACTCCTACCAGGTGACCCCGACCGAGACCGGTGTCTACGACGGCAAGTGCTACGAGCTGTGTGGCGCCTACCACTCGCGGATGCTGTTCACCGTCGCCGTCGTCTCCGACGCCGACTACGAGGCCTACCTGGCCAAGCTGGCCGCTGACCCCGAGCACGTCTCCGAGGAGCCCGTCGACGGCGGCGTCTACTCCGAGAACCTCATCCACGACGACGAGGGAGGGCACGAGTGACCGCGACTGCCACTCGCTCCGCGGACCTCACCGAGCGCAAGCCGCTCGGGCAGCAGGTCGTGCGGGTGCTGACCACGACCGACCACAAGCTGATCGGCAACCTGTACTTCGTCACTGCGATGGGCTGGTTCATCGCCGGCGGCATCATGGCGCTGCTGATCCGGTCCGAGCTGGCCTACCCGGGCAGCCAGATCGTCAACGAGGAGCTCTACAACCAGCTCTTCACGATGCACGGCACGATCATGCTGCTGCTGTTCGCGACGCCGCTGTTCTTCGGCTTCGGCAACGCGATCATGCCGCTGCAGATCGGCGCGCCCGACGTCGCGTTCCCGCGACTGAACATGTTCAGCTACTGGCTGTACCTCTTCGGTGGCCTCATCGCCGGTGCCGGCTTCCTCACCCCGCAGGGCGCCGCGTCCTTCGGCTGGTTCGCCTACACGCCGCTGTCCGACTCGGTGAACAGCCCCGGCGTCGGTGGTGACCTGTGGATCATGGGCCTGTGGATGGCCGGTCTGGGCACGATCCTGGGTGCGGTCAACTTCATCACCACGATCATCTGCATGCGCGCGCCCGGCATGACGATGTTCCGGATGCCGATGTTCGTGTGGACCGTGCTGATCACGGCGATCCTCGTGCTGATCGCCTTCCCGATTCTCGCTGGTGCACTGCTCTCGCTCGAGGCCGACCGACAACTCGGGGCCCACGTCTTCGACACGTCGACAGGCGGCGCGATCCTCTGGCAGCACCTGTTCTGGTTCTTCGGGCACCCAGAGGTCTACATCATCGCCCTGCCCTTCTTCGGGATCATCTCCGAGATCCTTCCGGTGTTCAGTCGCAAGCCGCTCTTCGGGTACGTCGGCCTGGTCGGCGCGACGCTCGGCATCGCGATCCTGTCCGTGGCCGTGTGGGCGCACCACATGTTCGTCACCGGAGCGGTCAACCTCGCGTTCTTCTCCGGCATGACCTTCCTGATCGCGGTCCCGACGGGCGTGAAGTTCTTCAACTGGATCGGCACGATGTGGGGCGGGTCCGTGCGCATGGACACACCCATGCTCTGGTCGATCGGCTTCCTCACGACGTTCCTCTTCGGTGGCCTGACCGGCATCATCCTGGCCAGCCCGCCGCTGGACTTCCACGTGTCCGACTCGTACTTCGTGGTGGCGCACTTCCACTACACGGTGTTCGGAACCGTCGTGTTCGCCATGTTCGCGGGCTTCTACTTCTGGTGGCCGAAGCTCACCGGACGAATGCTCGACGAACGACTCGGCAAGATCCACTTCTGGTTGTTGTTCATTGGCTTCCACACGACCTTCCTGATCCAGCACTGGCTGGGCATCGAGGGCATGCCGCGTCGTTACGCGGACTACCTGCCCGGCGATGACTGGGAGGTCCTGAACCAGGTGTCGACGATCGGTGCCTTCGTGCTCGCGTCCTCGATGCTGCCGTTCTTCTACAACGTCTATGTCTCCCGCAAGAGCCCGCTGGTCAACACCGACGACCCGTGGGGCTGGGGCCGGTCGCTGGAGTGGGCCACGAGCTGCCCGCCGCCGCGGCACAACTTCCACACCCTCCCGCGGATCCGCTCGGAGTCTCCCGCGTTCGACCTCCACCACCCGGAGATCGCCGCGATCGAGATGTACGACAACCCGGCGGAGTTCGACGGTGGTGGCACCGGCGACCTGCCGGACACCGAGGGTCGCGCGGAGCACCTCGACGAGCAGATCAAGAAGAACCAGGACGGTGACCACTGATGAAGATCGAAGCCTGGATCTTCGGCCTGACCACGATCTTCCTGGTTCTGGTCTCGCCGGCCTACTGGTTCATCACGGACGCCGGCACCCAGTGCGGCCAGGAGAACTGCGCCGACTGGACCGGCACCTCGGCCCTCGTCATGACCACGCTGCTCTGCGCGATGATGACGCTGTACCTCGGCTTCCACGCCCGCCGCATGGATGCCCGGCCGGAGGACCGCAAGGACGGCGAGATCGCTGATGGCGCGGGCGAGCTCGGATTCTTCCCGCCGTACTCGTGGTGGCCGCTGTGGTGCGCCGCTGCGCTCGGCGTCATCGTCTTCGCGGTGGCCGTCCTGGCCTGGTGGCTCGTGATCATCGGGTTCGTCCTCGGTGCGCTGGCAGTCCCGGGCTGGATCTACGAGTACTACCGGGGCGAATACGCGCACTGAGCGCTCACTCGAGCTGGATTTCGTTGGCGGTGTCCCACCTCACGGTGTGACACCGCCAACGTGTTTCCAGCGGTTCTGGTGAGGTTGTGGCAGGTACCCTTCTCGGGTGTCCATTACGTCCCGTCGCGCTCATCTGATGCGCTCGTTTGCCGTCCTGTCCATCGTTGCGGTGGTCGCGGCGGGCTGCGACGGCTCGGGGGTCCTGCCCGGCGCAGGTGACAAGGAGACTGCCGAGACGACGGCAGCTGCCGCGGTCCAGGCGACGGTGCACACCAACATCAAGCCGGGCGCCACCAATGTCCCGGTCGACAAGATCCTGCGCGTCGCGGCGGTGGACGGCACGCTGAAGACGGTCACGGTCCGATCGGCTGCCGGCCCGCTCAAGGGCAAGGTGGACCCGGCGAGCGGCCGCTGGATCGCCAGCGACCGCCTGGAGCCCGGTGTGCGTTACCGCGTGCGCGCCACGGCCACCAACACCGAGGGCGCCGAGGCCAGCAGCGACACGGTCTTCACGACCCAGGCGCTCGCGCTCTCGCAGCAGACCTACCCCTCCGTGTCGCCGCTCGACGGCGAGAAGGTCGGGATCGGCATGCCCGTCGTGGTCACCTTCGACCTCCCTGTGACCGACAAGGCTGCCTTCGAGGCGAAGATGAAGGTCACGTCCACGCCGGTCCAGGCCGGCTCGTGGCGTTGGGTCGGAGACAAGGAGGCCCACTGGCGTCCGCGTGCCTATTGGCAGGCCGGCTCGAAGGTCAAGGTCGACATCGACATCAACAGCGTCCCGGCCGGCGGTGGCATCTACGGCCAGGAAGACCGCGACATCGCCTTCACCGTCGGCGACGCGCACGTCTACAAGGTCAACGCCAAGACCCACCAGATGAAGGTCATCTCCAACGGCAAGCTGCTGCGGACCATCCCCATCACGACGGGCAAGGCGGGCTTCATCACCCGGTCGGGCACGAAGGTCATCATGGAGAAGTTCGCCACCCGCCGGATGAACTCCGAGACCGTCGGCATCCCGGCGGGCTCGTCCGAGGCCTACGACCTCGACGACGTGAAGTGGGCGATGCGCCTGACGAACTCCGGTGAGTTCATCCACGCCGCCCCGTGGTCGGTCGGCTCCCAGGGCCACGCCAACGTCTCCCACGGCTGCACCGGCATGAGCACCGCCAACGCCTCCTGGCTCTACGACATGACCCGTCGCGGCGACGTCGTCGAGTACGTCGGCACGAACCGTCCGATGGAGTCCTGGAACGGGTACGGCGACTGGAACATCAAGTGGGCCGACTACGCCGCAGGGTCCGCGCTCAGCTGACGGCGCTGGGCTCGGTGTCGGGCTGTTCTGGTTCGCGCAGGGTGCGGGCGGCGAAGTACGTCAGGCCCATCCCCGTCGCGACGACGACGATCGTCGCTGCGGCGTTGTCCTGCAGCGCGAGGTAGGGGTCGTACTCGCGCCACGCGAATCCGTGGTTGTGGGCGAGGTCGAAGCCAGCGCCGAGCAGGATCGCTCCGGCCTGGTAGCTGAGCAGGGCCAGGGCGACGGTGCGTTCGACGGGCCGGACCTGTGCCAGCGAGCACACGACCAGCGGGAACAGGCAGGTGAGGGTCTCCAGACCCAGCCGGTTTCCCCAGAACCCGGTTCCGCCGTGGAACAGGTTGAGCATGGACTGCACGACCAGGTAGGCAATGCCCGACACGGCCAGGACCCGTGTCCAGTCGGGTGTCGATCGCCAGGCGCGAACGACAGCGGGAAGCAGGGCGAGAAGGACAGGCGTCCAGACGAACAGGCCGGCGCCGGGTGAGATCAGGTAGCCCAACAAGTTGGTGAGGCTGCCGGGGTTCCCGGTCTGGCCGGGCTCGGCGGCAATGGTGCCGGCTGCCTGCGCGTAGCCGCCCGTGACGGCGTACAGGTCCCAACTGCCGTAGACCCAGCGCCCCCAGACGAAGGCGGCGGCGAGCACTGGAAGGCTCGTCCCGGCGACGGCGACGGCGATCGCGGGGCGACGACGCCACAACGCCAGACCCACGCCGAGAGCCGCGACGATGACCGCGACGTGCAGTCGTCCCCACACACTGAGGCCCCCGAACAGTCCGACCAGCCACCAACGGTCCCGCCGCGCGGCCCACGCCATGCCCGCTATGCCCAGCACCGTGACGTTGTGGGACCAGAGCGCATCGGCCAACACTGACCAGTACGGCGTCGCCAGCGCCAGGGCGAGTCCGGAGCCGAGCAGGACTCGCAGGGGAACGAGGTCCTTGAGGGAGAAGAGCAGCAGCACCACCGACAGCGCAGTCAGTGCGGCGCCCGTCAGCGCGCCCGGCACGGGCGACGTGTCGTTCGCAGAGTCCGCGTCGAAGCGAGCCTGGATCCAGTACGCAGGGATGCCGGCGGCCACCACGCCCGGGGTCCGGCCGATCACGGCGTGTCCGTTGCTCTGGTTGATGGTGGAGAAGAGGATCAACTTCTCCCGGTGCTTCGTCGTCTCGTCCACGTCGACACTGAGGAGGTAGTGGTCGGTCGCCAGTCCGTCGACCCACGGTGCGCCCGTGTGCGCGATCCGCCACGCTCCCACCTCCGCGGAAGCGACGTCCGGTGTCTTCCACGTCGTCGAGATGGTCGCGGCGTACATGGCGAGGAGCAGAACACCCATCAAGCCGATGGTGACGGCCGCGCGGTCGGCGACAGCGGGGCGAGGCACGTCGTGAAAGATACACGTGAAGGATCGACCCGTACCGTCGATCTGACGCGCAGGAGTGTCACGAGCAGGGCGCCCGCCGTCGCTAGACTCCGCGGCGTGGAGAACCTTGAGCACGTTTCCGTGTTCTACCCCCGCGGCACGCGCACGGGTGGCCCCGAAGCCCTCCACCAACTGGTCCACTCGCTCCGGTCCCTTGGCCACGACGCCGCTCTCGTTCCGCTGTCGGGCACAGAGCATGTGCCGCGTGTTGCTGCCTACGGGCACTACGACGCCCCGGAGATCTCGCGTCCGCGCACCGGTCCGCGCGATGCAGTGGTCATCCCGGAGACCTGGGTGCCGCGCGATGCCGTGCTGGGCGGGGCGCAGCGGGTGTGCTGGTGGCTCAGCGTGGACAACTCGCCCGTCTTCATCGACCAGCGGCGGCGCGAGCAAAGGCTGCTCGGTGAGCCGCTCGCCCCGCCGACCCTCCGCTCGCGGGTGCGTGGCCCCGTCCGGCGCCTCCTGGTCCCGGTCCGGGTGCGGCGCATCGCTGGAGCGGTGCACGTGGCCCAGTCGGCGTATGCCCAGGACATGGTCGCTCGCCGACTCGGGGAACCGGTGGGCATTCTGAGCGACTACGTCGTCCTTGACACGGCGGAGCGGGCCGCCAGCGGCCGTCGGACTGCCTCCGATCGGCTGACGGTTTCCTTCAACCCGGCCAAGGGTGGTGAGTTGGTCGCTCGTGTCCAAGCCCTCATCGACCAGCCAGTGGTCTGGCTGCCGATCGTCGACATGACACCGGTCGAAGTGCGGGCAGCCCTGCGACGAAGCGACGTCTACCTCGACCTCGGTCACCTGCCCGGCAAGGACCGTCTGCCCCGCGAGGCGGCACTGTCTGGAGCCGTCACGCTCGTGGCCGCGAGGGGAGCGGGTGCGAACGCCCGCGACTTCCCGCTACCGGACCAGCACCGGATCCCGGCCGGGCCGGACCTGGTGGCAGCAGCCGCCGACACCCTCAGCCGCGTGCTGCAGGATCTCCCCAGCGAGTTCGCAGCGCAAGCAGGCTTCCGCGCTGGTCTGGCCAGCGAGAAGGCGGTCTTCGACGACGAGGTGCGGTCCGTGTTCGGCGAGCCGGCGAGCGGGCCTCGGTGAGTTCTCTGCTCGCAGGGCGGGTGGCGGGCTTCACGCTGGTCACGATGCTGCCCGCGGCGGCTGGTCTGGCACTGATGGTCGCGCTCGCTCGTGCGGTCGACACTTCCGAATGGGCCGCAGTTGCGCTCGGCCAGTCGGTCGGCCTGATGGCATCGCTGGTGGGGAGTGGCGGGTGGTCGGTGACCGGACCCAGCGCCGTGGCGGATGCCTCGCCTGAGCAACAGCGCGCCCTCTACGACCGGAGCCTGAGGCTGCGGTTCGTCGCGCTGCTGGCGGTGCTGCCGCTGGGCGGCGCCGTGACCCTGCTGCTGGTGCCCGACGGGGCCCGTTGCCTGGGCCTCGCCGTGTTCGGTGCGATGGCGCTCGGCGCGCTCAGCCCGCGCTGGTTCCTCATCGGCACCGGCGGGCCACGCGACCTGCTGCGCTACGAAGCCGCGCCCCTGCTCGTTGCCAACCTGACCGCTGCCGTCGCGATTGCGCTCGGTGCTCCCGTGCCCCTCTACCCGGCGTCGCTGGCCCTGGCCGTGCTCGGCGGGATGGTGGCCTGCACCGTTGTGATCCGGCGCCGGCTTCCCACAGGTCCTGCGTTGTCCGGCATTCCGGGCTGGCGGTCGCAGTGGGTGCCGACGGCGACCGAGGCCGTCGGCGGGGCGTACTCGACCGTCAACGTCGCTCTGGTGTCGACACAGGTTTCAGTGACCGCGCTGGCCGCCTACGCGTCCGGCTGGCGCCTCTACCAGTGGGGCCTGGTCGTGCTCGTGGGCGTCTGTCAGGCGCTGCAGGGCTGGGTAGCGGTCAAGAGGATTGAGCGTCCCCACAGATTCCGGGTCGCGCTCGGCATCCATGCGGGTCTGGGCGTGGCCGGACTGCTCACCTTCGTCGCCCTCGGTGGACCACTCAGCGAGTTGCTGTTCGGTGCGGACCTGCGGGCGCCCGCAGACGTCACTGCTGCGCTCGGCGTCGCGGTGCTCTTCCTGTCCCTGAACTCGTCGTTGGGCCGGCACGTTCTGGCCACCAGCGGGCGAGTGCACGCCCTGCTGGTCAGCACCGTGCTGGGCGCAGTTGTCGGTGTACCCCTGATCCTGGTGCTGGCCTCCTGGCACGGCGCCCTCGGTGGCGCGATCGCGTTGGCGGTGACGGAGGCAGTCGTGTGCGCGTATCAGGCTGTGGTGGCCTGGCCGCTGTTGCGCACCAGGGCGACCCACTCGTCTGCCTGAGCTCTCACTTCACCGGAGACCACAGCCGTTCGCGCAGGCGCGCAAGGGCGGGAGCAGCGTTGGCCCGTCGACGGCTGCGGAGCATGGGGTACTCGCGGTAGAAGACCCGAGCCGAGCGTAGTTCGTGCTTCCACGGGTCGATCCGCACGCGCGTGGTGGCGCGCTGCCATTCGTGCACCCATGCGACGGTGGGGTCGAGGATGACCGGATGACCGGCCAGCCAGCTGCGCAGACCGATGTCGTGGTCCTCGTAGTAGATGAAGTACCGCTCGTCCCAGCCGCCGAGTTCGCGGAACAAAGCCGTCGAGCCGCCGATCGCAGCGCCGATCGCCCAGGCGACGTACGTCGGTCCGGCATGCCCGCCTTGCGCGTACCGCTCGAGGTCGACGCCTGGCATGTGGACACCCCGGTTGGCGAGCTTGTACGACGGCAGGGGCAGCCCGCGTCCATTGCGCTGGTCCGTCAGGTCGGGGTTGAGCAGCCGGGGAGCCACGAGTGCATCATGGTCTCCAGCGATCGATGCGAGGCGGTTGAGGCCGGTCGGGTCGGCGATCACGACATCGGGATTCACGAACATCACCCAGGGCGTGGTCACCGTGGCGAGCGCGGCATTGTTGGCGACGCTGAAGCCGTCGTTGGTGGTTCGGGCGACCACGTCGGCGCCGAGTGCTCGGGCAACCTCCACGGAGTCGTCGGAGGAATCATTGTCCACGACCACCCACCGCGCGCCGCCCAGGTCGACGTCCGACCAGCACCGCTGCAGTGTCTCGGCGGAGTTGTAGCTGACGGTGACGAGCGTCCAGTCGGACGGGCCGGTCATCGGGCGCGCCCCTGCCACTGTGCCCAGCCGGCTGCCGCGAGCGTGCCGACGGCGCCGCGCAGGCGCAGCCGCCGGCGCTGCACGCTCCGGCCGACCGCACCCACGACGCGGGGAGTGACCCGACCTGCGGCGACATCGGTGATCAGGGGGAGTGCGTCCCCGGTCCGGCCGCGTTCGAGGAGGGCATTGGCCATTCCGACCCGCCACTGCCAGCGCTGCTCGGCGGCGTGGTCGAGGTGCCCACGCATGCCACCGTGGCTGGCTGCCCGACGAAGCTCGTCGCGCACCCGCGTGGGTCCGGCTTCACCGATCACGTTCGCACCGTGCTGCACGTAGTCCTGGAGGGCGTCGTCGAGGACCGCTACCTCACCGACTGCCGCGGCACAGACGGCGAGCCAGTGGTCGTGGATCGCGATCTCTGTTGCGGGCGGGAAGGGGAGGGCCAGGTCGAGGACATCGCGACGCCACAGGGTGAGGCTGCCGGTCAACTGGTTGCGGAGCAGCAGGTCGGACAGGCCCGCTGAGCGGCGCTCTGTGTGGCCGAGCACCGTTCCGTCACGATCGACCACGCTGGCCTGGCACGACACCGCGCTCACGCCGCCGCTGAGTGCCTCTGTGAGCCGTGCGAGCTTCCCGGGGTGCCAGCGGTCGTCCTGGTCGCTCAACGCGACCCAGGCGGCTTCACGGGCGACGTCGTCGAGCAGACGCTCGAAGTGGCGGTAGACGCCGACGTTGTCGTCGTACTCCACGACGGAGAAGCGCGGGTCGTCTCCGAGGAGTTCGCCCAGCAGGTCACGGCACGCCGGGTCGGCCCCATCGATGCCGATCCGGCACGTCCACGTGGACAGGGTCTGGTCACGGATCGACTCGATCTGGCGGCGCAAGAGCTCAGGGTCGGGTCGGTAGACGGCCATCACGACCTCGCCGCGTTCTTCCACGCGCACAGCCAAGCAGACCTCGTCCGCGATCAGTAGGCGCCGTCGTGGCGCAGCACCGCTCGGATCGTGCGCGCGAGGATCATCAGGTCCCCGGCCATCGACCAGTTCTCGACGTAGTAGAGGTCCAGCCGAGCCGATTCGTCGCTGGTCAGGTCGGAACGACCCGACACCTGCCACAGGCCGGTCATGCCCGGGCGGACCAGCAGTCGCCGATGCATCGAGTGGTTGTACGACGCCACCTCGGCCTCGACCTGCGGGCGCGGGCCGACCAGGCTCATCTGTCCGGCGAGAACGTTGAGCAGCTGGGGCAGTTCGTCGACCGAGTACTTCCGCAGGAAACCGCCGACCCGGGTGATCCGCGGGTCGTCAGCCAGCTTGAACAGCAGGGCGTCCGCGCCATGCGCGTCGAGGAGCGACGCGTGCGCACGATCGGCGTCGACCGACATGCTGCGGAACTTCCAGACGCCGAACTCCTGGCCGTTGAGGCCGATCCGGCGGTGCCGGTAGAACAGGGGACCGCGGTCATCGAGCTTGATGGCAGCCGCGACGGCGACGAACACGGGCAGCAGCGCGGCGAGCAGCAGCAGTGACCCGATCCGGTCGAATGCAGCCTTGCCCCAGCGCATGGCACGGGCCACCTGCGGCGGCTCGACGTGCAGGAACGGCAGACCGGCAACCGGCCGCATGTGGATGCGCGGTCCGGCGACGTCGATCAGGTTCGGCACGACGATCAGGTCGATGTCGGTGCCCTCGAGGTCCCAGCCGACCTGGCGGAGGTCGACCGACGAACCGTACGAGCCGCTGGCGATCAGCAGTGTGTCGGCCTCGTGTTCGCGGCACAGGCGGGCGGCGTGGTCCGGGTTGCCGAGGAACGGCACCGGCAGGTCGGTGGTGGGCTCCGGCACGCAGGCGCCCACGACGCCGTACCCGAGCTCGGGCTGGCGGCTCAGGGCCGAATGGAGCTCCGAGACGGACTGAGCGTCACCGACGACGACCACGCGGTGCAGCAACTGGTGCCGTACCCGCAGTCGGATGACTACTTGGCGCACGGCGAAGCGCTCGGCGAGCAGGGCCGTCGTACCGAGGACAATGGCGAGAGCGAAGTAGCCCCGCGACATGTCGTAGTTGACGAGGTACGCGAGCATCGCCACGAGACCAGCGGCACCGGCGGATCCGCGGACGACGCACTTGAACTCGTCCGTGCCGCGTGCGAACTGGCGGCGCGAGTAGGAGTCCGCGAGGACCAGGGACACCATCCAGACCGGGACGATCCAGCCGAAATCGATCAGCGGAACGCCGGTCAACCATTCGATGCCGGTGGGTGGCCAGGTGCCATAGCCGAACTTGATGCCGATGGCGACCATGGCCGCCGCAGAGATCGCGACGAGGTCGAGCAGGGCCGTGACCAGGATCAGGCGCGCCATTCGACTGCGAATGGGGATGGCCCGAGCAACGGTGCGGGTCGCCGCGGGGCCGAGCGCGGTTGTGGTCAACGCCTGCCCCTTCCGGTCCGCACTTCAGTGGTCCCTTGACGCTAGTCGAGGAGCGCGGCAGGCGGGATCGTTCGATTCGGCGGAATCCGGGGCCGCAACCTAGTCCTTTCGGACTAGCCTCTGCGGGATCACAGCACCCGAACCGTCGTACGACGGCCGGCAGTGAAATCCCAGAGCTTGAACGACATGGCCCGGCTCAGCCGGACGCAGCCGTGTGAGTCGCCGGCCAGGTTCGTCCCCAGGAAGTAGTTGGCGTGGATCTGGCGACCGGTCGCCTTGCTGCGGGGGATCCGGTGGAAGCCGATGCCGCACGGCGCGAAGCGGACGAAGTTGTCCATCCACACGTTGCCGCTCTGGTTGAGCCGCACGCGCGCGGGGCGCCCACAGTAGGACCCCGTGCGCCAGGTGCCCTTGCGCAGGACCGCGGGGTTGTCGACCATGCCTGCCTGGGCAACGACGCGACCGCCTGCCGCGACCAGCCAGATCCAGTTCTGGCGTTGGCTGATCACGATCCGGCGCCCGGACCCGGAGTGGGCCGGAACAGGCCGGATGTCGCAGCGCTTCGCTGTCGACGAGTACAGCGCCTGGCGTGTGCTCGTCCCGAGCTTGCCCGTCTGGGACAGCCGGTGCCGTGACTGGAACCGGATGACGGCGGAGCGGGTGTGCGAGCCGAAGCGTCCGTCCACAGGCCCGGCATCGCAGTGCAGGGCGTTGAGGCGCTTCTGGACCCGCACCACGCCAGCGTCGGCCGAGGCGGGCGTCGCCATCAGGGGAGTGACCAGGGCCAGGCAGGCCAGCACGAGCAAGGGGAGTGAGAGGCGGCGCACCATGACCTCCTGCGAAACGTCGTGAAAACGACAACGGGCGCCGTCATCCTCGCACGCAAGGATGGACGACGCCCGTCGAACGGGATCAGTGATCCGCCGGGCCGTGCTTGTTCGGACCGGCGGCGATCTGCGCCTCCAGCTCGTGCAACTCGTGCTCGGCGTGGTGCTGCGCGTCGTGCAGCTCCTCGGCCGTGGGCTTCTGCACGTTGTCCGCGAAGAAGACCGCTGCCAGCTTGGCCCGCAGGCGCCGCAGCTTGACCTGGCGACCGGCCAGACCGGACGACTCGATCTCCTCCACCGTCTCCGGCGTCGGGTCGTTGTCGCGGGCGCTGAGGCGGTAGGCCTCGCCCACGGGGAGGGGCAGGTGCTTCTCCGCGTAGCCGCCCTCGGGGGAGCGGACCAGGACGCCCGACTCGTAGCCGTGCAGGAGCTTGCCCTCGTCGTGGCGCTGGAGCGAGATGCACCAGCGCTTCGTGATGATGAAGGCGATGACCGGCCCGATGAAGACCGCGGCCCGCATGAAGTAGGTGATCTGGTTGATGCTGAGATGCATCTTGATCGCGATGATGTCGTTGCCGCCCGCGGCCCACGAGAGGCCGTAGAAGGTCATCAGCGCAACCATGATCGCCGTACGCGTCGGGGCGTTGCGCGGACGCTGCAGCAGGTGGTGCTCCCGCTTGTCGCCGGTGATCCAGGCCTCCAGGAACGGAAGCGCGATCAGGATCATCAGCATCAGCGGCGGCATCACGAGGATCGGCAGCATGACGTTCCACGACAAGGTGACCCCGAAGATGTGGGTCTCCCAGGCCGGGATGATCCGGAGCAGGCCGTCGGGCCAGCCCATGTACCAGTCGGGCTGCGAGCCCGCGGTCACCTTGGACGGGTCGTACGGGCCGAACTTCCAGACCGGGTTGAGCGAGAACAGGCCACCCAGCAGGGTGATCACGCCGAACACGATGAAGAAGAAACCGCCGGCCTTCGCAGCGTAGACCGGGAGCATCGGGTAGCCGACGACGTTCTCCTCGGTGCGGCCGGGACCGGCCCACTGCGTGTGCTTGTGGTAGACGAGCAGCATCATGTGCGCGGCGACCAGGGCCAGCAGGATGCCCGGGATCAGCAGGATGTGCATGGCGTAGAACCGGGGGATGATCGAGTCGCCCGGGAACTCTCCTCCGAAGAGGAAGAACGACATGTAGGTGCCGACCACGGGGGAGGCCTTCATGAAGCCGTCCGCGGCCCGGACGCCCGTGCCCGAGAGCAGGTCGTCGGGAAGGGAGTAGCCGGTGAAGCCCTCGATCGTGCCCAGGAGCAGCAGCAGGCAGCCGATCACCCAGTTGAGCTCGCGCGGCTTGCGGAACGCGCCCGTGAGGTACACGCGCAGCATGTGGATCATCATCGAGGCGATGAAGATCATCGCGGCCCAGTGGTGCATCTGCCGCATGAGCAGACCGCCGCGGACATCGAAGGAGATGTCCAGGGTCGAGGCCATCGCCGACGACATGTGCACGCCGCGCAACGGGTCGTAGGAGCCGTTGTACTGGACCTCGGTCATGCTCGGGTCGAACCACAGCGTCAGGAACACGCCGGTCAGCAGCAGGACGACGAAGCTCCAGAGAGCGATCTCGCCCAGCATGAAGGACCAGTGGTCCGGGAAGACCTTGCGCAGGTTCTTCTTCATGGCGGTGCCGAGGCCCAGGCGTTCGTCTGCCCAGTTCGCGATGGCGCCGGCGGCCTTGGCCCCCTTGGGAGGCGTGGCGGGCTCGGTGCCGTTGGTCGTTGCGACCTTGCTCATGTCACCAACGGTCATAGTAGTCACGCTCCCAGTAGCTCGGGCCGACCGGTTCGTCGAAGTCGCGGGTCGCGACGAGGTAGCCCTCGGCGTCCACACCCAGCGGGAGCTGGGGGAGCGGACGGCCAGCGGGACCGAACACGACCTTGCCCGAATCGGCGAGGTCGAAGGTCGACTGGTGGCAGGGGCACAGCAGGTGGTGCGTCGTGCGCTCGTTCAGCGAGATCGGGCAACCGACGTGGGTGCAGATCTTGGAGTACGCGACGATGCCGTTCACGGTCCAGTTCTCACGGCTGTTGCCGTCCTTGTCCTTGCCCGGCTTGATGTCCTCCGGGTTCATCCGGAGCAGGACCAGCGAGGCCTTGGACTTGTGGACCTGAGCGGCGATGCCCTCGACCTCGGTCGGGTCGATCTCGTAGCGCTCCGGGTTGTGCAGGGCGTCGGGCTGGCAGTTGACCAGGTCACCGATCTCCAGGTCGGAGGCCAGGATCGGGGTCCAGATGCCGTCGCGCACGACACGCATCGGCTTGTCCTTGAGGCCCTGGCCCCAGATGGTGTGCTCGAGCTTGTCGCCGGGCAGCGGGCCCAGGTCGCGCAGGAGTACGACGGCCGGGAGACCGACCAGGCCCATCGCGCCGAGCAGCGAGTTGCGGATCAGGGGACGCCGGCCGATGCCGGACTCCTCGATGCCGACGTTGAGCGCCTCGAGCGTCGCGACGCGGTCCTCCTCGGGGGAGTTGGCCGGGTGGCGGAGCTCGGAGATCTCGTGGTCGGCCATCAACTTGCGCGACCAGTGGATGATCCCGATGCCGATGAACATCAGCGACAGGCCGAGGGTGGCGCCGAGCGCCATCGTCGAGGCACCGAAGCCGGCGAACACGTGCCAGTTGTCGTCGATGTCCAGGGTGAAGTACGCCACCAGGAACAGGACGGTGCAGATCGCGGAGAGCCCGAAGAAGCCGGCGACCTGTCGCTCCGCGCGCTTCTCCTTGGCGGGGTCGACGTCGGTCGGCCGCCAGGTGTGCGCGGGCAGACCCGGGTCGGCGATCGGTTCGGCGACCGCCAGTTCCCCTCCGTGGGGGTCGGTGCTGTGTGCGTCGCTCACGCTTCCGCCTCGTCCTTCTTGTTGCTCGAGCGGGTGGTGTGGGCCGCGATCCAGACCGCGAAACCGACGAGGGAGCCGATGCCGACGAGCCAGGCGATGATGCCTTCGCTCACGGGACCGAGGCCACCGAGGGTGAGCCCGCCGTAGCTGGGGGCCTTGTCGAGGGTTTCGAGGTAGGCGATGACGGCCTTCTTGTCCTCCGGCGGGATGTTGCCGTCGGAGAAGGTGTCCATCGACTGCGGACCGGTCAGCATCGCCTCGTAGATGTGCTTGGAGTCGACGCCGCGGATCTTGGGGGCGTAGCCGCCGCGGGGCATGGCGCCGCCGGAGCCCTCGAAGTTGTGGCAGGCGGTGCAGTTGGCGAGGAAGATCTGGCCACCGCGGACGACGAGCTCTTCGAGCTCCTTGTCGCTCATGCCCTCGGTGGAGTAGAGCTCGGTGTCGGGGATCTCCGGACCGGTACCGAGGGAGCCGACGTACGCCGACAGCGCGTCGATCTCGGCCTCGTTGTAGACGACCTCCTTGCGCGGGGCCTGCACACCGGGCTGGGCCATCGGCATCCGGCCGGTCCCGACCTGGAAGTCGACGGCTGCCTCGCCCACGTCGGTGAGCGCCGGGCCGTACTGCGAGCCGCCCTGGGTCAGGACGCCCTCACCGTTCTGGCCGTGGCAGAAGGCGCAACCCACGAGGAAGAGCTCGCGGCCCTCCTTGACCAGTTCTTCCTGGCTCTGGGTGGAGTCGGCCTGGGCCGGAGCGAACGCGGCGTACAGGCCACCGGTGAGCAGCAAGCCGCACACCAGGACCATCAGGCCGGCGATCGGGCCACGGCGGTGCCGGGAGAGGCGACCGGCGGAGCGGTTCAGAAGGCGCACAATCAGTCCTTGCGGGTCCGGGTCGGATCGGTGGGCGTACAACAGTTCTTCATCGCGGCGGCTCCTGGTGTCACTTGACCAGGTAGATCGTCGCGAACAGCCCGATCCACACGACGTCGACGAAGTGCCAGTAGTAGGAGACGACGATCGCGCTGACCGCCTGCTCGTGGGTGAAGCGTCGCGCGATGTAGGTACGTCCGAGCACGAAGAGGAAGGCGATGAGACCGCCGGTCACGTGGATCCCGTGGAAGCCGGTGGTGAGGTAGAACATCGTGCCGTAGCCGTCGTGCGGGATGGTCACGCCTTCGTGGATCAGCTCGGCGTACTCGAGCGCCTGGCCGCCGATGAAGATCGCGCCCATGACGTAGGTGAGGATGAACCACTCACGCAGGCCCCAGCCGGTCTTGCCGCCCCAGAACTTCCAGATCGGGCCGCCGCGGCCGACCTGCCCGCGCTCGGCGGCGAAGACGCCCCACTGGCACGAGAACGACGACAACACGAGGATCGTGGTGTTGATCGCGGCGAACGGCACGTTGAGCAGGGCGGTGTTGTCCGCCCACATCTCGGACGAAACCGATCGAATCGTGAAGTACGACGCGAAGAGCGCCGCGAAGAACATGAGCTCGCTGGACAGCCAGATGATGGTGCCGACGGCGACCATGCTGGGTCGGTCGTGCTGGCCGTGAAGGCGCGAGGCCGGGAGAGATGCCGTTGCTGTGGTCGCCACGGGCGTCATTATGGCGGTTCCTGACGCCATCGGCATCTCGACCCCCCGAACTAGCGCATCCGGAGCCACGACCTACGCTCGATCCAGTCGAGGAGGTGCCCGTGGGGTTGGTCGTGACAGCAGCGGCAGCAGCAGTGGAGACACTGCCCCGGTTTGACCTCGGTGCCGTCTGGTCCGAGTGGTCCCTGGCCCCGTTGCCGCTCATCGCGACCGTCTGGGGCGTCGGTCTCTACGCGCTCGGGGTGTCGGCGATGCGTCGCCGCGGGGACCGCTGGCCGATCGGGCGGTCGATCGCGTGGGGCATCGGGATGTTCGCCTTCTACTTCGCGACCTCATCGGGCCTGGCGGCGTACGACACCGTCCTGGTGAGCGCCCACATGGTCCAGCACATGGTGCTGTCGATGGTCGTCCCGCTGTCGCTCGCACTGGGCGCGCCGGTGACGCTGGCGCTGCGCACGTTGCCGAAGACGCCTCGCGGCTGGTTGCTGGCGTTCCTGCACTCGCCCGTGGCGAAGGTCCTCGGCTTCCCGCCCCTCGCGTTCGCCCTCTACGTGCTCTCGCCGTGGGCGCTCTACTTCACCGGTTGGTACGACGCCTCGCTCGAGTCGGTCTACGTCCACGAGATGATGCACGTGCACCTGGTGGCGGTCGGCGCACTGTTCTTCTGGCCGATCGTCGGGATCGATCCGCTGCCCGGGCGGGTCCAGCACCCGTTCCGGGTGCTCCTCACCGTGATGACGCTGCCGTTCCACGCGTTCCTCGGCGTGACGATCATGGGCCAGAACACCTTGCTCGGCGGCGACCACTATCCGTCCCTGCACGACGGACCGATGGGCGCGTGGCTGCCGGACCCGTTCGATGACCAGAACCTCGCCGGCGGGATCCTCTGGGCCGCGGGCGACCTGGTGGGCATCGGGTTCTTCCTGGTGCTGTTCATCCAGTGGGTGCGCGCGTCGATGAAGGAGGCCGAGCGTGAGGACCGCCGCCTCGACCGACTCGAACGGCAGCAGCGGGCGCGGACCGAGTAGCATCGCGCGGGTGACCTCACCGAAGACCCTGAAGGTGCTCGTCTACAGCGACGACGTGCACACCCGCGAACAGGTCATCCTGGCGCTGGGTCGCCGTCCGCACCCCGATCTCCCGGAGCTCGAGTACGTCGAGGTCGCGACCGAGCCGGTCGTCATCCAGCACATGGATGCCGGGCAGCTCGCGCTGGCGATCCTCGACGGCGAGGCCGTGCCCGCTGGCGGGATGGGCATCGCCAAGCAGCTCAAGGACGAGATCTACAACTGCCCGCCGCTGCTGGTGCTCACCGGCCGCCCGCAGGACGCGTGGCTGGCCACCTGGTCCCGCGCGGACGCCGCGGTGTCGCACCCGATCGACCCGATCGTGCTGGCCGAGGCCGTCGTCTCGCTGCTGCGCGCTCGCGTACCGGCCTGAGATGACCTGGCCTGACGTCCTCGGTCCGCTGGTGGCCGGGGAGAACCTGACGCCTGCCCAGTCGACCTGGGCCATGGGCCAGATCCTCGACGGCGCTGCGACGCCCGCCCAGATCGCGGGCTTCGTGGTGGCGCTGCGGGCCAAGGGTGAGACCACCGAGGAACTCACCGGACTCGTCGACGCCATGTACGACGTGATGACGCCCATCTCGGTGCCCGGCCGGTTGCTCGACGTGGTCGGCACCGGCGGTGACCGGTCGTTCTCCGTGAACATCTCGACCATGTCGGCGATCGTGGCTGCGGGTGCGGGCGCACGCGTCGTCAAGCACGGCAACCGGTCCGCCTCTTCGCAGGCGGGAACTGCCGACGTGCTCGAGGCACTCGGCGTCCGCCTCGACCTGCCGGCCGACCGGGTCGCCCAGGTCGCGATCGAGGCCGGCATCACCTTCTGCTTCGCCGCCTCCTTCCACCCCGCGATGCGCCACGCGGCGGTGCCCCGCAAGGAACTGGGCATCGCCACGGCCTTCAACGTGCTCGGCCCGCTGGCCAACCCGGCCCGCCCCGCGGCCCAGGCCATCGGCTGCGCGGACCTGCGCCTCGCGCCGGTCATGGCCGGCGTGTTCGCCGACCGTGGCGTCGACGCCTGGGTGTTCCGCGGCGACGACGGCCTCGACGAACTGACGACCACCACGACCTCGCAGGTCTGGGTCGTCCACGCTGGCGAGGTCGTCCCCACGACTGTCGACCCCCATGCGTTCGACCTGGCCCCGGCGACCCCCGAGGACCTGCGTGGCGGCGACGCGGCCCACAACGCGGACGTCGTACGACGGCTGCTGGATGGTGTCCGGGGGCCGGTGCGGGACGCCGTGGTGCTCAACGCCGGCGCGGCCCTCGCCGTCTACGACGCGCCCGGCTCACCCGTCCAGGAGGCCCTGGCAGCCGGCATCGTCCGGGCCGCCGAGGCGATCGACTCGGGCGCAGCCAGGGCCACCCTCGACCGCTGGGTTGCCGCAGCTGCCGGTTGAGCCCGGTCAGTCAGTCCGTGCGGGGCTGCGTCAGGTAGACGAGGTCGTTGTCCGTCGTGACCGTGGTCCAGCCGCGCTCCTCGAGTGCCCCGGCCAGGGGCGCATCATCGGGAAGCAGCGCGACGCGTGCGTCGAGGTCGGCGAGCGTGGCCTCCCAGCCGGGAACCAGCTGGAACAGGTCGTCGTACGCGTCCAGTTCGTCGTCGGTGTAGACGTCGCCGTAGCCGTGCATCGGGATGGCGAGCCCGGGCTCGGTCCGGAGCAGGACGGCGCCGTCACTGCGATCGGTCAGCACGACCGTGCCGTCGGGGAGGTCGTCGAGGAGGCTCGCGAACGGACGCAGGTCGTCGGCCGGGACGTCGCGCAGCGGCAGCGCCGGAGCCAGTACGACGACCCCGACCGTCAGGGCGGCCACGACCGTCAGTTCGCGGCGGCCCGCCACCGGCAATCCGGTCGAGGCGCCGCGCTCCTGCCGCCGGGCGGTCAGTTCGCTGGCGACGACGAGGGCGAGGACGACCAGGGCGAGTGGCAGCGTGCGGTTCGAGTAGATCGCGAACACGCAGCCGAGGCCGAGCAGCGCCACGTCGTAGGGACGCACCCCGTTGCGGCGGACCAGGAGCACGACGGCGAGGGCCAGCAGGACGGTGACCGGCGCCGCGGCGAGGGTGATCAGTTCCGGCGCGCGCCACTCGCGGAAGTGATCGCCGCGTGAGTTGACCAGGAGGATCGCGGACACCAGTCGCGGACCGACCGGCGTGACGCAGGCGGCGAGCAGCATGCCTGCCGGGACGGCCAGCAGGCGCAGGGCCTCGGTGCGGGTACCGCGGCGCTCCAGGCACACGGCCACGGCCAGGACCGCGCTGGCGCCGACGCCCAGGATCCACATGCCATGGCTGGCGGCCCAGAGCCAGGCCAGGGGTACCAACCACCAGGGGATGCGCCCGGTGCGGCGGGCCAGGCTCCAGGACGCGAGCACGGCCACCAGGAAGAGGTAGCTCAGGACCTGGGGTCGCAACGAGAGGCTGGGCAGGCAACCGAGCAGGACCACGGCAGTGAGCGTGGCGGCGGTGCCGGGTGTGGTGTGCGCGCGGACCAGCAGGTAGACCGCGGCTGCGAATCCGCTGACGAGCGCAGCGAACAGGACGACCAGACCGGTGTCGCCGAACGCATCGGCCAGCCAGGACATCCCGACCTGGGGGAGCCACTGCGTCGGCGCCCAGTCGTTGGTCGAGGCGGTGCTCACCTGGCCCGGATGGGCCAGCGACCAACTGTTGCGGAACTCGTCGCCGAACCTCAGGTGGAAGTACGTGTCGAACGCCCGGAACGGCCGACTCGCCAGGGTGGCGAGCGCGGTGGCCACCAGCACTCCCGCGAGCGGTGGCCACACGGCAGCGAGCAGCGGGAAGCGCCCGGCAAGCTGCTTCGGCGGGGCCGTCGCCACCGTCAGTCGAGCCCGATGGAGAAGGCGGCCTCGAGGTCGTGGCGCGAGTAGGCCCGGTAGGCGATGTGCGTCTCGGTGTCGACGACACCGTCCACCTTGTTCAGCCGGTCCGCGACGACCGTCGCGATGTCGTCATGGCTCGCGACGCGGATCAGCGCGATCAGGTCGATCTGCCCGGTGACGGAGTAGACCTCGCTGACTCCCTCGAGGGCGGCGATCGCCTCGGCGACCTCGGGGATCCGCGCGGTCTCGGCCTGCACGAACACGATGGCGGTGATCATGCGCCCACTCTAGGAGACACCGGCGTCTGCAGGAGCGACTCCCGGTGTCGACCCGCGCCGGCCACCGGACACACCCATTCGCCGACGACGTCGACGAGCCGGACGCCGGGGGCCTCGAGCCAGCGCAGGATCCGCTCGGACTCCTCAGCCGTCGCCGCAGGTGCCGGACCGATGGACGGCACCACCGTCTCCGCGGAGAGGCGCAGGCCCGCCACGTAGGCGAGGGCGTCACCGCCCGTGGGAATCACGCCCGCTGCCGCCAGGCGGCCGTGGCGTACGACATGGACCGACCAGCGGCCGTCGTCGCCCCGTCGCGCTGCGACGACCTCGGGGCAGCCGGTCAGCGCGGTCAGCCGTTGGGAGCGCGCGGCGCCCCGGATGAAGTCGGCCAGGCGGTCGCGGTGGTGGGCGGCCTCCTCGAAGCGCTCCTGGTCGGCGAGGGCCGTCATCTTCGCCTGCACGAGGTCGACGACGTCGTCGGGACGGCGCAGGAGCGTGTCGCGCAACTGGCGCACGACGGCGGCGTACGTCTGCGCGTCGGTGCTCCCGTCGCAGGGCGCGAGACAGCGCGCCATCTCGGCGAGGACGCAGGCCGACCGCGAGGGCTGCAGCCCGAAGCGGTCGTTGCACTGCCGGATCGGGAACACCTCGTGGAGGGCGGCAAGCGCGCTCTCGGCCGAGGACCTCGAGGAGAAGGGGCCGATGTAGTCGGCGTCGTCGTCCAGCACTCTCTTCACCAAGGACAGCCGCGGCCACGGCTCGCGGGTGAGCTTGAGGTAGGTGACCTTCTCCGGGAAGCGGGAGCGGCGGTTGTAGCGCGGCTTGTGCTCGGCGATCAGGCGGAGTTCACGGACCTCGGCCTCCAGCGGTGTCGCGCACTCGACGCCGGTCACCGAGGCGGCGATCTGGACCATCTCGCCGATCCGGGTCCGTTTCTCCGATGCGGTGAAGTACGACCGCACCCGTCGTCGCAGGTCCTTGGACGTTCCGACGTACAGCACGTGCTCCTGTGCATCGCGGAAGAGGTAGACCCCGGGTGCGTGGGGGAGTCGGTCCGCAAGGTGGCGCTTGCGCCGCGCCGCCGGTGCGACCTTGGAGGAGTAGCCCTGCAGTTCCTCGAGGGTGTGGACGCCGAGTCCACCGAGTCGTTCCATCAACCCGTGGAGTACGTCGACCGTCGCTCGCGCGTCCTCGAGGGCACGGTGGTTCGGCGTGGTGCCGGCCCGGAAGACCCGGGCGAGCGAGGACAGCTTGTGGTTGGGCGCCTCGTCGCGGGTGACGACATGGCGCGCGAGCTTGACGGTGTCGAGCACCTCGAAGTCCGGCCACACGAGGTCCTGCTCGCGACAGAAGTGCTTGAGGAACCCGACGTCGAAGCGTGCGTTGTGAGCCACCAGGACGGAGCCGGCGGCGAACTCGAGGAAGGCAGGTAGTGCCGAGGTGATCCGCGGCGCATCGGCGACCATCCGGTTGGTGATGCCCGTGAGGACCGCGATGAACGCCGGGATCGCAGCGTCGGGATTGACCAGTGTCTGGAACTCGCCCAGCACCTCGCCGCCCCGGACCTTGACCGCGCCGATCTCCGTGATCCGGTCGCCGTCACCCACCGAACCGCCGGTGGTCTCCAGGTCGACGACGCAGAAGGTGACGTCGCGGAGCGGTTGTCCGAGTTCGTCGAAGGAACGCTGCGCCTCCCACCGGCCCTGCGGTGTGGTGGTGGCGCTGACGGTCATGTCCTCACGGTAGGCAGGACGTCCGACACGTCGTCACTCCCGCGCCGACGAGGGGCCTGCGGTCGCCGGTTGGCGCACCCGTACGCCCATCATGTGTCGGACCTTCCTGCGACGCTCGAGGCATGACAACGAGGATCGATTGCGACACGTGCGTGGTGCGCGGGCTCGCGTGCCACGACTGCGTGATCACGGTGCTGCTCGGGCCGCCGCCCGAGTTGCTCATCGACGACGACGAGCTGCGCGCCCTGGACGTGCTGGCCGAGGGCGGACTGGTGCCACCGTTGCGGCTGGTGCTCCCCGTCGACGGCCCCCGGGTCGAGTCCGCCTGACGGCGGGTCCTGGCGCGTTGCTCCCGGGACATGTGCGACAGGTGTGGCTGGTGTGATTTGCGCCTCACCTGTTCGGTCCCCAACACGCCAGCAGAGGTTTGGCGTCCCTGCGCACCCCGATTAGGCTGCCCCCTCAGGTGTTCGAGGAAGTGGGTCGACCGACCCGCGCGGACATCGCGTTGAATCCAGGGCCGCATGCGGCTCCGGAGCCGGGGAACCAACCACATCTGGGGTGAATCCCGCACGAGGTGCGACCTCGACAATCCCGACCGGATTGACGAGGACGCGAGGAGTGCGGGTAGGGCAAGTCGTGCCCGAATCCGTCAGCTCACCCGGTAGGCGTACGACACGAAGGGGACCGCCAGCTCGTGCTGAACGGCCGTAACCGCACCACCGCTGCGCTCGCTGCGCTCGCCCTCACCGGAACCCTTGCTCTCTCCGTGAGCACCCCCGCCCAGGCGGAGCCCGACATCGACACCGTGCGTGATCGTGTCGAGAAGCTCCTCCACCAGGCCGAGCAGGCCTCGGAGCGCTACAACGACGCCAAGCTCGAGCTCACCGAACTGAACCGCGAACTGCGCTCCCTCAAGGCAGACCAGTCCCGTCAGGGCGACGCGCTGGACGGCGTCCGCTCCGACGTGCGCGACTCGATCATCCAGCGGTACCAGACCGGCGGCCTCGGCCCCACGGGCGAGCTGCTGTCCTCGGACTCCGAGGCCTTCCTCGACGAGCTCTCCACGCTGTCGACCATCACCGGCCTCCAGGACGGGCTGCTGTCGGACTACGACAACGAGCTCGAGGCCTACTCGATCCGTGAGAGCCAGACGGCCAAGCGCCGCAACGACATCGCCGACCTCAAGGCGACCCTGGCCGCGGAGAAGAAGTCCGCTGACTCCAAGCTGGCCAAGGCCGAGTCGCTGCTGTCGCGCCTCGAGGAAGAGGAGCGCGCGGAGATCCTTTCCCGCGACGGCGGCGTCCGCGCCCCGGATGCCTCCTCGATCCCAGCCTCGGGCCGGGCCGCTGTCGCGATCAAGTACGCCCTCGCCCAGGTTGGCGACTCCTACGTCTACGGCGCAGCCGGCCCCAACGCCTGGGACTGCTCGGGCCTGATGATGGTCGCGTGGGGCCAGGCCGGCGTCGGCCTGCCGCACTCCTCGCGTGCCCAGTCCGGTGCCGGTGCGCGGGTCTCGAAGAGCCAACTGAAGCCCGGCGACCTCGTCTTCTACTACAGCCCGATCAGCCACGTCGGCATGTACATCGGCAACGGCATGATCGTCCACGCGGCCAACCCGGGCGCCGGCGTCAAGGTGTCCAGCGTCGACGAGATGCCCTACTCCGGGGCCGTTCGTCCTGGCTGACCAGGTGACCAGGTGACCCGCCGGGTCCTTCCGGGGGTCCTCCTCGCCGTCGCCCTGGTGACGGTTGGCTGTTCGCCCGACGAGTACGTCGCCCCGCCGCCCGCGCAGGGCACCGAGGTCGCCGATGCAGCGACCGCGGCGGACACGCTGGCGTCCCTGCAGGACGCCGTCGTCGGCGGTGACAGCGCTGCTGCCTCCGACCTGGCGACCGATGACGCGCGGACGCTCCTCGAGTCGGTCGCGACGAACGCGCAGGCGATCGGCCTCACCGACGTCACGTTCCGCTACGTCACCGAGACCGGGCGCACGTCCGGAGCCGATGGTTGGGACGGCCTGGTCGCCCTCACCTGGCGGGTCGACGGCTTCGACGAGGCCTCGGCCCGTGCGGAGATTCCGCTGTCCTTTGCCGACGGGGGCCGCCGGATCGCCGCCATCGGTGACCAGACCAGCCGACTTCCGGTGTGGCTCACCGGACCGGTGACCGTCGAACGGGTGCCGGGAGCTCTCGTGCTCGCCTCGGACGACCCCTCGGGCTCCTCGACCGAGCGGACGTCGTACGCCCGATGGGCCCGCAAGGCCGTGGCGGAGGCGCGCGGGGTCGTCGGTGGTCGGACCGGGCTCGTGGTGGAGGTACCTCGCGACGCGACCGCGCTGCACCGGGCGCTGGGAGCAGACCCGGGTTCCTACGGCTCCATCGCTGCAGTCACGGCACCGGTGGACGGGTCACGGGTCCCGGGGAGCCCGATCCACGTCTTCCTCAATCGCGCCGTCTACGACGACCTCGATGCAGTGGCCGCCCAGGTCGTGATGACCCACGAGGCGGTGCACGCCCTCACCGGAGCGGTGCTCGCCCGGAACGTGCCGCTCTGGCTGGTGGAGGGCTTCGCCGACTACGTCGCGTTGCGCGACGTGGGGTTGCCGTTGGCGAAGACGGCCGGCCAGATCCGGGCGCAGGTGCGCAAGAACGGGGTACCGAAGGCGCTGCCCGAGGACGCCGAGTTCAATCCGTCGGGGACCCACCTCGGCGCGGTGTACGAGGCGGCGTGGCAGGTCACGGTCACCCTCGCCGAGCGCCGTGACGAGCAGGCGCTGGTCGACTTCTATCGAGCGACGCTCGGTGGCAAGAAGCTCGGGCCGGCGTTGCGCGCGGCCTTCGACTGGTCGGTCGCCGACCTCACGGCTGCGTGGCAGGCGCGGCTGGCCATGTTGGCGGGCGTGCCACAGTAGGGCCGTGGACCCACGCCCTGCTGCCGATCGGGTGGCGCTCGGCACTGCCCTCCTCGGCGTCGCTGCCTTCGTCCTGATTGCCGCCCAACGGGTGCCCTGGGAGCCGGTCCCCGGCGGGATGCCCTCACCCGTGGCTGCTTCGTCGGTGTTCTCTGCCGACGAGATCGCCCGCGCCGAGCACTTCGCCCAGTGGGGCCGGATCTGGAGCTGGTCCTCGCTGGCCGTGTCGCTCGCCGTGGCGGCCTGGTTCGGGTTCAGCCGGCGGGGACGCCTCTGGGCGGACCGGATGCCGGGCTGGTGGTGGGTGCGCGTCCTGCTCGTCGTCGCGGCCCTGACCCTGGTCGGCCGGTTGGTGACCTTGCCGTTCGGGATCGCCCTGCGTCGACTGCGCCTCGACGAGGGTCTCGCTGCCGGCACCTGGTCGGCGTGGGCGCTGGATCTCGCGAAGGGTGAACTGGTCACCATCGTGTCGACCTCGATCGCGCTGATTGCGCTGGTCGGATGTGCGCGGCGCTGGCCGCGGATGTGGCCGGCGATCGGGGGAGTGCTCGCGGCGGCGCTGGTCGTCGCAGGGTCGTTCGTCTATCCACTCGTCGTGGAGCCGCTCTTCAACCAGTTCGAACCGCTGCCCGACGGAGCGCTGCGCACGGAGATCCTGGCGCTGGCCGACAGGGAGGGCGTCGACGTGGACGACGTGCTCGTCGCCGACGCATCACGCCGTACGACGACGCTCAACGCCTACGTGTCCGGGTTCGGTCAGACGCGCCGGGTCGTTCTCTACGACACCCTCGTCGA
>JAKFEI010000494.1:0-6584 GCA_036675765.1 Nocardioides sp. | reverse complement strand
CGTGAGCATCCTTGATGACGCCCGTCCGGGCATGGACCTCGGAACCCGCCCCCAGGACGACCTCTTCGGTCACGTCAACGGGGCCTGGCTGGCGGAGACGGAGATCCCCGCCGACCGGTCGAGCTGGGGACCGTTCGTCCAGCTGGCCGACCAGGCCGAGGAGGACGTGCGCGCGATCATCACCGAGCTCGGGTCCCGAGACGGTCGCGGGGCGACCTCCTCGACCCACGGGGAAAGTGAGGACGCCCGCAAGATCGCGGACCTCTACAACTCCTTCATGGCCACCGACCGGGTCGAGGCGGCCGGCCTCGCGCCAGTGCAGCCCCTCGTCGACGCCGTCGCCGGCCTGCGCGACGTGCGTGACGTCGCGGCCTTCCTCGGCGAGTTCGAGCGGATCGGTGGCTACGGCCTCTTCGGCTCCTACGTCGACACCGACGACCGCCAGTCCGACCGTTACCTGTTCCACCTGGTCCAGGGCGGCCTCGGCCTGCCCGACGAGTCCTACTACCGCGAGGACAAGTTCGCCGAGATCCGCGCGGCCTACCTCGCCTACCTCGACCGGCTGCTCACCCTCGGCGGCCACGCCGACGCCGCCGGTGCCGCCCAGCGGATCCTCGACCTCGACACTTCGCTGGCCCAGGGCCACTGGGAGCGGTCCGAGACGCGCGACGTCCAGAAGACCTACAACCGGCTGACCGGCGACGAGCTCCGCGCCCTGTGCCCCGCGTTCGACTGGAACGCCTACGTCACCAACCTCGGTGGCCAGCTCACCGGCCCGCAGTCGACGATCGCCGAGGTCGTGGTCCGCCAGCCGTCGTACCTCGAGCACCTCTCGAAGGTCCTCGACGAGACCCCGATCGAGACCTGGCGCGACTGGTTCACCTCGCGCGTCCTGCGGTCGGCGGCGCCGTACCTCTCCGACGACTTCGTGCAGACCAACTTCGACTTCTACGGGCGGACCCTGTCCGGCACGCCCGAGCTGCGCGCTCGCTGGAAGCGCGCGGTGTCGTTCGTCGAAGGAGCGATGGGCGAGGCCGTCGGCAAGGAGTACGTCGACCGGCACTTCCCGCCGACGTCGAAGGCGATGATGGACGACCTGGTCGCCAACCTGCTCGCGGCCTACCGCACCTCCATCGGCAAGCTGGACTGGATGACGGAGGAGACCAAGCAGAAGGCGTACGACAAGATCGCGACCTTCCGTCCGAAGATCGGCTACCCCGCGAAGTTCCGCGACTACAGCGCGCTGACGGTGGTGGCCGACGACCTGGTCGCCAACGCGCAGGCCTCGGCGGGCTTCGAGACCGATCGCCAGCTCGCGAAGATCGGTGCGCCGGTCGACCGCGACGAGTGGTTCATGCTGCCGCAGACCGTCAACGCCTACTACAACCCGGGCACCAACGAGATCTGCTTCCCGGCCGGGATCCTGCAGAAGCCGTTCTTCAGCCCCGACGCCCTCCCGGCCGAGAACTACGGCGGCATCGGTGCCGTGATCGGCCACGAGGTCGGCCACGGCTTCGACGACCAGGGCGCGCAGTACGACGGCGAGGGCAACCTCAACGACTGGTGGACCGCCGCCGACAAGGCCGCGTTCGAGGTGAAGTCGAAGGCGCTCATCGAGCAGTACGACGCCTTCTCCCCGCGCAACCTGCCGGACGAGAAGGTCAACGGCGCGCTCACGGTCGGCGAGAACATCGGTGACCTCGGTGGCCTGACCATCGCGCACACGGCATTCCTGATCGCGGCCGAGGCGGCCGGCACCGAGGCGACGCTGGAGGACCGCAAGACGCTGTTCTTCAACTGGGCCTACGTGTGGCGCACCAAGCGCCGGATCGAGCAGGAGACGCAGTACCTCACGATCGACCCGCACAGCCCGCCGGAGTTCCGCGCCAACATCGTCCGCAACCTCGACGAGTTCCACGAGGTCTTCGCGACCACGCCCGGCGACGGGCTGTGGCTGGACCCCGAGGCGCGCGTCCGGATCTGGTGATCGACGAGGGCCCCGGCCCGGTGGGACGTTCGGAGAACTGGCCTCGCTACCTCCGGCCCGGCCCGGACGAGGTGCTGGACGAGCATCTTGACGGGGATGGCCTGCCGCTGCTGGTCGAGGGCGAGATCGACCCCGTGGCCGAAGAGGCCGTACGGCGCCGGGAGGAACGACGTACGCGGAACAAGTGGATTCGGCTGGGCGTCATCCTTGCGGCCGTCACGGTCTGGGGTGCGGTGGACCGTCCCGGTGGCGAGGACCCTCCCGACCGGCTGCCGTGGGAGCAGCGGTACGAGCCGATCGCGACCGATCAGGGGCTCGGCGACCTCCGGGCGGCCCTGTCGGAGGCGACGGGTTCCACACAGGTCCTCATGCTGCGCACGTACGGCGTCGACGAAGTCCAGGTGACGGTCCCGCCCGCCGAGCCGGGTGACCTCGCCGAGCTGTGGCGGTGGGACGGCGACGTCCTGGAGAAATGGATGGGCGAGGTGGTCCGTGACCGCGTCGCCTTCGACCTGGCCCAGGTGGACGCAGAGGTGCTGGTCGCCGTCGACGAGGAGGCCCGGCGGCGCAGCGACGGCCGCATCAGCGACAGCCGGATCACGGTCACGAGGCCGGCGGATGCCGGTGGGCCCTGGCTGCAGGCCCACGTCGACGAGGTCGACCACGGCGGCGTGACCCTGTGGTCCGACCTCGGCGGCAGGATCGAGTCGGAGCTGGTCAACAAGAGCTGGCGCGACGACTGAGAAGTGCGCATCGATGTCCCCGTTACTCCGCTAGCGTCGGCTCGACCTGCCCGGACACCGCACACCCAGGAGTCGCGATGCGCCCCCTCCTCACCGCCTCGTTGATGATCCTCGTCGTCACGCTGTCGGGCTGTTCGGGTGGGGACGACGAGGACGACGACGGAGTCGAGGTGGCCGGCGCGATCGGCGGAGCCGATTCCACGTGTCCGATGCCGGTGACCTTCGACCGTGCGCGGGGTTGGGTTCCGGAGCGGATCGTCGACACCGACGACAAGGGCGAGACGGTTCTGGACGACCTCCTGACCCCGGGCCCGTTCCACGTGGTCTGCGAGCTCGAGTCACCGGTGAACGTCGGCTACCTCCGCGTCTACGTCGGCCCGCAGCGGCTGGCGTCGCAGGACCCCGAACGCCTGCTGCGCACCTTCGTCAAGGAGTTCGACGAAGGAGTCGAGCTCACCTTCAGCACCTCCGAGTCGGACGACGGCCTGGCCGTCACCGAGGTCGCCTACGTCGAGGTCCGCGAAGTCCTCGAGGAGCGAGTGAAGCGTCGCGCGTTCCTGGTGGTCGGCAAGGACGGCGTCGTCGTGGTCCACGTCGGGGGCCTCGACGACGAGGAGCACGCGGGCATGCTCCCCACGTTCGAGCTCACGAGGGACTCGGTCCGCGCCCATTCCTGAGTCGTGTGGGTGAGAGTGACCCATGGGTCACTCTCACCCACACGACTCAGCGGCGCTCAGGCGGCGTCGACGAGGAGCGTCAGCAGCTTCTCGCTGATCGCGACCAGCTCGTCCTCGCTCATGCCGGTCGCCTGCGCCAGGTTCACCGTGTAGACGTAGCCGCCGACGAGCGCCCCGCCGGCCGCCTGGAGGCTGGAACCGCCACCGAACGTGCCGGTCGTGACGAACGCCTGCTCGCCAATGCCGTCCAGTGGGTGCGCGGCGGAGTTCTCGAGGGAACCGCCGGCGCCGGAGACGTAGGCGTCGTACCCGCCGTTGCCGGTGTCGACCTCGACTGCGCCCACCGACCCGCTCAGTGCCCGGGGGTCGTCCTGGTCGAACTCGCAGGCATCGAACGGGCCGGTGGCCAGGTTGACCGCAGCCCCCACAGCTGCGGACACCTGATCTGCCGTGAGGAGGTCACAGAACTTCGGCAGCTCGGCGGGATCGGCGCCCTCCGAGTCGACGCCGTTCGATTCCGCAGCGCTGGTGTTGCTCCCGGTGTCCCCGGAGTCGTTGCTGTCGCCGTCGCCACCGCATCCAGATGCGAGTGCACCGACGACCAACAGGCCGGCAAACCATGCGCGCTTCATTTCGTCCCCTCACAGGTCAACGCCCGACTGTCCCGTTTCGCAGCGGCCTGCGGTAGTAGGGGATCGGCGTAATCGCCGGATCGACTACGTTGCGTCCATGGATCGGGCCGGCCGGGTGGGCGAGGTGCTCACTCATCTCGCCCACGGCACCGCGTCCGCCGCGACCACCGAGTGCGCGGCCGCGTGGGACGCGGACCGTGATCCCGTGGCCGCAGCCCTCGCCGCCGTCTGCGGGTTCTGGCAGGGCGACTTCGCCGGGGCGACCACCTGGGCCGGCCTCGCCGCGGAAGCGGCCACCGACGACGAGACGCGGGCCCTGGCGCTGGTGGCGGAGGCCCTCGCTGCGGCCGGGGATCCGTGCGCCCGCCCGGAGCCGGCCTGGAGTACGACGTGGGCGCTCCTCGAGGCGGCCCCTGATCAGGACTCGGCCTGGTGGACGGCGATCCGGTACCTGCTGGCCGAGTCCGCGCTGGTCGGTGCCCGGCTCGGCGACGCGCAGCGGGTCGTCGCCTCGGGTCCCTTGCCGGGCACGTGGACCGGGCACCCGTTCGCCGCGGTGATGGCGGCGTGCGTCGTACGGACGGCTGCGTTCTCGGGGCAGATCGACCGGGCGACCGCGCTGATCGAACCGATGCGCGCCGCGACCGAGCCCGGGTCGCGTCTCGAGGGCGTCGTGGAGTCGGTGGCCGGGCTGGTGCTCGGCAACGCGGACGACGCCGGCGGGGTGTCGCGCAGCCGCGAGCTGACGCCGGTCGTGGGCGACGGGGACCGGGACTTCATCGACCGGGGCGTCCTGCTGCTCCTGGCCTTCGGCGCCATCGCGATCGGGGACGTACCGACGGCCGCGCGCCTGGTCTTCCAGGCCGGTGACGACGGAGACCTCGGCGCCTGCACGATCATCGACCGGGCCCTCGGGCTGGAGATGCTCGTCGTCGCTGCTCTCGCCGAGGAGGACCTGCCCGCGGCGGAGACCTGGCTCGCGGGCCTGATGACTCTCGCTGACCACCCCACCGCGGCACCGACCGTCGACCGGGTGCGCAGCCGGTACCTGCTGGTCGTCGGCGACGTCGAGGCCGCCGTGGCCGCAGCCACCGCGAGCATCGAGGCCTGCAGCTCGCAGGGCCGTGGAGTCGAGGCGGCCGAGGGCGAGATCGTCCTCGCGCGCGCCCGGATCGCCGGGAACGACGTCGCCGGGGCCAGCCGCGACCTGCGCGCACTGGTGAACGCCGCGGACGCCAGCGGCCACCGCGCCGTACGACGATCGGCCGCCTCGACGCTCCAACCGGCTCGACGTCGCCTTCCACCCGTTGCCGGTGGTGGCTGGAAGGCGCTGTCCGAGCGCGAACGGGAGGTTGCCCGGTGCGTGCTGGACGGCCTGGAGGTCGACCAGATGGCCGCGGCGCTGTTCCTGTCACCCGCCACGGTGCGGACCCACGTCTCGCGCGTGCTCTGCGCCTTCGGCGTACCGACCCGGATCGGGCTGCTGGCCGCTGTGGGCGAGGGCCGGGTGGCACCCGCGACCGTCCCGACGCCGCTGTCGCCCCGCCAGTCCGAGGTCGCGCGCCTGGTGGCGACCGGCGCGACCAACCAGCAGGTGGCCGACGAGCTGGGCATCTCGGTCAAGGGCGTCGAGAAGCACGTCGGCGACATCCTGGAGCGCTGGAACGCCGGGACGCGGTTCGAGGTGGCCCGGATCTGGTGGGGCGCTGGGGCCGGCCAGCGCGGCGCGTAAGCGTCTCGACACGCCCCTCGTGCCTCGTGCCTCGCGGCTACTCGACGAGCATGCCCCGCGCAGCGGGAAGGCTTGCCGCCATACCAACGCAACCGAAGCGAAAGCCAACCGCGCGCGCGGCAGCGGGGGCGAGAGCCGTTCGACGGCGAGCTTGCTCGCCCTCAGCTTCGGCGAAGACCCGCTCGCGCAATCAAAAAAGGTGCAGCCGCAAGAGTCTCGGGTCTCCTGCGGCTGCAAACAGAAGAGTAGCCGTCGGGTGGGTGGGTGTCTGGCGAATGTCCAGATTCGTGGAGGAAACTGTCTGGTCGGTGGCCGCTGGTAGACACGACCCATGACGTCATCGACCGCGGCCGTGCCCGGGACCGACCCGCGGGAGCGGGCCGAGGAGCACCTGCGCGCGCTGGTGGGGCGCCCCGACGCCACCTTGTACGACGACCAGTGGGCCGCGATCGCAGCGCTGGTCGAGGACCGGCGGCGTGCCCTGGTCGTCCAGCGCACCGGCTGGGGGAAGTCGGCGGTCTACTTCGTCGCGACGCTGCTGCTCCGGGAGCGGGGTGCTGGTCCGACGGTGATCATCTCGCCGCTGTTGGCACTGATGCGCAACCAGATCGCGGCGGCGGAGCGGGCCGGGATCCGGGCGGTCACGGTCAACTCCACCAACGTGGAGCAGTGGGACCAGGTGCACCAGGCGATCCAGGCCGGGGAGATCGACGTACTCCTGGTGAGCCCGGAGCGGCTGAACAACCCGGGTTTCCGCGACGAGGTGCTGCCGCGGCTGGCCGCGACGTGCGGCCTGCTGGTGATCGACGAGGC
>JAKFEI010000134.1:0-6597 GCA_036675765.1 Nocardioides sp. | reverse complement strand
TTCGGCCCGCTGGAGATCGCCTACGACTTCCCGGCCATCACCCGCGAGGAGATCGAGGCCGGCCCGGCCAACATCTGGCGCTACAAGGCGCTGCTGCCGGTCCCGACCGACATCGAGTCCAGCCCCAACACCGAGCCGGGCTACACGCGCCTGCTGAAGGCCGACAACCTCGGCCGCGAGCTCGGCATCACGAACCTGTGGGTGAAGGACGACTCCACCAACCCCACGAACTCCTTCAAGGACCGTGTCGTGGCCTGTGCCCTGAGCGCGGCCCGCGAGCTCGACGCCAAGGTCTTCGCCTGCCCCTCCACGGGCAACCTCGCCAACGCGGTCGCCGCAGCCGGCGCCCGGGCCGGGATCAAGACGGTCGTCTTCATCCCCAGCAACCTCGAGCAGCCCAAGCAGGTCAACTCGGCGATCTTCACCGAGAACCTCGTCGCGGTCGACGGCAACTACGACGACGTGAACAAGCTCGCCTCGGAGATCGCCGGCGAGGAGGAGGGCTGGGCGTTCGTCAACGTCAACGTCCGTCCCTACTACGCCGAGGGCTCCAAGACGCTGGGCTACGAGATCGCCGAGCAGCTCGGCTGGCGCCTGCCCGACCAGATCGTCATCCCGGTCGCCTCCGGCTCGCAGCTCACCAAGGTCGACAAGGCCTTCCAGGAACTGATCAAGCTCGGCCTCGTCGAGGACAAGCCCTACCGGATCTTCGGTGCCCAGGCCGAGGGCTGTGGCCCCGTCGCCACCGCCTTCAAGGCCGGCGTCGACGCGATCCGTCCGGTCAAGCCGGACACGATCGCCAAGAGCCTGGCCATCGGCAACCCCGCCGACGGCATCTATGTCCTCGACATCGCGCGCCGCACCGGCGGCAGCGTCGAGGAGGTCACCGACGACGAGATCCGCACGGGCATCGTGGACCTCGCCCGCACCGAGGGCATCTTCACCGAGACTGCCGGTGGCACCACCGTCGCGGTCACCCGCAAGCTGGTCGAGACCGGCCAGCTCGACCCGAACCTCGAGACCGTCGTCATCAACACCGGCCACGGGCTGAAGACGCTCGACGCGATCTCCGGCCAGGTCGGCGCCGCAGCCACCATCGCCCCGACCTACGCCGCCTTCAAGGCCACGGGTCTCTGATCCCCCACCCCCGCAGCAAAGGAACACCATGAGCGTCAGCGTCCGGATCCCGACGATCCTCCGTACCTACACCGGCGGCGACTCCGAGGTGAGCGCCACCGGCGCCACCGTCGCGGAGATCCTCGACGACCTCGACGGTCGCTTCGCCGGCATCAAGGGGCGGATCGTGGACGAGGACGGCAAGCTGCGCCGCTTCGTCAACGTCTACGTCAACAACGACGACGTGCGCTTCGAGCAGGACCTCGCGACCCCGACGCCGGACGGCGCTGAGGTCTCCGTGATTCCCGCCGTCGCCGGCGGGTCGCGCTAACCGGCTTCGGCACGACGCGCACGCAGGTGCGCGCGTTCGGCGTCGTTGCTGCACAAGGCGATCGCGGCGTCGTACGCGCGAAGTGCCTCGGTGTGACGGCCTGAGCGGAGCAGCAGCTCGGCGCGTACGGCGGGGAGCCGGTGCCCGGGCAGTGCCACCCCCTCGAGGGCGGCGAGCCCTGCGGCAGGACCGTCGCGCTCGGCGAGCGCGACGGCGCGGTTGAGACGAGTGACCGGCGTCGGGGCGAGGGCCAGCAGTTCGTCGTACCGCTCGACGATCCGGTCCCAGGCGGTCTCCGCGGCGGAGGCCGCGATCGAGTGCTCTGCGGCGACCAGGGCCTGCAGGAGGTACGGCGCCGCGGGGGCGGCCGTCAGTGGCGTCAACAGCGCCACGGCTTCGTGGATCTCGTCGAACCGCCAACGGCGGCGATCCTGGTCCGGAAGCAGGACCAGTGCGCCGCCCCGTACGCGTGCGTCGCGCCGCGAGTGCTGGAAGAGCATCAGGGCCAGCAGGGCGTCGAGCTCGGACGCGTCGACGTCGGGCGGGAGCACCGACCGCAGGACCCGCACCAGACGGAGGGCCTCGCCTGCCGGCTCCGGGCGGAGTACGTCGGCGCCGGTCCCGGGTGCGTACCCGGCCGTGAACGCGAGGTACGCGATGTCCGCGACCACTGCGACGCGTTCTTCCAGTGCGGAGGGCGGCGGGATCGTGAACGCCGCACCGGCGAGCTTCTTGCGTGCGCGGGTCAGTCGCGCGGCCATGGTCGCGGTCGACACGACGAACAGGCGGGCGATCTCCTCGGTCGGCACACCCATCACCAGTCGCAGGGTCAGCGCTGCGGCTGCCTCGCGGGACAGGCGAGGGTGGGCGCAGAGCAGCACGAGGCGCAGTCGTTCGTCGACAAGCACATCGCCTCCGTCCGCCATCACGTGCTGGCCCTGTTCGCCCACGCGTGCATCGACCTCGAGCAGCGGCAGCTTCGTCGCCTGGACGGTCTCGTTCCGGAGCCGGTCCAGGATCCGGCGGCGCGCGGTGGTCAGCAGCCAGGCCGCGGGACTGTCGGGAACGCCGTCGGCCGGCCAGCGCCGCGCCGCGGCTTCGAACGCGTCCGCCAACCCGTCCTCGGCGAGGTCCAGGCGGCGGTAGCGCGCGACGAGCAGGGCGATCAGGCGGCCCCACTCGTCGCGCAGCAACCGCTCGAGGGCGGCTGCTCCGTCGGCGGTGGTCAGCTGTCGGCCGAGTGGTCGACGGCCGGGCGCACCTCGACCGTGGTGGTGCCGTCGGCGAGCACGGCGCAGATCTCGAGCAGGTCGTCGAGGTCGTCGCTCTGCACGGAGTAGAAGCCACCGAGCTGTTCGACGGACTCGGCGAACGGGCCGTCGGTCACGGTGATGGCGTCATCGGCACCGCGGCGGACGAACTTCGCCTGGCGCGAGTGGGTGAGCTCGGCGCCGGCGGTCACGGTGTGGCCGCGCTCGGCGAGCAGGCGCGAGAACTCCTCGTGCCGGCCGAACATGGCGACCTTGTCCTCGTTGGACGCCTTTTCCCAGTGGTTTTCGTCTGCGGTCAGCAGGACGACGTACTCGGTCATGGTGAATCTCCTTGTGGGGCGTGGTGGGAGCCTGTCACCGCGATGACGGGCGAGCACCCCGTCGATCGACAGCCGCCCGGAAAATGTTCAGCAGAACCCGGGGAACCAGTCCTTGGAGTGCAGGAACATCAGGGGCTTCACGAGGCAGGCGTACGAGTCCACCACTCCCTGCAGGGTGCAGTTGGTCTCGTGCAGGCCCGGAAGCAAGGGCTCGACGGCGTGGTGGACGACGTCATTCACCAGCCCGTTGTCCTGCCACCAGCCGAGGTCGCCGCAGGGATGGGTCCCGCCGCTGTCGGCTGCTGCTTCGGGCGCGGTGATCACCATCGCGCTCGTCGCGAGGGCGAAGGCCGCGATGGTCGTTGCGGCGAAACGGCGGACTCGGCTAGCTGTTCCCATGGCTGGAGTTCCCGACTCTTCGGCCCGGTGCGCCCGAGCGGATGAGTGCGACCTTACTCATTTCGTACGACGACCGGGAGGCCAGGAACAGGCCGGGAATCAGCCGAGCAGCTCGGTCGCCAGGCGGGTGCTCGCGGCGTAGTCGACCTTGCTGACCGGGGTCCGCGGGACGGCGTCGACGAAGAAGACGACCTTGGGGACCTTGTAGTTGGAGATCAGTGAGCGGCAGTGGTCGCGGACGTCGTCCTCGGAGATCGTGGAGCCGTCGCGGCGTTGCACCATCGCCGTCACCTGCTGGCCCCATCGCTCGTGCGGAGTGCCGACGACGACGGCATCGAAGACGTCCTCGTGGCGCAGCAGCACGGCCTCGACCTCCTCGGGGTGCACCTTCTCGCCGCCGGTGTTGATGCAGACCGAGCCGCGGCCGAGCACGGTGACCGTGCCGTCCTCCTCGCGACGCGCGAAGTCGCCCGGGATCGCCCAGCGCACGCCGTCGATCTCCTTGAACGTCGCAGCCGTCTTCACCGGGTCCTTGTAGTAGCCCAGCGGCACCGGTCCGGAGCGGCCGAGCATGCCGTCGACACCGGGCGGGCACGGCTTGAGGTCGGGGTCGAACACCTGCACGTGGTCGTCGACCGTGAAGCGGGGCGCACCGGCAGCGCCCTCGGTGCCGTCGTCGATCCGGGAGCCGGTCGCGCCGGACTCGGAGGCGCCGTAGGAGTCGAGGATGAAGCGGCCGGGGAGGGCTTGGCGGATCTCGGCACGGACGCCTTCGGACAGGGGAGCGGCACCGTTCGAAACGGCGGCCAGGCTCGAGAGGTCCCAGCGGTCGGGCTCGGCGAGGATCGCCTCGGCCACCGGCCGTCCCATTGCGTCCCCGAGGAAGGTCATCGACACGACCCTGGCCTTCTCGACCAGGTCGAGGATCTTCGCGGCGTCGAACGTGGGCTCGGTGTAGAGGGCGATCGTCTGGCCGGCCACGTGCCCGTTGCCGAGGATCCACTGGCTGCCGCCGTGCATCATCGGGCCGCAGGCGAGCAGCACCATCGGGTTCTCGACAGCGATGGCCTCGCTCGCCAGCTGCTCGACCGAATCGAGCGGAGCGCCGTAGCGCGCGGCGTTGAGGGCTGCGCGGATCAGGTCCTCGTTGCGCCACACGACGCCCTTCGGGTTGCCGGTCGTGCCGCCCGTGTAGAGGACGTAGTGGTCGTCGGCGGAGCGGCCGGTGATCCGGCGCTCGGGCGATGCGGCGGCGAGCGCGGCGTCGTACTCCTCGCCGAGGACGACGAGGTGGCGCAGGGTCGGGGTGTCGAGCTCGGCCAGCGCGTCGACGTACTCCGGCGCGATGATCGCGGCCACGCAGTCGGCGTTGTCGTAGAGGTACGCCAGCTCGTCGCGGAGGTACTTGAAGTTGATGTTGATCGGGACGGCCCGGGCCTTGAGGCAGCCGTAGAGGGCGTCGACCCACTCGATCCGGTTGGTCGCGTGGACCGCGACGTGCTCGCCCGGCTGGATGCCCAGGCCGACCAGGTGGTTGGCCAGTCGCGTGGAGCGCTCGTCGATCTCCGCGAAGGTCCAGACACGATCGGCGGTGACGACGGCAGCCCGGTCGGGCACGGCGTCCGCCATCACTTCGATGACGTCGGCGAGGTTGATCGGACGTGCGGCGGTCGCTGTGGTGGGGGTCACACGGCACAGGATGCCAAACTAGAACAAGTTCTCGCTAGCAGTTCGGGGGAGAATGCTCCGGTGACCGACCACCACTACGCACTGGACCTCGTCTGGCAGGGCAATCGCGGCACCGGGACCAGCGGCTACCGCGACTACGGCCGCGACGTGACGCTGCGGGCGGCCGGCAAGCCGGATCTGCTCGGCTCGGCCGACCCGACGTTCCGTGGCGACGCGACCCGCTGGAATCCCGAGGAGCTGCTGCTCGCTGCGCTGGCCCAGTGCCACCTGCTGTCCTACCTGCACTCGGCCGTGCTGCACGGCATCGTCGTGACCGCGTACGACGACAGCCCGGTGGGGGTGATGGTCCAGGAAGGTCACGGCGGACACTTCACGTCGGTCACCCTGCGCCCGAGGGTGACCATCGCCGATCCGGCGCAGGCCGACCTCGCCCGGGAGATCCACGGCGAGGCCAGTCGCAACTGCTTCATTGCGGCGTCCGTGAACTTCCCGGTGCTGCACGAGCCGGAGATCAGGCTCGCTTGAGGGTCGGGATCACGTCGTTGAGAAGGGATCGCGCGGTTGTCCTGTCGGGGGCGACCACGCTGATGTCCACGAAGGTGCTGCCGTTGACCACGTAGAGCGACCCGCCCTGCAATTCGGCGCCGCTCAGGGAGATCGTGGTTCCGAAGATGCGTCCGGTCCCCAGTGGGGTGTCGACGTTCTCGCCCTGCGTGGTCGTGACGTCCAGGTCCACGAAGGCTGCCTCGAACTTCGCCTGTGACGGGAGGCTGCCACTCTGGTCGAAGACCGTCACGGTCATGACGCTGGCGAAGCCCATCAGGTAGAGGTCGACTCTCTTGAGCGTGGCCCGGAGCTGATCGACGGTCAGTCCGGTGCGCTCGGCGAGTTCCTTGCCGCGTGGACTGTCCGCGGCGAAGGAGAGGTCGCTCTCGCTGAGTGCCGTCCATCCCGCCGGGACGGTGATCCGGACCCCCGCACGGCGGGCGGTGAACGCCTTGGCCTTGGGCTTCTTCTTCGGCTTGGCCTCATTGGCCTTCGGCTTCCCGTCGCCCTTCGACGGACCGAGCGGCGAGGACGAGGACTCGATCAGGATCTTCTCCGAGTCCGGTGTCGTCTCGGTGGCGCAGCCTCCCGCCAGGAGGGCGGTGGCGACCAGGAGCGGAGCGAGACGCTGGAGCATGCGGCGACAGTAAGGGAAATGGTGCGGATCGTCCGGCGATTCGCCATGGTCCCGCCACTGTCCGTTCAGGCTGGTCTGGTTCAAACGGGGCATGACTCGCAGCCGTACCGCCCTGCTGGCCGTCGGCGCCCTCGTGGCCGGCGTCGGGGTGACCACCGGCGGTGGTCGCGAGCTGCTGCGCCGGCAGGCCGCCATCGCCCGCGCCCGGATCGGCAAGCCCCTCGGTGAGGACGCGCTGGCCGCCGACAAGACCTGGAAGAAGAAGACGTACGGCGGCCCGCCCCTCCA
>JAKFEI010000370.1:0-6656 GCA_036675765.1 Nocardioides sp. | reverse complement strand
GGTCCGGGGCTTTCGTGGGTGTTCTGGTGTTACGGCGCCGCGAGGCCGTAGCTCAGCAGGCAGTTCAGCAACTGAACGGTCTGGGTGAGCTTCGGGTAGGCGGCCTTGCAGGCGGGGCCCGCTTCGGCCTTGACGAGCGGGCCCAGGAGGCCGCTGATCAGGTTCGAGGTGACCGCGCCGACACCGTCGTCGACGGTCTCGATGACCGGGTCGAGCGGGGTGTTGGTCTTCGGGATCGTCGGGGTGCCACCCGGGTTCTCGCCACCGGGGGTCTCGCCACCGGGGGTCTCGCCACCGGGGGTCTCGCCACCCGGGGTCTGGCCGTTGGTGCCGGTGCCGCCGGTGGACGAACCACCGGTGCTGCTGGAACCGCCCTTGCTGCCCTTCTTGTGGCCCGAGTTGAAGCTCGGCGGCTCGGGAACGACGTAGCCCGCGGCGGTCGAGTTGTTCGGCACCGAGGTGAAGTCGCCCTCGAGGTAGGCGTTCATGATCTTGAGGACCAGGTCGACGTACGCCTGGCTGTGGTTGTAGCGGTAGACCGAGGCGCGCTGGCCGACGACCGTGGAGAGGTCGCCATCGCCCGAGCAGAGGTAGACGGCGGCCGCGAGCGCAGCGTCGTCGATGTCCTGCGGGTTGCGGGCGGCGTCGTCGTCAGCGTCCACGCCGACGACCTGCCAGGTCGAGGGGATGAACTGCATCGGGCCGACGGCGCGGTCCCACTTGGCGTCGTTGTCGTAGACACCGGCGTCGGTGTCCGAGATCGCCTGGGTGTTCTTGGTGCCGTTCAGCGGGAGGCCGTAGATGCCCGGGGTGGCCACACCGTCGTCGTTGAGGACGTTGCCGCCGAAGCGACCGTGGTTGGACTCCACGCGGCCGATCGCGGCGATGAGCTGCCAGGTGATGTTGCAGGACTCGTCCGCGGAGTTGATGACCGTCTCGGCGCGCTGGTAGGCGGCGAGCGCGGCGGCCGGGATGGCGTTGGTCGACGCGGCGGAGATGATGCCCGCCTCGTTGCCGCCGTTGAGGCCCTCGACGTTGGCCGGGTCGGAGAAGCTGGCCGGGTCCTCGATGGACTCCTCGGGCACGCTGGTGCCGTCGGTGACCTGACCCGGGCCCTCAGCTGCGGCGATGGGTGCCGCGACGTTGCCGATGCCGGCAACACCTGCGGTCCACGCTGCTGAAAGCAGAGCGAGCGGAATGATGGTGGCGACGCGCTGCAGACGCCCCAGACGCTTCCTCGACATGTATCGGACTCTCTCCCCGGGCCTTTCGGCCGATTTCCGTGGGCCACTCCCTCGCTGGGCCCACCCGTGCGTCACGCGTAGTCCGGTGACCCACGATGTGGGCCAATCGAATGGCGTGACACCTGGACAACGAAGTTTGACACACCGACGTTACGGGTGTCACATGTTCCCGCTCACAAAGCGGACGGCGTGGTATGTGCCCGGAGGACTAGCTGCCGGCCCCATTCGGACCGCGATGGGGGACCGCTGGGGTCGATCAGTGACAATGGCGCGGTGCCCGACCTCGTGACCACCGGCCCCACCAGCGGCTCCGACGCCCTCTTCGCCCGGGCCCGGGCAGTGACCCCCGGCGGGGTCAACTCGCCGGTCCGCGCCTTCAACGCGGTCGGCGGAACCCCCCGTTTCATCGCCTCCGCAACCGGTCCCTGGCTGACCGACGTCGACGGCAACACCTACGTCGACCTGATCTGCTCCTGGGGCCCGATGCTCCTGGGCCACGCCCACCCCGCCGTCGTCGAAGCCGTGCGCGAAGCGGTCGGTCGCGGGACGTCGTACGGCACGCCCACCGAAGGCGAGGTCGCGCTCGTCGAGGCGATCGTCGCGCGTACCCCCGTGGAGCGCCTCCGCCTGGTCTCGTCGGGTACCGAGGCCACCATGTCGGCGATCCGGCTGGCGCGCGGCTTCACCGGCCGCGACGTCGTCGTGAAGTTCGCCGGTTGCTACCACGGCCATGTCGACTCCCTGCTCGCGGCGGCCGGCTCGGGCCTGGCGACCTTCTCCGTGCCGGGCACGCCCGGGGTTCCCGCCAGTTCGACCGACCTCACCGTCGTCCTGCCCTACAACGACCCGGCCGCGGTCACCGCCGTCTTCGCCGAGTACGGCGACCGGATCGCCTGCCTCATCACCGAAGCGGCGCCCGGCAACATGGGCGTGGTCCCGCCGGCGCCGGGCTTCAACAAGTTCCTCGCCGAGACCTGCCGCGCCCACGGCGCCCTGTTCATCAGTGACGAGGTGATGACCGGGTTCCGGGTCTCCTCGTCGGGCCAGTGGGGCACCGACGGTGCCGTCGAGGGCTGGGCCCCCGACCTGACGACCTTCGGCAAGGTGATGGGCGGTGGCTTCCCGGCCGCGGCGTTCGGCGGTCGCGCCGACGTGATGGCGCACCTCGCACCGGAGGGGCCGGTCTACCAGGCGGGCACGCTGTCCGGGAACCCGATCGCCACCGCCGCCGGCCTCGCCACCCTGACCGCCGCCGACGACGCGGTCTACGCGCGGCTCGATGTCGTCGCCGACGCGCTGCGCGCCGGTGCGGCCGAGGCGTTCACGGCTGCCGGCGTCCCGCACGTCATCCAGTCCACGGGCTCGATGTTCTCGGTGTTCCTCACCGAGGACCCCGTCACCAACTACGACGAGGCGCAGCGCACCGACGTGGCGGCGTACGGCGCCTTCTTCCACGCGATGCTCGACCGCGGCGTGCACCTGCCGCCGTCGGCGTACGAAGCCTGGTTCGTGTCGTCGTCCCACGACGACCGCGCCGTCCAGCACGTCCTTGACGCCCTTCCGGCGGCAGCCGTGGCCGCCGCTGGCGCCGGGGGTTTCGAGGCTCGCTCCGCTCGCACCTCAACCACCGACACCACCGCCGGAGAAGACGCATGAGCACGCCCGACACCGTCGTCCACCTGGTCCGCCACGGCGAGGTCCACAACCCGGGGGGCGTCCTCTACGGCCGCCGCGACGGGTTCCACCTCTCCACCCGCGGCCTCGCGATGGCCGACCGGATCGGGGAGGCGCTCGGGGGCAACGACATCACGGTGCTGCGGTCCTCGCCGTTGGAGCGGGCGCAGGAGACGGCTGCGCCGCTCGCCGCGAAGCTCGGCCTCGAGGTCACCCTCGAGCCGCGCGTCATCGAGTCGACCAACCAGTTCGAGGGCCTCACCTTCGGCAAGGGCAACAACGCGCTGCGCAACCCGCTGCTGTGGCGCCACCTCTACAACCCGTTCAAGCCGTCGTGGGGTGAGCCGTACAAGGTCATCGTCGAGCGGATGATGGCGGCGGTCCACGACGCCCGCGTCGCCGCGACGGGCCACGAGGCCGTCCTGGTCTCGCACCAGCTCCCGATCTGGACGACCCGCCTGGCCGCCGAGAAGCGTTCGTTCCTGCACGACCCGCGCAAGCGCCAGTGCACGCTGTGCTCCATCACGTCCTTCCACTTCGCGGGCGAGGAGCTGGCCCAGGTCAGCTACGCCGAGCCCGCCATCGACCTGATCCCGACCGGCGACATCGCCGCGCCGTTCTCGGCCGGTGACGCACCGGAGGAGAACAAGCCGGAGGGAACGCCTCCCGAATGACCCGAATGACCCGCGTGCCCCGCAGGAGTCGCGTCGCCCGTGCGGTGGCGTTGTTCGCTGCCCTGGTGCTGATGGCCGGATGTTCGGACATCGGCGGCACCGGCGACCTCGATTACGTCCCCGGCGACGGCCAGGTCATCGAGGTGGCGAAGGGCGACCGGGAGGATCCCGTCGACTTCGCCGGTACGACGGTCCAGGGCGACGCGCTGGACGTGACCGACCTGCGCGGCAAGGTCGTCGTCCTCAACGTCTGGTGGTCCGGCTGCGGCCCGTGCCGCACCGAGATGCCGATGCTCGTCGACACCGAGGCCGAGGTGGACGCCGACGAGGTGGCCTTCCTCGGCATCAACATCCGCGACCTGGCGCCCGAGAACGCGGCGGCGTTCGAGCGCGACCGGGGGGTCGAGTACCCCTCCCTCTACGACCCGGGCAGCGAGACCCTGCTGCGCCTGGGCAAGTTCTCCCCGCACGCCACGCCCGCCACGATCGTGCTCGACAAGGACGGCCGCGTCGCTGCGCTGATCAACGGACCGATCCCCTCGAAGAGCACCCTGTCCACGCTGATCGACGACACCCTGGCCGAGGGCAGCTGAGCATGGGCGAATGGTTCACGGAGCAGGCCGCGGCCGGCTCGCTCGGCCTGGCCGTGCCGGTGGCACTGATCGCCGGCCTGGTCTCCTTCTTCTCCCCGTGCGTGCTGCCGCTGCTCCCGGGCTACCTCTCCTACGCGACCGGCCTGTCCGGTGCCGACCTCGCCAGTGGTGAGGCCGGCCAGCGCCGCGGCCGGATGGTGCTCGGCTCGCTGTTGTTCGTGCTGGGCTTCGCGGTCGTCTTCGTCTTCGCGGGGACGGCGTTCGGCGGCTTCGCCGGGCAGCTGCAGCGCTGGGAGAACACGATCACCCTCGTGCTCGGCGTGCTGCTGATCGTGCTGGGCCTGGTCTTCGCCGGCGTCGTGCCCTGGCTGCAGCGGGACTTCCGGATGCACAGGATCCCGGCCGTCGGGCTCGGGGCCGCCCCGGTCATCGGCGCCATGTTCGCGATCGGCTGGACGCCCTGCATCGGCCCGACCTTCGGCGTGATCCTGAACCTGACCTACGCCGACGGCGCGACCGCGGCCCGCGGGGGACTCCTCGCGCTCTGCTACGCCCTCGGACTCGGCCTGCCGTTCGTGGTGGTCGCCCTGTTCTACAACCGGACCGTCGGCGCGTTGCGCTGGGTGCGCCGCCACCAGGTCGTGGTGATGCGCACGGGCGGGTTCTTCCTCGTCGCGATCGGGCTGCTGATGGTCACCGGCTGGTGGGACCACGTCGTTCAGTGGGCGCAGCTGCGCACTGTCGACTTCGGGGAGACGGCCCTGTGACCACTTCCGGCCCCCGTCCCGAACCTCGGCCCGACGCCCGTGAACGCCGTCCCGGCGAGCTGACCGCGCGCGAGTTCGCCCGGTGGGTCTGGCGGCAGATCTCCTCGATGCGCACGGCGCTGATCCTGCTGCTGGTCCTCGCGCTGGCCGCGATCCCGGGATCGGTGATCCCGCAGCAGGGCGTCGACTCGCTCGCCGTCACCCGCTGGAAGGACCAGCACCCGAAGCTGACCCCGCTGTACGAGCGCCTCGACCTGTTCTCGGTCTACAGCTCGCCGTGGTTCTCCGCGATCTACCTGCTGCTCACCCTCTCGTTGGTCGGCTGCATCGTGCCGCGCCTCTTCGTGTACCTCCGTGCGCTCCGCGCCCAGCCCCCGGCAGCGCCGCGCCACCTGTCGCGGCTGCCTGCCCATTCGTCGTACACGACCGAACTGACGCCGGACGAGGTCCTCGACCGGGCGCGTGCGGTGCTCGGACGCCGGCATCGGCTGCGGGCCTCGACAAGCTCGACCAACGTGGATGGCTCAACCAGCGAAGGACCTGACGATGCGGTCTCGGCTGAGCGGGGCTACCTGCGCGAGGCCGGCAACCTGGTCTTCCACCTGTCGGTGCTGATCGTGCTGGCCGGGTTCGCGGTCGGCGGCCTCTGGGGCTACCAGGGCGGCGTGATCCTCGTGGAGGGCAGCACCTTCAGCAACAACCTCACGCAGTACGACGACTTCAAGCCGGGTGGCCTGTTCACCCAGCAGCAGATGAAGGACTTCCGGTTCAGCGTCGACGAGTTCCGGGTCGACTGGCTCAAGGACGGTCCGCGCGCCGGCCAGGCCCGCAAGTTCGAGGCCGACCTGTCCTACCGCGAGGGCCAGTCCGACGCGAAGGACTACACGCTGCGGGTCAACCACCCGCTGAACGTCGACGGCACCGAGGTGTTCCTGATCGGCCACGGGTACGCCCCCGTGATCACGGTGCGCGACGCCAAGGGTGAGGTCATCGCGACCGGGCCGACGGTCTTCCTGCCGCAGGACGCGACCTTCCTGTCCTTCGGGGTGGTCAAGCCGGCCGCGACCAAGCCCGCGCAGCTCGGGCTCGAGGGCCTCTTCTACCCGACCTTCGAGATGGTCGAGGGCGACCCCGTCACCGTGTTCGGCGACGACCTCTTCCCGACGCTGTCGATGCTCGCGTACACCGGCGACCTCGGGTTCGACAACGGACAGTCCCAGTCGGTCTACGTCCTCGACAAGTCGAAGGCCACCCCGGTCGAGGGTGAGGACGGCAAGCCGTTCCGCCTCGACCTGCAGATCGGCGACACGGTCGAACTGCCCGACGGGCTGGGGACCGTCACCTTCGAACGGGTCGACCCGTGGATCCGCGTGCAGATCAGCCAGACGCCGGGCAAGCGGATCGCCCTGCTCGGTGTCGTGCTCGCCCTCATCGGACTCTGCATGTCGCTGTTCCTGCGACCACGACGGGTCTGGGTGCGGGCGGTCCCGGGTTCGGGGGACACAATGGACGGCGGCGGCACTCGGGTCGAGGTCGCCGTACTCGATCGCTCCGGCAACGGCGAGACGGACGAGATCCTCGCCAGACTGTTGGCGCAACTGCAGGAGGCACCGAAGTGAGCAACACCGCGTGGGAGACCCTGAGCAACCAGGCGGTTGCGATGGCCGGTCTCGTCTACTTCATCGCGCTGCTCGTCCACCTCGC
>JAKFEI010000177.1:0-6691 GCA_036675765.1 Nocardioides sp. | reverse complement strand
CCCACGTGGCCGAAGTGCACGGACGAGTCGTACCTCCCGCACAGCGCGCTCGGCGTCCACGGCGCGATCGAGTTCGGCAACCGGATGCTGACCTACGTCCTGGTGGTCATCGCGGTGGCCTGCTGGCTGGCCGCCCGGGACCGGGCCGCCGAGCACTCCCGCGCCGTACGGCTGGCCACGATCATCGCCCTCGGCATCCCTGCCCAGGCCGTCCTCGGTGGCATCACGGTCCTGACCGACCTGAACCCGTGGATCGTCGGGCTGCACCTGCTCGTCTCCATGGCGATCGTCGGTGTCTGTGTCGTCCTGCTCGACCACCTCCGCGGCCCGTCCCGCGCGGGTGCCTCGCAGGTCGCCGGCCGACTGGCCTGGTTCCTGTTCGTCGTCGGTTGGGCGGTGCTCTACCTCGGCACCGTCGTGACCGGCTCCGGCCCGCACTCAGGTGACCTCGAATCGCGGCGCACCGGCCTCGACCCGCAGGTGATGTCGCACGTCCACGCCTGGGCCGTCTACGTCCTGGTGGCGCTCACCGTCGTCTTGCTCTGGACAGCGCAGCGCGCCGGCAACCGGGTGTTGTTCCGCGCCGTCGCCGTGCTCCTCGGCGTCGAGCTGTTGCAGGGCACGATCGGCTTCTGGCAGTACTTCACCGACCTGCCCGAGGTCCTCGTCGCGTTCCACATGCTCGGCGCCGGCCTCACCTCGGCCGCGCTGACCTGGGTCGTTCTCGCGACCCGCCGCCGCTGACCTACTTCAGCAGTGGGTCGATCGCCACGGCGACGAAGAGCAGTGAGAGATACAGGTTCGAGGAGTGGAACAGGTGCATCGGCTGCAGGATGCTGAGCTCGTCCGACGTCCGTGAGCGGCGGTGCAGCGCGTGCGCCTGGCTCAGGAACACCGCACCGAGCACGGCAGCGACGATCGGGTAGAAGATCCCCGTCGAGGCCACCGGCCACAGCAGCAGGGACGTGGCGACCATGACCCAGCTGTAGATCACGATCTGGAAGGCGACGTTGCGGGCCGGCTTCACGACGGGGAGCATCGGGACGTCGACCTGGGCGTAGTCCTCGCGGTAGCGCAGTGCGAGGGCCCAGGTGTGCGGCGGTGTCCAGAAGAAGACGACCGCGAACAGCACGATCGGGACCCACGACAGCTCGTTCGTGACCGCGGTCCAGCCGATCAGGGTCGGGAAGCAACCGGCGATGCCGCCCCAGACGATGTTCTGGGCCGTACGGCGCTTCAGCAGCATCGTGTAGATGAACACGTAGAAGGCGATGGCACTGACCGACAGCACGGCCGAGAGCGTGTTCACCTGCCAGGCCAGTACGACGGTCGACAGCACCCCGAGCACCAGGCCGAACACCAGCGCAGCGCGCGGCGTCACGATGTGGCGCGGGAGCGCCCGGCGCCGCGTGCGCCGCATCTGCTCGTCGATGTCGCGGTCGTAGACGCAGTTGAAGACCGATGCGGATCCGGCCGACAGCGTTCCACCAATGACGGTGGCGACGACGAGGCCGAGCGGCGGCACGCCACCGGCGGCGAAGAACATCATCGGCACGGTCGTCAGGAGCAACAGCTCGATCACGCGCGGCTTGGTGAGGCCGACGTACGCCATCAACACATCGCGCGCCGTGGCCTTCGCCTCACCTGCCACGGGCCGTCCGTCGTCAGCGAGCAGCTCGGGGCTGGTCGGGTCGACGTACGTCACGGAAATCCTCGCGGGCAGGGGATCGAAAGCGGTCTGAGTGTAGCCCGAGCGAGCCGATGTGCTGGCACCGAGCCAGTGTCGGCGGTCCACCCGGGCTGGGTAGGCTCGGACACATGATCCCGGAGTTGGTGTGGACCGATCTCGACCGCAAGGCCGTCGACACGGCACGAGTGCTGGCAATGGACTCTGTCCAGAAGGTCGGCAACGGCCACCCGGGCACCGCCATGAGTCTGGCGCCTGCGGCGTACCTGCTGTTCCAGAAGGTCATGCGCCATGACCCGGCCGACCCCGACTGGGCCGCCCGCGACCGGTTCGTCCTGTCCTGCGGTCACTCGTCGATCACGCTCTACACCCAGCTGTACCTCGGCGGCTTCGGCCTCGAGCTCGATGACCTGAAGGCGCTGCGCACGTGGGGCAGCAAGACGCCGGGCCACCCGGAGTTCGGCCACACGGCTGGCGTCGAGGTCACGACGGGCCCGCTCGGCCAGGGTCTGGCCAACGCGGTCGGGATGGCCATGGCGGCGCGCCGCGAGCGCGGCCTGCTCGACCCGGAGGCCGGCGACGGTCCCTCGATCTTCGACCACAACGTCTACGTCATCGCCTCCGACGGTGACCTGGAGGAGGGCGTCAGCAGCGAGGCGTCCTCGATCGCCGGTACGCAGGAGCTCGGCAACCTGACGGTGATCTACGACGCCAACCGGATCTCGATCGAGGGCGACACCCACATCGCCTTCAACGAGGACGTCGCCCAGCGCTACGAGGCCTACGGCTGGCACGTGCAGACGGTCGACTGGACGGGCAACGACCACTCCGACCTCGCGCACTACGCGGAGGACGTCCCGGCGTTGTACGACGCCATCAAGGCCGCCGACGCCGTCACCGACAAGCCGTCGATCATCGTCCTCAAGACGGTGATCGCCTGGCCTGCCCCCAGCGCCCAGAACACCGAGGCCGCCCACGGATCCGCACTCGGCGCGGCCGAGGTCGCCGCCACGAAGAACGTGCTCGGCTTCGACCCGAACGCCGACTTCGAGGTGCCCGCGGACGTCCTGGAGCACACCCGTTCCCTGGTCGCCCGCGGTAAGCAGTGGGCCGCCGACTGGGACGAGCAGTACTCCGCCTGGGTCGCCGCGAACCCCGAGGGTGCTGCCCTGCTGCACCGCATGAAGGGGCGCCGTCTCCCGGACGGCATCGAGGCCGTCATCCCGACGTTCGAGGCCGACCCCAAGGGCGTTGCCACTCGTGCGGCGTCGGGCAAGGTCATCAACGCGATTGCCCCGATCATGCCCGAGCTCTGGGGCGGTTCCGCCGACCTCGCCGGCTCCAACAACACCACGATCAAGGACGCCCCGTCCTTCCTTCCCGTCGACCGTTCGGTCGAGGAGTGGCAGGGCGACCCCTACCAGGGACGTGTCCTGCACTTCGGCATCCGTGAGCACGGCATGGGCGCGATCATGAACGGGATCGCCGTCCACGGCGGCACGCGCGTGTTCGGTGGCACCTTCCTCACCTTCTCCGACTACATGCGTGGCTCGGTCCGGGTCGCAGCGCTCATGCACGCGCCGGTCATCTACGTCTGGACCCACGACTCGATCGGCCTCGGCGAGGACGGCCCGACCCACCAGCCCATCGAGCACGTCGCCTCGTTGCGCGCGATGCCGGGCATCGACATCGTCCGCCCGGCCGACGCCAACGAGACCGCAGCGGCCTGGCTGCAGGTGCTGCGCAACACCGACCGCCCGGCCGGCCTCATCCTGAGCCGACAGAACGTGCCGACCTTCCCCCGCGGCGAGGGCGGCTTCGCTTCGACCGACGGTGTCGCCAAGGGTGGCTACGTCCTCATCGACGCGGACGGCGGTGAGCCCGATGTCGTGTTGTTGGCGACCGGGTCAGAGGTGCAGCTCGCGGTCACCGCGCGTGAGAAGCTCGCGGCCGACGGCATCAACGCCCGGGTCGTGTCACTCCCCTGCCTCGAGTGGTTCGAGGCGCAGACCCAGGCGTACCGCGACTCGGTGATCCCGCCGACGGTCAAGGCCCGCGTCTCGGTCGAGGCCGGCGTGAAGCAGGGCTGGCGCGAGTACGTCGGCGATGCCGGACGGATCGTCAGCATCGACCACTACGGTGCGAGCGCCGACGCGGGCACGCTGTTCCGTGAGTTCGGCTTCACGCCCGAAGCGGTCGTCGCGGCCGCGCGGGACAGCATCGCCGCCGCCGGAGCCTGACCGCACCACTCGTCGTACCCCAGCAGCACCCCAGCACCTCTCGAGGAGGATCCATGAGTGATCGACTGAAGGCCCTCGCTGACGCGGGGGTGTCCATCTGGTTGGACGACCTGTCCCGCGAACGCATCGAGACCGGCAACCTGGCAGCGCTCGTCGCCGAGAAGTCGGTGGTCGGTGTCACCACCAACCCCACGATCTTCGCCGGCGCGATCGCCAACGGGGAGCGGTACGACGACCAGGTCCGCACGCTCGTCGCCGAAGGTGCCACGGCCGACGCCGTGATCTTCGCGCTGACCACCGACGACGTCCGCAATGCGTGCGACGTGCTCGCCCCCGTTGCCGCTGCGACGGCCGACGACGGCCGTGTGTCGATCGAGGTCGAGCCGACCCTCGCCAACGACACGTCAGCGACGGTCGCCTCGGCGAAGGCGCTGTGGGCCGCGGTGGACCGCCCCAACGCCCTGATCAAGATCCCCGCGACCGTCGAGGGCCTCCCCGCGATCACCGAGGTCATCGCCGCCGGTATCAGCGTCAACGTCACCCTGATCTTCTCGACCGAGCGCTACCAGGCGGTCATGGACGCCTACGTCGCCGGGCTCGAGCAGGCGCAGGCCGCCGGCATCGACCTCTCGACCATCCGGTCGGTGGCGTCGTTCTTCGTCTCCCGGGTCGACAGCGAGATCGACGCGCGCCTCGACAAGATCGGTACCGACGAGGCCCTCGCGCTGCGCGGCAAGGCCGCTGTCGCGAACGCCCGTCTGGCCTATGCCGCCTACGAGGGCGTCCTGGCGTCCGATCGCTGGCAGGCGCTCGCCGCAGCCGGGGCCAACGCCCAGCGGCCGCTGTGGGCCTCCACCGGCGTGAAGAACCCGAACTACTCCGACACCCTCTACGTCACCGACCTCGTCGTCGCGAACACCGTGAACACGATGCCGGAGAAGACGCTGCTGGCGTTCGCCGACCACGGCGAGCTGGTCAGCGACAACGGTGGCGACGCCGTGACCGGCAAGGCCGCCGACGCGCAGTCGGTGTTCGACCAGCTCGTCGCCGTCGGCATTGATCTCGACGACGTCTTCACCGTGCTCGAGACCGAGGGTGTCGACAAGTTCAAGGTCTCCTGGACCGAACTGATCGAGACCGTCGAGGCGCAGATGGCCAAGGCGGGAGCCTGACCGGTGGCTGAGCCGCAGAACGCTGCTCCCGTCGACCCCACGACGACGTCCGCGTGGGCACGACTGCAGAAGCTCGCCGACGCCCACCGCGGCGACGACGGGTCCTGGCAGACCCCGCTCCGTGAGCTGTTCGCGGATCCCGGGCGCGCTGCAGGGCTCACCCATACCGCGGGAGACCTGCTGGTCGACCTCTCCAAGAACCTCGTTGACGACGACATCCTGGCGGCCTTGCTGGCGCTGGCCGACGAGGTGGGCCTCTCGGGGCGACGCGACGCCATGTTCCGCGGAGACCACATCAACGTCTCCGAGGACCGGGCCGTCCTGCACACCGCCTTGCGGCAACCCGTCGACGCCGACCTGGAGATCGGTGGTCACGACGTCGTCGACGACGTCCACGAGGTCCTCGGACGTGTTTACGCTTTCGCCAACGACGTCCGTTCCGGCACCTGGCGCGGAGTCACCGGTGCAGCCATCACGACGGTCGTCAACATCGGCATCGGCGGGTCCGACCTCGGACCGGTGATGGCCTACGAAGCGCTCAAGCCGTACGTCCAGCCTGGCCTCGAGTGCCGCTTCATCAGCAACATCGACCCGACCGATGCGGCCGAGACGCTCGCCGGCCTCGATCCCGCGACCACGTTGTTCGTCGTGTCGAGCAAGACCTTCGGCACCCTCGAGACACTGACCAACGCGCGCCTGTGCCGCAGCTGGTTGCTGGAGGGCCTGCTCGCGGCCGGTGTCATCGAAACGGCTGACGCCGAGGCACCCGAGGCAAAGGCCGCGATCGCCCGCCACTTCGTCGCCGTGTCCACCGCGCTCGAGAAGGTTGCTGCCTTCGGGATCGACCCGACCAACGCCTTCGGCTTCTGGGACTGGGTCGGCGGCCGCTACTCCGTCGACTCCGCCATCGGCACCTCCCTGGTGATCGCGATCGGACCGAAGCGGTTCGAGGAGTTCCTTGCCGGTTTCCATGCCGTCGACGAGCACTTCCAGAACGCTCCGCTCGATGCGAACGTGCCTGTCCTGATGGGGTTGTTGAACGTCTGGTACGTCAACTTCCTCGGGGCACAGACGCACGCCGTGCTCCCCTATGCGCAGTCCCTGCACCGTTTCGCCGCGTACCTCCAGCAACTGACGATGGAGTCCAACGGCAAGAGCGTGCGGTGGGACGGCACCCCTGTCACCACCGAGACCGGCGAGGTGTTCTGGGGCGAGCCCGGCACCAACGGCCAGCACGCGTTCTACCAACTGATCCATCAGGGCACCCGATTGATCCCGGCCGACTTCATCGCGTTCGCCACGCCCACCTCACCGCTGGTGGACGGTTCCACGGACGTGCACGAACTGCTGCTCGCGAACTTCTTCGCCCAGACCAAGGCACTGGCGTTCGGCAAGACGGCCGACGAGGTCCGAGCCGAGGGCACCGCCGAGTCCATCGTCCCGGCCCGGGTGTTCCCAGGGAACCGGCCCACGACGTCGATCATGGCGCCAGCCCTCACCCCGTCGGTGCTCGGCCAGCTGATCGCCCTCTACGAACACATCACGTTCGTCCAGGGCGTCGTCTGGGGCATCGACAGCTTCGACCAGTGGGG